>NZ_CP015249.1:3176156-3493772 GCF_001632775.1 Dokdonella koreensis DS-123
GCGCTGGCGCAGTCGGTCAACACCTACTTCTATTCGCTGGCGCTGGACCTCGGCATTGACCGCATGTCGCAGTACCTCGGGCAATTCGGCTTCGGTGCGCCGACCGGTATCGACCTGGCCGGCGAAGGGCGCGGCATCCTGCCGTCGCGCGAATGGAAGCGCGGCGCCCAGAACCAGCCCTGGTTCCCGGGCGAAACGGTCATCGCCGGCATCGGCCAGGGCTACTGGACCGCCACACCGATCCAGCTCGCCTACGCCACCGCCACGCTCGCCGCCCGCGGTGTCGCACACCGGCCGCACCTGCTCAAGGCGACGCAGGACAGCTTCAATGCGCCGATCGCCGATGTCGAGCAGCCGCCGGCCCCGCCGTCGATGATCCGCGACCCGGCCAACTGGGCCATCGTCGAGCAGGGCATGATCGCCGTCGTCAACGGCCCCACCGGCACCGCCCGGCGTGTCGCCGAAGGCGCCACCTACGTGATCGCCGGCAAGACCGGCACCGCGCAACGCTTCTCGCGCACCGAAACGAACGAGCAGGCCCTGTCGGCACTCGATGCCCGGCAGAAGTACAAGGCGTTGTTCGTGGCGTTCGCCCCGGCCGACGAGCCGCGCATCGCACTCGGCCTGGTCCTGGAATTCGCCGCCAGTGGTTCGGCCGATGCCGCGCCGCTGGCGCGGCGCGTCCTCGACGCCTGGCTGCAGCCCGATGCCGTTCCCGCCATCGCCAGCGGAGCCGCCGCGCCGTGATCGCCGCCCTGCGCCACGCCACCCGCCGCTGGCTGTGGCGGCTGCAGCATCGCCCGCGCCTGGACTATCCGCTGCTCGGCGCGATCGCCCTGCTCGGCGCGATCGGCCTGGCCACGCTCTACAGCGCCGATCCGCGCCTGGTCGTCAACCAATCCGTCCGCTTCGCACTCGGCGCCGCGCTGATGCTGCTGATCTCACGGATCCCGCCGAGCACCTTGCGCAACTGGACGCCCTGGCTCTACGGCGGCAGCCTCGGGCTGCTGGTCCTGGTCGCGCTGCTCGGCGAAGGTCGCGGCGCGCACCGCTGGCTCGACTTCGGCTTCGTCCGCTTCCAGCCGTCCGAACTGCTCAAGCTGACGATGCCGATGATGATGGCCTGGTACCTCAACCGGCGGCCGCTGCCGCCGGACTGGACGACCCTGGCCGGCGCCGTCGTGCTGATCGCCATTCCCGCCGGCCTGATCGCCGAGCAGCCCGACCTCGGCACCGCCCTGCTGATCGTCGCCAGCGGCCTGTTCGGCATCTTCCTGGCGGGACTGTCGTGGTGGCGCATCGGCTTGATCGGCGGCACCGTCGCCGCCGCCGCGCCGGTCGCCTGGGTGTTCATGCACGAATACCAGCGCAACCGCGTGCGCATGCTGCTCGACCCCGACTCCGACCCGCTGGGCCTGGGCTGGCACATCATCCAGTCCAAGATCGCCGTCGGCTCCGGCGGCCTCTGGGGCAAGGGCTGGCACCGCGGCACGCAATCCCAGCTGGACTTCCTGCCCGAGCACACCACCGACTTCGTCTTCTCGCTGTATTCGGAGGAGTTCGGCCTGGTCGGCGTCGTGCTGCTGCTGGCCCTGTACCTGTTCATCATCGGCCGCAGCCTGTGGATCGCCGCCAACGCCAAGGACACCTACTCGCGCCTGCTGGCCGGCGCGATCAGCCTGGCGTTCTGCGTCTACGTGATCGTCAACGGCGGCATGATCAGCGGCGTGCTGCCGGTGGTCGGCGTGCCGCTGCCGCTGATGAGCTACGGCGGCACCTCGGCCGTCTCGCTGCTGGCCGGCTTCGGCGTGCTGATGTCGATCCACGCGCACCGGAAGATGGTTGCGCGCTGAGGCGCGACGAACGGGTCAATCGAAATCCGCATAAAGAAGCCGATCGGTCACCAGCAACTCCGTGGCAACGTTGTCGAGCAGTTGGGTTTCGAACCACCCGTAAGGCGCATACGCCTCTGCAATGATGGAGACAGCGCCAGGCGCCAGCACCCGTGCCGTAGCCGTCAGATGCGCCGAGGCACCCGGCTCCAGATCCAGATGCGCACGGATCCCACCCGGTGTCCGCGTCGCGGTACAGAGTCCTCCCCCCACGATTTCACAGGTCAGGTCCGATACGCCCAAGCGGTCGGCGAACAGACCCGGCGCTGCGGGACGGCCCATATGCACGAACGCCATCGCATCGGCGACCGCTTGTCCGCCACTGTAGGCGACCGTTGCGGAAAGCGTGAACGACGCACCAGGCTCGACTCTCTCCGGCAAGGCGGCAAGGGAAACGGCGAGCCCACCGGGATTGCCGCGCTCCGGTGCGGTGAGCCGACCAATCCAGGGGCCGGCCGCATGGCCTGGGCGATAGGCTTCGCCGGACGAGAACCGGTCGCCACCGGCGATGCGTGGTCCCCACGAAGTCCTGTCGGTAGCCACGGCCTCGTCCAGCGTCGAAGCAACGGCAAGCACCCTGCCGTCGAGGAAGATCCCGGTCGTCGAATCGAAACGGGTCAGGAACGTCCGCGCACCATCCGACTGCGTCGCGAGGACAACACCTTCAGCAATCTCCTGGACCGTGGTTTCGGCGCGTGGTGCACCCACTGGACCATCGAAGCGGTTGACCCACATCGGCGCGCCTGACTGCCGGTCCAGCCGCATCAACAGGCCGGTCCGGCCGGACAGATCCAGGCGTGAACCGCCCACGTAGAGGTCGCCGTCATCGCCGATGCGCCCGGAGACGAGCCGGTGGCCGCCCCCCGCTTCCGTGAAAGCACGGCTCCAGCGCACCGAACCGTCCGTCGCCGAAACCGCCGAAATCAAGCCATCCGCGGTCCACAGGTAGATGTCACCGTCCGCCGCCGCGAGAAAGACACCGCGGAAACTGCAGTCATCGCGCCAGCGCTCCGAACCGTCGGTACCCGAGAGCAGCAATGCGCACCGGGGGTACCGTGGAACCTCGAACGAGAAAACATCGTTGCCGACCAGCCAGAAAGCCGGTGCGCCAGAATCTCCCAGTTCGGTCGGAAGCGCCCTTCTCCAGCCAGAAACACCCGTCGCCCCGTCAAGCTTCTCGATCCAACGCTGGTACACCCCCATGCCGTTATTGGAAGTGACCGTAACGATGATGTCTCCCACTGCGTCCAGGTCGAAACCGACTTGACCGGGCTGCCTGCTTCCCTCAACCAGAGGCCGATGCCAACGCAACGTCGCGCCATCGGCGGAGTATCTCGCCAGATAGCCACAACACGTGCCGCCGCCTGCAACGAGCAGCAGGTCGCCGTCGGATGCACGCCGGACACGACCCCACTGATAGCCGCCGCGCGGGGCTTCTACCGGAAACACGGCTTGCCAGAGAATGGCGCCTTCCTGGTCGAAGCGCTTGACGCGGATCTGCGTCCCCTCATCCGCATCCTCCAGCGACGCCACCAGCCATTCCTCGCCATCCTGCACGGCGTCGCTGCTTGCCGTCTGCGGCAGCGCCGGGTACTTGGCCGCCTGTACGTTTCCGGTAGCGCGGTCCAGCCGCATGACTCCGCTGGTACAGGACGACTCCGTAACGCAGTTCGCGCCCGCCACGCGTATGACATCGCCGGACACCAGAACATCCCGGGGGCGGAGTGTGAGCCCCGGAGCAGTGCCTTCGAGCTCGCGGCGCCAGACGGTCGTGCCATCGTCGATCGAGAGGCGCTCGACGAACCCTCGCGATTGCGCATTGTCGACACCCGCCAGGAACACCTGCGCACCGGCGACTTCGACACGCGGCAGGCCCTGCAGATCCAGGAGGCGTGACCAGACCACCGCTCCGGTAGCCGCATCGAGGCATTCCAAGCGCTGTTCCGAGCCCTCGACGACGTATCCCACCCACCGGGTGCTGCCGTCGGTTTCCAACGCGAACCAGTTGCCCGGGCGGCTCCAGACGACGGCGCCGGTGTCGCTCCTGAGCTTGACCAGCTCGCGCAGGCCCGTCGTTCCGAACCGCTCCAGTACGACGCCCTGCGCATCGACGAGGTTGACGTTCGGTAGCCAATCGGTATCGGTATTGCCGATCGACAACTGTTTCGTCCAGAGGGGTGTCAGGTCCGGCCCGAGCTTGAGCAGGCGCTGATGGAAGGTGTAGTTCTCCGAGCGACACAAGGCCGTCACGTAGACGTTGTCTGCCTCGTCCGCGCCCAGCGGGATACCCGCGCAGGCGTACGTGGGAAGCAGCGAGAAATCGCGTACATCCAGCACGGCCCCGGTGAACCTGTCGACCCTGGAAACGGACCAGGTGTCGGCCAGTCCGCGGATGTCCTGATTCTCCGTCAGGATCAGATCGCCGTTGCCGAAAACGCCGACCCTGGCAGGATGATGCCGCTCCGTATCGACATGCCGAGACCACAGCAGGCGGCCATCTGCGGAGAACCGCGCAATGCCCTGGCGGAGGACCAGGGCGCCCCCGTCCGCCAACGATCGGCCACTGATCGCATCGCCATACCTGCCGAGCCAGGTGCCACCAACGGTGCGTTGATGGACGACGGTATCATCGGGGCCGGACATCAACGACAGCACCGGTGTTCCCTGGGTGTCGCGCGCAAAGAAGTAGTAGCCGCCGTCAGGTCCGGCGGCCAATGCCGACGGTGGCTCGAACGAAGCCACTGGGCCGTACTCGAACATCCAACCCGTGGTCAGCGCCTGCACCGGATCGAAACGCGTTTCCCAGGCGATGCCTGGCTGCTGCGCAATGGCAACCGGGGCCGCCATCGCCAGGCTCGCCAAAGCCCATGTGTGAATGTGCGACGGCGTGCTGCGTCCCATGACTCCCCTGCCCTTGACCGTTGGAAGCGCGGATTCTATCGCCTGGCGCTTTCACGGATCGAATCGTCGCGGCATGGCGCATCCGCGTTCAAGCAAGACGCGCGGCCGAGGACCCCGCGCCGGCGCGAGTCCGTGCAGAGATCGACAACCAGGGAACGTGCAAGATCGGTGCTCTGGCACATCACGCTATGATGGTGCCCCTATCCAACGCGCCCCTGCTCGAGCCGAATGTCCAGAAAAATCATCCGCCGCCGCTCGCCGATCCACGGCAACGGCGTCTTCGCCGCCACCGACCTTCCCGCCGACATCGACCTGATCGAGTACCGCGGCCGCCGCCTCACCCATGCGCAGGCCGACAAGCTCTACGGCGACACCGCCGAGGACGGCCACACGTTCCTGTTCATCCTCAACGATCGCTACGTGATCGACGCCAACGTGGACGGCAATGTCGCGCGCTGGATCAACACCAGTTGCAAGCCCAACTGCCAGGCGGTGGTGGAAGAGGCCCCCGGCCGCGATCGGCGCGCCGACCGCGTCGTCATCCGTACGCTGCGGTCGATCCGGGCCGGCGAGGAACTGAGCTACGACTACGGCATCACCATCGATGGGCGCATCACCGAGCGCCTGAAGCGGATCTGGGCCTGCCACTGCGGCAAGCGCGGCTGCACCGGCACGATGCTCAAGCCCAAGCGCGCACGCAGCGGCTGAACGGGCGAGCGGACCGCACGGCGCGCAGCCATCGTCCGCGGTATCCTCTGCCCGGCCGCTCTGCGGCCCCGTCCGGGCGTGCCGCTGGCCGATCCGGGCCGGGGCTCGCCACGAGGCGGACGCGTCGACGGAGGACGGCATGAAGACAATCGCGGTCGTAGGGCTGAGCGACGAGGACGCTGCCCACCTGCGCCTGCTGGTCCGCAAGGCCGAGTCCTCGCTGAAGATGCCGTGGCGCTGGGGCACCGAGAGCGAGGCGGACCTGGTCGTCGTCGACCCGGCCAGCTTCGCCGGCCTGATGGCGCGCTCACGCGCCCGCGTGCAGGGCATCCGCTGCGCGCTGCTCGATGGCGGCAACGGGGTTCCCGAAGGCGAGGACCCCGTGTTGCACAAGCCGTTGAAGCTCGACGCACTGGTGGCCCTGCTGCATCAGGTGGCGGCGCAGTCACAGCCGTCCCCGGTCGTGGCGCCCCGCCACCAGGATTTCTACTTCGGCGATCTCGGCGACACACCGACCGACTCGGCCTTGCCGGCGCCCCTGGCGGCCGCCGCCCCGCCGGCGTTCCAGTCCGGGCTCGACGAACTGCTGCGCGTCCATCCCGAGGCCGACCCCGCGCCGCGCCCTCCGGCCGGCCGGCTGGACCAGGACACCTCGATCGCGCCGGCAGCACGTCCGCGCGATGCCGGTCCCGTCGGACCGGCCCAGAAGGATCCGGACGCATTGCGATCGCGCCTGCGCGATCGCCAGGTCACGGCCGCGCAAGGCGCTCCCTCCACGCGGTCGGCCGATGATGCGCGGACGCATGGGCTGAGCGAGTACCTCACCGGCTCCGTGCTGGCCGGTCCTTCGGCGATCGCATTGCCGGATGCGCCGGAGCTGATCGTCGATCCGCGCAGCCAGGTCTTCCACGCCAGCGGCAGCCTGCGCGACCTGGAGCCCTACTGCCGGCAGCCGCTGCGGCGCGGCGATTGGCGCCCGCTGACCAGTGCCGGACTGGCGCGGCTGCAGGCCGCCGGTGCCGGCCAACCGGTCCAGCGCCTGCTGTGGCTGTGCGCGCTGCTCGGCTCGGACGGCCGGCTGGCACCGCACCTGGACCCCGGCGGCACCTACCTGCTCAAGCGCTGGCTGGAGATCGACCGCGGCTATGCGCGCCAGTTCCGCATCGCCTCGGTGATGGTGCAACCGCAGCGGATCCACGACATCGCGCGCGCATCGGACGCGGCGATGGGCGAGGTGTTCGACACGATCAACGCCTTCGATGCGATCGGCTATCTGCAATGGACGCCGCGTTCGCCGCGCCACGCGGATGAGAACGGCGGGGCGTTCGCCGCGCTGATGCGCCGGCTGCGCAAGCCGATCGGCCGGAGCTGACGGGCGGCAGGACCGCCGTTTCGGGCTGCGCTTCGGCGGCGGCGCGCTCGCACCCGACGCGGCTTGATATCCGATTCACAGGCCTGGCCGAAGCTGCGCGCTCCGCAACCGAGCGCCGACGACGATGCCCGAGCTTTCTCCCCGATCCCGCCTCGCAGACGCCACCGGCGCGAGCGGCCGCCTGTCCGACGGTCTGGCCTTCCTGCGCGGCTGGCTGCGCAATCCTCGGCGCGTCGGCGCCATCGCCCCGTCTTCGCCGGCGCTGGCGCGGCTGATCTGCAGCGAGATCGAACCCGGGCAGGCCCCGGTGATCGAGCTCGGTCCCGGCACCGGCGTCTTCACGCAGGCACTGCTCGCGCGTGGCCTGGCGCCCACGCAGCTCACCCTGGTCGAGGCCGCACCCTGCTTCGCCGAACGGTTGCGACGCCGCTTTCCGCAGGCGCGGGTGCTGCATCTGGATGCCACGCGACTCGCGACACTGGCCCTGTTTCCCGACGCCCGCGTCGGCGCCGCCGTCAGTGGACTGCCGTTGCGCGCGATGACGCCTGCCGCGGTCGAGGCGATCACGGCCGGCCTCTTCCACTGGCTGGCGCCGGGGGCATGCCTGTACCAGTTCACCTATGGCTTGCGTTGTCCGATACCTGTGCCGGTGTTGCGACGGCACGGCCTGAAGGCCCGGCGGCTGGGCCGCGTCTGGGGCAACCTGCCGCCGGCGACGGTCTATCGCATCGCGCGCATCGCCGACACGCAGGTGGCGC
This sequence comes from Dokdonella koreensis DS-123, assembly GCF_001632775.1. Lineage (NCBI taxonomy): Bacteria > Pseudomonadati > Pseudomonadota > Gammaproteobacteria > Lysobacterales > Rhodanobacteraceae > Dokdonella > Dokdonella koreensis. The sequence continues at coordinate 3,183,788 of NZ_CP015249.1, forward strand.
CGGCTTCCTAGCCGATCGGGTATGCCCGGCATCGCGCCTTCGACGCGCCGTCCGGTGCGGCGTCCGCAGTCGATCCGGAGCGCCCGCAGCGACAACGGGAATATGCCGGTGACGATCGGTGCGCAGACACCAGGGCGCGGGGCCTCGCCGACCGGAGGGCGCGAATCGACGTAGACAGGACAGGCGATGCAGGCTCCTCCGGTCGATCTGCACGACCGGCCGGGCAATGCCTTCACCGTTCGCTCAAGGTCCGCGCGACCCGCCGGCCTTGCCGGTGCCGGGGAGTTCGGCGCTGGCGGCCGTGCCGCCGGTCTTCTTCGGAAGCGGCGGACTCAGGCGCTTCTTGACGCCGGTCTGGCTGACCGCATCGATCTGGTAGTAGTACGTGGTGCCCGCAACGACATCGCGATCGACGTAGCGGTATTCGCCCTGGCTCGGGCTGGTACGAATGATGTCCTTGTTGAGCCGCAGGAACGGGCCCTCCGCTGCCGGTCCGCGGTAGACGACGAACCCGTACGCGCGATCCAGGTCGCGCGCGGTCCAGCTGAGCGTGTTCACCGGCGCTGGCGCTTGTGCCGATGCCACGGCCGCGCCGCCGAGCAGGATGCTGCCGGACAGCAGCAGGCAAGCCCGGCGCCTCATGGCTGGCCCCCCTTCTTTTCCCCGTCCACCTTGATGTCTTCCTCTCCGGTCACGACGCCGAGCGAGTGGACGTTCGTGTCCGGCCCGACGACCAGGCCCGAGAACGGCAGCTCCACGCTCTCCTCGCGCCCCTCGAACCAGACCGTGGCCGCGCGCTTGGAGATCAGGCGCGCCTGGGCGGTGTCCAGGTCCATGCGCAGGTGGACGCAGCCCTCGCCGCACGGCTTGGACGAGAACGCCAGATCCTCGCCGACCTGCGCCACGCGCGTGATCGACAACGGTTTGCCGTCCACGGCACGCAGCGTGATTTCCTGCACCGCCGGTTCGCCCTGCTTCACGGCCCCGAAACTGATGGTCGCGGGCATGGCGTTGACGTCGCCGTAGACATGCGCACGCACACCGACCGCCAGCAGCGGCTGATCGGCGACGTTGGTCTTGACGAGGACATGACCGGACAGCTCGCCCAGCGGTGCGGACGGCAGCAGGACCGTGCGAAGCTCGGCCGACTGGACGTCCGCCCCCGGCGCCCGCGGAACCACCATCACCGACAGCCAGTACGGCTTCTGCACGATCTCCAGCACCGACAGCGGGGCGGCCTGGTAACTGCTGATCCCGACCAGCTTCGGCGATGCCTCCGAACGCCGGACGTAGCCCAGGTCGACCTGCGGCCGCTCCGGTGCATAGGCCGACTGGACGAAGACGGGAAAGCTCAGGCGCAGTCGCCCGGTATCGGGACTGATGACGTCGAAGTGGACCGTCTGCAGGCCCAGCACGTCACCCACCGGCTGCTCCACCGTGACGCGCGTCTCCGCACCGGGCGCGAGCACGACCGGATCGAAGCGGGCGGTGCCGTCGCCGGCGAGCGACGCGACCTGCGCGATGCTCACCGGCGACGGACCGGTATTGCCGACCAGGAAGGCCTGCGTCGCGACGGCCCGCTGGTAGACCTCGACCGGCAGGCAGGCCGACGGCAGGCAGCGCGCCTGCAGCGACGTCACCGCCGGCTCTCCCTTGGGGCCTTTTTCGGCCGCCACGTCACGGGCGATCGCCTCCTGCGCGCCCGCGCCGGCCGCCGCAAGGGCGAGGGCAAGGGCGAGCCGGGAGATCCTCATCGAGGCCCGCATCGGCCTGACGGGCATCGGCACAGGCCGTACCGTCCGGTCAGTCGATCCGGAACTCCTTCAGCGATACCGGGAAGGTGCCGGTCACGTTGAGCGTGTAGCTGCCGCAGCAGTCGGCGTCACCGATCGGATAGAACGAATCGACGTAGACGTAGTAGGTCGTGCCGGCGGTGAGCGTCGGCGTGATCGCAGGCGCCGTGACGCTGGGCTCGTCGTCGCTGCCGGCGACGCAGCTGGAGGCATCGCCGCAGGTGCCGAGGATGTAGATGTGCGGATCGAAGGTGGCGTTGGAGATCGCGAAGGTCATCGCGTTGCCGGTACCCGGCGTCACTACCCATACATCGTCGGGCCCCTGGGCATTCACGGGGTTGGTGAATTCGCTGCACTGCACGGCGCCCGTGGGATCCGGCACGTTCTGAACGTTGTTGGTGCCACCGGTCGTGCTGCCCGTGACGGTCTGGCCGGCGTTCCCCGCATAGCTGATGGTGCCTTCCGGCGCCGCACAGGTTCCACCGGCAGGTGCCGACGTCGATGGGACGGGCACATAACCCGGGCGAACCGGCTTCTCACGCGCCATTACCTGGCCGCTCATCGCAGCGAGCACGGCCACCACCGAAACAATACTGACAGTTCTCATCTCGTCGACCCCGTTATAGATAGATAGAGTTTGGTGCGCGACACGATCAGCCCAGAACGCCCATTGATCGAGGGCCGCGCCGTCCAGTCGCTGCATTTCAGGAATGCCAGGGACACCGGACTTTGCGAGTATGGTTTTCATCCCGGGAAGCAACCACTGCACGGACACGTGCCGGCTTGCATCCAGACTGGACGGAAGTGGCGTTGGCGTACAGGTGCCTAGCGGCCCGCCGCTCGCCTTCGCTTCGCGCACATCCGACCGGTCCGGCCGAACGAATCGACACCCGGAACGGATTCCTCGCGTCGCCTCGCCCGATCGGGCAGGCGCGCCGCGCTGCAGACTCGCTGCCCGAACGATGCGTCGCGTGGCCGAAGGAGCGCGCGCGCGTGACCGGCCTCATGCCGCGGTCGACTCACGCCGGCCTGGCCGGCATCGTGCGACGCTCGGGGAATGGCGTGGAATCGCGCGCGTGCCTGCCTTCCCGACAGGACGTCCCGGCGCGGGAACACCCGCCGATGAGCGCCCGCCGGAGAAAAGACTATGCCGCTCGCGCCAACTCGCCGCGGCGACGCGCCTCGAGCGCCTCCACCAGGACCTCGAAGCCGGCATCGGCACGATGCGCACGCTCGCTCAGCGTGCGGCGCCAGGCGCGGCCACCGGGCAATCCCTGGTACAGGCCCAGCAGGTGGCGACTGACGTGCTGCAGGCGGCCGCCGCTCGCCAGATGCGCCTCCACGTACGGCCGCATCGCGGCGACCACCGCATCGCGCTCGGGCAGCCGCGTGCCCCAGAGCGCAGCCTCGATCTCCGCCAGCCGATACGGCTCGTGGTACGCCGTCCGGCCGAGCATCACGCCGTCGACCTCGGCCCAATGCACCTGCACGTCCGCCACCGACGACACGCCGCCGTTGATCACCACCGAAAGCGCCGGGAACTCGCGCTTCAAGCGATACACGCGGTCGTAGTCGAGCGGCGGGATGTCCCGGTTTTCCTTCGGCGACAGGCCCTGCAGCCAGGCCTTGCGCGCGTGCACGATGAACACCGTGCAGCCGGCCGCGTGGACGGTCTCCACGAAACGGCTCAGGTCCGCCTCGGCGTCCTGGTCGTCGACGCCGATGCGGCACTTGATCGTCACCGGCACCGCGACCGCCGCCTGCATCGCAGCGTAGCAGTCCGCGACGAGTTCGGGCTCGCGCATCAGGCACGCCCCGAACCGGCCCGACTGCACGCGATCGGACGGACAGCCGACGTTGAGATTGATCTCGTCGTAGCCGAGGTCCGCGCCGATCCGCGCAGCCTCGGCCAGCTCGGACGGCACCGAGCCGCCCAGTTGCAGCGCGACCGGGTGTTCGGCGGCATCGAAACCCAGCAGGCGCGCGCGGTCGCCGTGGATCACCGCCGGCGCCGTGACCATCTCGGTGTACAGCAGGGCATGCGGCGACAGCAGCCGATGGAAGTACCGGCAATGCCGATCGGTCCAGTCCATCATAGGGGCTGTGGATAAAATTTTATCCTTGTAATTCAATGCTTTATCTCGTAAAATCATCGGCATGGACGGACCAGAAACCCCGCTCGTGTGCACTGGATTTCGCCCGATTTCGCCCTGCTACGACGGACCAGTGCACACATAGCGCACACGAAAATGGCCACGATCACTCAACTCCCATCGGGTCGATGGCGCGTTCAGGTCAGGCGCAAGCAATCGTATGCGAGCGAGACCTTCCTGCGCCACGAAGACGCGCGGAAGTGGGCGACAGCGACCGAGCGGCGGATCGATCTTGGCGAGTCGCCGCTGAAGCGGGCCAAAGTGGACCCGACCACGTTCGCGCATCTCATCGACCTGCACGTCGAAGACATGCGTGAAGTCGGCAGAATCCTGCGACGCTCCAAGCGCTTCACGCTCGATGCCCTCAAGACCAAGCTCGGCAAGGTCAAGCTGAAGGACCTCACGCGCGAGCGCCTGATCCAGTTCGGCAAGGATCGCGCGAAGGAAGGTGCGGGCCCGGTGACACTGAGTGCGGATATCGGCTATCTCAAGCTCGTCCTGACGCACGCCGCTGCCGTGCACGGCATCGACGTCAGGGTAGAGCCGGTCGACCTTGCCCGCGTGGCACTCAAGCGCCTGGGCCTGATCGGGAAGTCACGTCAGCGCGATCGACGCCCCACGCCCGACGAGATCAGGCGTCTGCTCGAATACTTCGAGGACAAGCGCCATCTGATGATCCCGATGGGCCGCATCGTCCGGTTCGCCATCGCCAGCGCCATGCGCCAGGAAGAGATCTGCCGCATCCGCTGGAGCGAGGTGAACGTGGAGCAGCATGTCGTTCTGGTTCGGGACCGAAAGGATCCTCGCGAGAAGGACGGAAACGACCAGTGGGTGCCTTTGCTCAACCTCGGCGGGTTCGACGCGCTCCGGCTGATCCGGGTCCAGCGCAAGTACCACCCGCGAGGAGACCTCATCTTCCCCTACAACTCCCGGTCCGTTGGCGCCGCATTCCGTCGCGCCTGCCGCGAACTCAAGATTCAGGACCTGCACTTCCACGATTTGCGCCACGAAGCGACCAGCCGCCTGTTCGAGGCGGGCCTGCGCATCGAGCAGGTCGCACTCGTCACGGGGCATCGCGACTGGAAGATGCTCAAGCGGTATACGCATTTGCGCCCTGAGCACCTGCATCGCGACCGTCCGCGCGCCCGTGCATCTGCCGCTCCTGTCCCGCCCCACGAGGCCGCTCGCCTGCTCGCCGCAGCTCTGGCCACCCAGTGGCATGGGGACGCAGCCCTTGCCGCTACCGGCCCTGATGACGACACGCTCTCTACGCAGGACGCCTTGCTGTGCCTTTTGCAGGGACTTGCCCCCGGCATCGCGAACGCGCCAGTGCAATGACGCCCACCGCGCCGGCCAAATGCCGCCCGAGCAAAGGATGGCCCCATGACTTGCCATTTATATCCATATGGATATACTCATGACTCTGAAACCCGTAAGGTTCCTGGGAGACTCCCTGCAATGCCTGCGTGACTTCCCGGCCAACGCCAAGCAGGACGTGGGCTACCAACTCGATCGTGTCCAGCGCGGCTTACAACCGGACGACTTCAAGCCGATGCCCTCGATCGGCCGTGGCGTCGAGGAGATCCGGGTCTGGGACGAGTCCGGAGCCTTTCGTGTCATCTATACGGCTCGCTTGGCGGACGCGGTCTACGTAATTCACGCCTTTCAGAAGAAGACGCAAGCCACATCGAAGCGGGACGTCGACATCGCAAGAAGGCGCTTCGCCCTACTGATGAGAGAGACACCATGAGTACCAAGGCCGAGAGCTACGCCAGCGTGTGGGATGCCCTCGCCGAATCGGCAGAGGAAGCGGCAAATCTCAAGGTCCGCGCCGAACTGATGCGAAAGATCGCCGATCTGATCCAGGGCAGCGGCTGGACACAGATGGAAGCCGCCTTGCGGTGCAGGGTCACTCAACCGCGCATCAACGATCTGCTGCGTGGTCGCATCTCGCGCTTCTCGCTGGATGCGTTGGTGAACATTGCCGCAGCACTGGGGCAACAAGTGCATGTGGAGCTTGAAGCAGCATAACCACCGCCAGATCGCTCACGTCTTCCAGCAAAGGACGCACCGGAGCGGAATAACCCCGCCCCGCCTGTGCCTCAGACACGATGCTCGAAGCGAGCAGCCCTGGCCGCCGTCAAGGCATCAGACAACGGCATTACTCGCGAGCCTTCATCTCCGCAGGAACAAGCCCCTTTCATGCTGCTATAAACTTCGTTCATGATTGCGACGCGGTCGCAGCCATCGCATCGCAGGAACATATCTTTGTAGCCCCACGACGTGTGGTCGACGATGCCACCGGAGCAGTCCGTTGCGTCCAACGGCAGCAGAACCTGCAATCCAATCTCATCACCACACGTTCCTTCGCCAGGATCAGGGATCGGACCTTGGGCCACCACGACGCGACGCCCAATTTCGCGCGCAAAGCGCTGGAGCAATTCCATATCGTACTCATCGCTGCCTTTGACCTCGAAGTAGCAATGAAACTCCGGCAAGTAGAAATCCGGCAGGTACAGATCGGCATCGACCACGAATCCCTGCACCTCGTACTCCCACTTGATCTTGGCCGTGTCAAAGAAAACGGCCCATCTCGCCTCCAGACGGCTGCGAAACTTGTATCCCTTGTAATGGGTGGTTATTGGCCTGATCGCCATGTCACTCCCCCAAGCTTGTGGTAGAAATCGATCAGATGGATGCGTCAGCACTTCTACAAGATCGCTCGACGCGCTTTCTCTACTTTCTTCGAAATGAACCCGAATCCAGCAGGGCCGACCGCATCTCCGTTCGCCGCCGGAGGGGTCCAGGACTGCAGTCTCGTCTCCAGGGAAAGCACCCGGCGCACAACAGGCTACATCTCTGGCTGATCGAGCTCGCACAAGGCGTCCTGAGCAGCCTTCACATCTAGGCCGAATGCGTCCAATAGAAGCACTGCCCGTAGGGCGGCCTGTGCCTCTCCTCCCTCTTTCGGCGCCTGAGGCTTGAACCGCAGCCCGTGCGCTACGAGCCAAGCCTGCGTATCTGCGACGGTCGTCCAGGTGAATCCCGCGGTCAGCATCGAGGATGCGGTCAAGTTGGACACGTAGTGCGGAGTCAGCTCGTCGGGATTTCTCAACTTCAAACCACGCACCAGCCTCCCGCGCAGATCCTTGTTCATAGATTGCTTGGGATCGTCGATGATCCCTTGTGCGGCATCGCGATAGGCCACCGGATTAGCGCGGATCTCGGCAACATCTGGCGCCATCCCAAGGACTCTACAGATCGTCACTACCGCACTCTTTCCCTGTGCTGGCGATAGACCGGCGGCGCGCGCTGCAGCTACGACGGTCTGACCTTCCGCGACTGCGAGAAGCACTTGCGCCTTCTTGATATTTGGAGTCATTTCACCCTCCCCTTAGCGGAACTATTGTCTTCCTCAACCAACTCGGTCTCGAACCGTAGATCCGCTGGAACGGCGCGAACATCCCCTCGCTCGTCGATGGAGATTCCCTGCGTTGACCGGACACGTTCGATGAGAATATGGGACACGCGGCCACGCACATTCAGCAGTGCGATGCAGCCTTGGCAAAGCATATGCACGCCGCCGGCCAGGGGATAGGAATGCCAGTGGAAAGGCCGATGGTGCTTGTCCGTGTCGTACTCCTCGCGCTGGCCACACGCCCAGCAGGTTTCGATCCTCCTCACCACAGCTTCCTCCCAATGTGCCGCCCAATCTTCTAGGTCGCGAATCGACGCTCCGATAGCGGCCGGCCGGCCATGAACGGATTCTCCCAACGGGATCCGGTATTCCCCACTAAACCGTGGTTCGTGACTACCAAATACGGATCACCTGGGAAGATCGCGAGCACGACTGCGGGGTCCGATACGGTCGTTCCACCAGAGAAGTCGCTGCTCCTGCCTCTGTTGATGGCTGACCTGATGCCTTGTAGCGGCTCTCCGACTGTAGCCGTCCATTCAACACCGTTGTGCAGGTAGGTGATGGAGTACACGCGCCGCGAAGGGGTTGGCACAACTCTGTTCGCAAACGCGGCGAGATTCGCGAAGTCGGCCTCGGCCGTTTCGCTTGAAGATGCCGGGAGGAAGAACCTCGGTGCTTCACTCATGGCCATGCCTGTCTGGCTCGATCAATTGTGATCAAGCATAGACCATGTGAAGACCTCTCCCAGCACTAGCACGCGGAGCAATATGCGCTGCTTCCGATGCCCCTGATTGGTCGAGCGGACGAATGAAACCTGCTATTGGACCTGACGTTTGAACGCACGATCCCGCGCCATGAACGCCTCCAGCATGTGCGGGATCAGCGTGGTCGCGTCCACCGCCTCGCCGTAGGTCTGCGCGTGCAGCGCCGCATAGCGGTCGAGGTCGGCCTTGAGCATGGCCGGGCACGCGAAAGTCACCTTGACGCTCTCGGTCTTCGGAAGTGGCCCCATCGACGAACACGCACGGCTGCTTGGTTGCGAGCGGCCTCGCGAATACCTTCGCGAATGCCTCGCGCTTGAGGTGCGCCACGCGCCCGGCCCGAAACACGTCACCGGGCTTGACCCGATCTTCGCTCGCCGACAAACCGCTGCGCTCCGGATCGCACTCGACCAAGGCGACGTAGCCGTCGTCGAACAGCTTGTGGTGTACGGCGCACAGGCCCCAGCCCGTCGTGGTATAGCGATCCATGCTCGCGCGCAGGCGCTTGTCCAGCAGCAGATTGCCGGTATCGAACGCGACGCCGCAGACCAGGCAGACGCGCCGCTCCAGGGAGATATAAGACTTGTCGTTCATGAGGTGACTCCGTTGCTCGGGCGGAATTGCCCGGCACCGGGCCAGCACGGCGCAGCGCAAGCAGTCACAGGGGCGCAGACGGCCCCAGGCCGCCAGCGTGCGAGCACGCGCAGCCCTTGACGGCGAGAACGCCGTGATACGGTGAAGGGACCAGCAAACGCCCCGCTTCCACCCGTTCGTGCAGCCAACAAGCGCATAGGACGCGCTGGCCCGCCGGGCCTGAAGGGCGAAGCAAAAGAAGGGGGCCGAAGCCCCCTCTCATCAGATCAGGCCACGCCGAGCCATAGACACCGAAGACCGTCCGCCGATGATGATGTGATCGAGCAGTCGCACGTCCACCAGCGCGAGCGCCTCCTTGAGGCGACAGGTGACTGACTGGTCCGCGCCACCCGGTGTCGGATCGCCACTCGGGTGGTTGTGAGCGACGATCACCGCCGCCGCATTGAGCCGCAACGCCAGCTTGACGACTTCGCGCAGGTATACGTGCGCCTCATGGACCGTGCCGCGGAACAGTTCGGCGTACTCGATCAGCCGATGCCTCTGATCGAGGAAGAGCACCGCGAACACTTCGTGCTCCAGGCCGGCCAGTTTGGTCTGCAAGAAGGTCTCGACATCGGCTGCCGACGTGAACGCCTCGCCCCGCTGCATCTTGCGGTCGACCACTTGGCGCGCCGCTTCGATGATCTGCGCATCGGTTGCCGGACGATAGCGACGGCCTGCTGCGTCCCGCACCATCAACGAGGTAGCCAGCGAATTGGATTCGTGCGACATCTTCGTGCTCCGGTTGCTCGGGCGGAATTGCCCGGCACCGGCGCCCCACACGGCGCAGCGCAAGCAGTCAGGGGTCAAAGACGGCCGCAGGCCGCCAGCGTGCAGGCACACGCAGCCCTTGACGGTGAGCACGCCGTGGTACGTTGAAGGGACCAGCAAGACCGCCCCAAATATTACGCCCCAGCAAGCGGAGCGCGCAGGCCCGTCAGGGCCGAAATGCGGCAGGGATCAAAGCCGCAGGCCGCGACTCGGTGAGAGGCGCGGGGCGCAGCCAGCGAGCCCGTTGGCGAAGCCGAGTCGCCATCAGCGGCCGTGGACGCCACAGTTCTTAGCTCCCTTTGCGGCACTCCACTTCGGTCATTTCCTATGCCTAAGCCAACATGAGCTCGCTAGTCCGTCAAATTGATCGATAACTCGGAACAAGGACGCCCGGCATCGGCCGCCACCCACAGCAATCTATCGGGCTTGCTCTGTCCACAGTGGTCCTCCACTACGGCAACGTCCACCGCGCCCTCCAAGAGATTGGACGCGCGAACTCGCTATAGTTCTGCCTCACCAACAGGGAACCATCGATGACAGGAAACCCTATTCCCTCGCTCGCGCGCTACGAGGTCGTGGTCGAGCCCCATCGGCGGGCCCTCAAGAGGCTCGTACTTGAGTGGGACTTCTTCGTTAGAGATGTCAGCAATCTCAACGTGTTTTCGGTTTCTGATCGCGTCAAGCGGTACGAGCGCGCGGTAGCCAAGTCGGCGCTCCTCGATATCCCCATCGACATGCTCGATGACCTGGCCGGCCTGCGCGTAGTAGTCGGAACCTTGGCCGAGGTCCCCATCGTCATGCGATTTCTCACTCGGCAGGAGGTCAGCAAAGACCTCAAGATCATCAAGAGCGTCAAGATCGAGCACGAGACCGGTTATCGAGCGACCCATGTAGTGGTCGAGAAGCGCTCCGACTACCAGGCGTCGGCTTATCCCGGCAGGGTTGAAGTTCAGATCCACACGATCTTCCAGCAGGCCTTCAATTTCCTTTCCCGCAACTGGAGCTACAAGCAGCCGTGGCAGGTCTCGCCGGATTGGTCGGATGAGTTCGTTGAGCTGTCCCGTCTTCTCACCGCAATCGATCACAAGGCACATGCACTGCACCTAAGACAAGCCGACTTCCAGGTCGCGACTGATGAATCGGCGCTTACGCCCTATTCCTATCAGGCGATTGTGAAATCGGAGTTTGGAGAGGACATTGCGGTTGATGACGCGGTGGATGCATGTCGTATGTATGTGGACCTTGGCTATCCAACCAACGCACACCTGCGCCGGCACTTCCGCGACCCCAGAATCGCCGACCTTTATACCCTCGTAGAGTGCAGAGCAGCCGTCTCCGAGACTAGCGCCATCCTCGCCAAAATGGGACGTAGTGGGTTCTGGTCTTCATTCGGCATCAAGATCGGATCGCCTGATCTGAAGAAGTTCTTCCAACTTTGCTGACCCGATGCTGCACAGTGAAACTGAAGCAGTCGCCGACCAAGGCTCCGATAGTCGATGTGGCGGGAGCAAACGATCCGCGCAAATGTGAAGCACCCGGTTAACGCCGGCGCATTGCGATCACCGCGGAAGGCAGCATCTTGATCTCATCAGCGGCCTTGGGAAACAGGAAGGCCAGCAGATCGTCATAGCGGCGATCAGGCCTGTAGTGCGGATGACCTGAGACGAATCGTGTAGCCAGCGGGATGGTGAGTTCTCTACCCTGAAGAGGCAAGGAGAACTCATGAAGAAGCGATTCGCGGATGAGCAGATCATCGGGATCCTGCGCGAGGCCGAGGTCGGCGCCACGTCGATCAAGGCGCTGTGCAAGAAGCACAACATCACCGAGCAGAACTTTTTTGCCGCTGGCGCAACAAGTTCGGCGGGCTCGACGTGCCGGACGCGCGTCGGCTGAAGGACCTGGAATCGGAGAACACGCGCCTGAAACGCCTCGTCGCCGAGCAGTTGCTCGTGATCGACGGCATGAAGGAAATCGTCCGAAAAAAATGACAACCCCGTCGGCGCGGCGCGATGCGATCCAGAAGCTGGTCCGTCGGGGAGTCTCGGAACGCAGGGCGTGCCGGTATCTCGGCCTGAGCCGGCGCATCAGCAGCTATCAGCCTCGGCAGGCGGCCAAGGACAGGATCTTGGCGGAGAAGCTGTTGGCCGCGTCGCCGCAGGTGCCTCGCTTCGGCTACCGCCGGATGGCGGCATGGCTGGAAATGGGCGAGGCGCGCGTGCGCCGGCAGTGGCGGGCGCTGGGATTGAACATCCCGCGCCGCCGCCCGCGGCGCCGGCGTTCGGGCTGCGACATCCGGCTGCCAGGTGCCGTCCGGCCGAATGCCGTCTGGAGCTACGACTTCGTGCACGACCAGATGATCGACGGTCGCGCCCTGAAGTTGCTGTGCGTGATCGACGAGTACACGCGCGAGTGCCTGGCGATCGAGGTCGGCGCGAGCCTGAGGGCGCAGGATGTGATCCTGACGTTGTCGCGCTTGATGCGTCTGTACGGCAAGCCGGCGTTCGTGCGCTCCGACAACGGCGCCGAGTTCACGGCGGCAAAGGTCATGCGCTGGCTGCGCGACGCGGCCATCGGCCCCGCATTCATCGCGCCGGGAAGCCCTTGGCAGAACGGCTTTGTCGAGAGCTTCAACGGCAAGCTGCGCGACGAGCTGCTCAATCGCGAATGGTTCCGCAGCCGCGCGGAGGCGAAGGTACTGATCGAGCGCTGGCGGCAGTTCTACAACGAGAAACGGCCACACAGCGCACACCGCTACAAGACCCCGGCCAGTATCCGCAGGCGATGGCAAGAACCCGATACCATACCCACCGAACTCACCGCCTGATTGGCTACAAGTTTCGTACGCAGGTCAAGCTAGCTCATGCCTTCTATCGACGCTGTCGAACGCGTGGCCGCTGAGCGGTTCGGGAAGGACTCAAGCTGATCATCTGATCGCAGGACGAAATGATGATTCTCAGCGAGGATTGAGCGCAAGCTATTGTCAGAGAGACTGGGCTACATCACCTGAGGCGGGGCTGGCAACGGCGGTGGCTTGCGCCGGCGACGCCGAGGCATCTGTGGCGGCCGGTCGCAGAATCTTGGGAACGGTGGGTAAGCCGGTACGTTGAAGATAGCTGGTGTATTTTTCCTGCAAGCGCGTCGAGAACGGAGGCAGCAAACGCCCCTTGCGATGCGGCTTCCACTCCTCCCAGCCCCCCACCTGCAGCTCCTTAAATTCAAAGCAATATGCATCGCCGTCGAACATTGCGAAGACTGTGTACTGCGGGTCACGATCCATGATTTGGCCGTACTTACCGATAGTTATTCTCGAATCTGCGATCTTTTTGCCCCGAAGCAGATACAGATTCGGCGCAACACCATTCTTGCGAATGACCACATCGCACTCAGGTCGCACGTTAATGTAGAGCCCATTGTCGTCAGGACGCCTGAAGAAGTCTCCGGGCGCAATACTGTTGGCATGCAGCCGCTTCTCCTCAAGCACGCGCTCGCCTTCCAGCACGCGCTTAAGAATCTTTTCATAGCCGGAAGGATCGGCAGTGTGCTTGGCCTCGATTTCGGACACGAAGGAATCCAGGTCAAGCTTGAGCGTGTCCATCCGCGATGCGACCAGCCGAGTGATTAGGCGTCCAAGATCGTCAGCAGCAGACGGACCATCGTCGGTATAGGTTTCCCACAGCATTACTGGCCAATGGGGACTGCGATCGTGCAAGTCGATGAACAGCTCATTGAGCGCCCGGATACTTTCCCGCTCCCACGTCTTGAGCGTAAGCACCGAGGGTACGTTTTTCGCCCACTCGTTCAGGACGTGATACACCTTCGCACCGACATCACGTTTGTTCTTAAGCAGGAGCCGCCCGCTGGCGAGGTACCCGCCCATGTCATCGTGCCGTTTGAGATGCCCCTCAACGGTTTCCAGGTCCTCGTTGGTGAAGATTACGACCGGAGTGTGCCGATATGTGCCGAGCCGACGTATGAAGTCGACATTGGCCTCGTAAAACTGCTCTCGAAGCGATTCGTTCAGCGGAGTTTCGGAAGGGAAGAGGTGCCAGTCCATGATGACGAAGGCGACACCCGTGTAATTCTCCAGATCAGCACGTAAGGGCGGCAGAGTCGTATGGATGATCGGATGCCCCCCTGCGGCACGAATCGCCGCAATAATTTCGGTGATCTGTTCGTCGCTACCGTCCTCGGCCTGGTCGTCAATGACGACCGCAACTCCCTTGAACAGCCCTTGATCGATCTCGCTCATTCTCCATCCCCCTTGACGAACGACACCACAAAATTCGCGCCGGGCAAAAGGCGCTCGGATTTGTCGGCGACCTCAATCCCGTAGTCATGGCGGTCGAGCAGCTGCCGCGCTATGTACAAGCCCAAGCCACGACCTTCTTCCGCCTTACCTGAATAGAACGCATCGAAAATGTAAGGCACGTCATCGGCACGAATGCCAGGCCCGTTGTCGGCGAAGAACAGCAGCCCTCGGTCGCCGTCTAATAAGATCTCAATCTTGCGCGGCTCAGGAATACCCTTAAGCCAATAGAGCGCGTTGTCGAATAGGTTGAGGAGCACCTGAAGCAATACCGCATCGGTTGTCTTGGCGACCAGTGGACTGCCGGCCTGCTCGATGGTCACCTCGATGCTGGCTTTATCTAGCAGCGCGCCGAACAAGCGCTCGACCTTCTGGACCAGTTCGAAGACAACAATGTCCTTGCGCCGTTGCTTGGTGCTCTTGAACAGCAATTGCATGTCCTTGAGCTGGTCTGCGATGAAGGCCAGGCTTCCGCGGATCGACAGCAATTCACGCTTCAATGCCTCCGGGTCGATCGCGCCGCCGCGTTGCGCCTGGGCGATGAGTGCGTCGGTCGCGGACATCGCAGTTCGCATGGCCAAGGTCAGGTCATGCGTGGCGGATTCCACTGACAAGCCGACGCCTGCCAAGTGCTCGGTCGTCTCGGCTCGATGGACGAGGTAGCGTCGTTCCCGTTTGTACTGACGAGCCGCCGTGTCCAGCTTCTCGCGAACTTCCGTCGGTGTACCTGCCTGCTTGGCCGCTTCGGCGGCTTCGTCCAGCGAGGCTTGCACCGCGTTCTCCTTGAACACGACGACATCTTCGCTGCGCTGGTGCTTGATCTTGTACTTGGCGTACGGGTCCTTGCGTACCCACGCCAGAAATATCTGCAGGAGGGCCCGGAAATCAGCGGTGGGATCGCCAGTATCCACCAAGCCTTCGCGGCTGGTCTTGTCGCGCAGGTCCGGGTTGCCGGCCTGCGTGATGTTCACATGGCCGACAACCTGGTCGTTGCTCAGGAATTCACTGGCCTTGACGGTACCACGCCGAACATCAATCAACAGCCAGTCGTCATCCGGGTCGCCGTAGGGATATACGCGGATGCCATCTCGATAAAGATAGATGCGGTGCTGCCGGAGCAGCTCTTTGTCGTCGTTGTCCAACCGATACTTTGTGCCAGCGTCGGCACCAAAATCGAAGACATAGAATTCGAATCGGAATGGGCCACATTGCGTCCGTCGGTCGAGTGACGTACCAAAGTTATCGCGGAAAATCCGCATGCCTGTCAGTACCGGATCGGTCAGCGCTATTTGCTGCGGCCGTCCGTCAACGGTGAACTTAAAGCTCTCCGTGACCGCATCGAAGCGTCCTTCTATATGGAATACGGCGCGGCTCTTCAGCAGATTCGCCAAATCCTGCTGGCGCACGTCAGCGAACGGTTCGTAGGTACCGTTACGATAGATGACAATCTCGAAAGGGTCTTCCGGTTCGTCATCCTCGCCGCCAAGGTTGAAGATCGACTGCAAGCGCATCAGATCCAGATATACCTCGTCCACCTTCTTCTTGGACCACGTGCTAGTGAGATGACTGATCTCGATGCGTGTGCCGTGGCGAGGCCGACGCATCGACTTCACACCCAGCTCCATGACTTGCGTGCTGATCTGCTGCGCTGGCTCGACCTCGCGCAGCGACAGACGCACGTCGTCCAGGAACAAGGCGTTCTTATTTTCGTCGATAAAATCCGTGTTGTATCCAGAAACGTCGAGGATCAGTACCTGCTCAGCGCTGGCGCGACTGGCCCTCGTGGTAAGCGTGATCGTGCGTCCGAGCTTGAGCAGAGCGAATCGGCCGATCCCTTTTTCGCCCTGGATCACGCGCCCCTTCTTCGTGATGCCGCGCTGGGCATGCTTGTCCTGCAGCTTGATAGGTGTAGCCGGGTTGGCCCAATGGTTCTCGATGATGTCTGGCGTCATTCCAACGCCGTCGTCTTCGATCACGATCCTGGAGTCGGCGTTGCCGCGGAAGGTGGAGTCGAATCCGTCGAAACTGACCTTCACCCAACTGGCGTCGGCGTCATAAGCATTCTTGATCAGCTCCACCAGCGCCACACGCTCATTCTTGATCAGCTGGTCACCCAGCATCGTCAGCAGCCGAGCGTAAGGGCGGAACTTCAGGGATTTGGCTCGGCTCATATATGGGCAATTAGAACGAATTCTTCAGCATACAGTGGACGCGGAGTACGCGATCGGGTGTAGCGCCCCACCCCATCACGATAGGGCGTTGCGCATTTGTTGGAGATGCGCCGGCGCGCAGCGCGCACGGAGCGGAAGCCCGCCTGCAACAAGGCCTCAGTCAAATGCGCAGCGTTATCGATCTCGACGCCGCGATAGTAGGTATTGCCGATCACGAACATCGCCATGCCTTTCGTCGAAAGGAACTCGAGACACCGCTCGGCCACACGCTGCATGTCCAGGAAGTAGTTGGCGACCGCCTCGGCGGCAGCCGAATCCTGGGAATACAGCGTGAATACGATCTGCCGGCCGATGTGGTTGAGCGCGGCATGGCCGCGCCTGAAGTTCAGCGCATGCTGGCTGCTGCCGATCGACCCAATGCGCAGCTCGCGGTAGTCTTGCGCGTAACCCAGCCACAACGACGAGAGCTGGTGCAGGTCCGCGTATTCATAGGAGGTGACGTACGGCGGGCTGGTCACGATCAGGTCCACTGGCTGCGCGGGGGCCGTCACGGTGAGTACGTTGGCGTGCCAAATGTCCGGCATAGGGCCCGGGGCAGCGGCGTCGCCGGCTTCGTCGAAGGCCTGCGCCATCAACTCGACCTGTTCCAGGAAGGCTTTGCGTACATCCTGCGGCATCTTGTCCGGATCGAGCGCAGGCTTGATGGCGCGCTGCTGCCAGCGCGAGCAGCTCTTCAGAATCGCCGAGAACGCGCAATAGAAGACTGGCCGGTACTTGGACCGCGCAGGCACCTCCGCTTTGATCGCGTTACGCAGGCGCGCCAAGTCCTCGAACGATTTGGGTGCAAACCAGCGGCGGAGGCGCCGGGCAGCCGGTTCGGTCAATCCGTGCCGGCGAGACGCGGTACGCATGGCCTGGACAATGGCGTCGCTGCGCTTACGCACTGCCGTCCCTGAGCAAGGGGTGCTTTTGGTGCGCGCGATCAGCGTCGCTACCGGATTGACATCGCAGCCCCAGAACGCAAGCCCGGCACGCCGTGCTTCATGGGCCACGGTGCCGCAGCCGCAGAACACGTCCCCTACGCGCTTGATACGCATACCTTGGGCTGCGCCGTAGGCCAAGGCACGCCCGGTTAGGAAGGCCGGAAACTTCGCGGGATAGGCATGGATACGGTGCAGCCTGGGCTCGGGCGTGTCGGCCTGATCCCAATGGCCGGACAAGGGCGCGTCAACAAGCCGGCGCGCGCGCACCTGTGCTGGCGATGTCACCTCCACGAACTGCATCGCCCCCCCAATCCGCTCCATCCAGTCACGGTGCAGCAGTGGCATATTCATAATATGCATGCCACCATGGCGTCCTATGAAGCCTACATCCTCGCCTGATCCGGCACAACTTGTCTTGCGCGCTCGCACAGCTTTAGGGTTATCGCAGCGCGATTTCGGGGCGCGGGTGAGCAAAAGTCAGGGTCTCGTCAGCAAGTACGAGAGCGGCCGGGTCGCGCCTCCCGCGCATATCGTGATTCATTGTATGAATATATTGGGCGAGAGCGTTCTCCCGCAGCCTAGTGCAATCCAGGGCTGGGACGCTGTGCACACCGCATTAGCTCAACTCCAGCGGGCGCTGGCATCTGTGACCCCGACTTCGCGCCGATCTCAGCGCACGATATGACACCCTCCTACGCTGACCGCGGCCCCACCGCCCCTGCCGAGCCTGTCCGTATGCAAATCCGCACCATACATCCCTTTCCGGCACGCATGGCCCCGGAGTTGGCGCTATCTTCCCTGGCGGATCTACCAGCAGACAGCCTCGTACTAGACCCGATGGCAGGGTCGGGTACCGTCCTGCGCCAAGCCCTGGCTTTGGGCCATCGTGCGATCGGCTTCGACATGGACCCCTTGGCCGTGCTGATGAGCCGGGTGTGGACCGCACCGGTCGACGAGGCCGTCCTCGATCGTGAAGTGCAGGGACTGATGGATGGGGCCACCGTCGTGGACCTACGCTCCCAGACGCTGCACTGGCACGACGAGGAGACACGTGCCTTCGTGCGCTACTGGTTCGACGGACCGCAGCGCCGGGCGCTGACGCGCCTAGCCTATGTCCTGGATGAGCTGCGGTGCGCCCGCCTGTCTGGGCGGCGCCGGGCCGCGCTGGATGTGATGTCCATCGCCCTAAGTCGACTGATCGTGACCAAGGAGCAAGGGGCTTCGCTAGCCCGCGACACCTCGCATAGTCGACCACATCGTGTGGCCGAGACCTCGGACTATGATGTCAATGCGAACTTCCTGCGCTCGGTGCAGCAACTCAAGCGTCGTCTGCTTGAGAACCGTCCTCCACAGGCCGCTCGTATCGAGATTGGTGATGCGCGCGCGTTGACGCTCGAGGCACGCAGCGTCGATGCCATCCTGACCTCACCACCCTATCTGAACGCCATCGACTATATGCGCGGACACCGGATGTCGCTGGTGTGGCTCGGGTATCGCCTCGAAGAGTTGCGCACGATCCGATCGACAACGATTGGTGCCGAACGAGCTGCCGATGCGGTCGCGGATCGCGCCATACATGACGTGGCCACAGCCATGTGCGATGTCAAGACCCTGACCCCGCGCCAGCACCACATGGTCGAGCGATACGCCGGCGATCTGGTGCGTATGCTCACCCAGGTCGAGCGGGTACTGAAGACCTCCGGACAGGCCACGTTCGTGGTGGGCAACTCGTGCCTCAAGGAGGTCTTCATCCGCAACTCCGAAGGCGTAGCGAAGGCCGCCGAACTGGCGGGCCTGACTCTGGCGCAGTTGCGCGAACGAGAACTGCCGACCGGAAGCCGCTACCTGCCCATGACTGCACACGGTGCCTTGTCCAAGCGAATGCGCACCGAAACCGTGATGACGTTCAAACTCAACGCTTAGCCGTGGCGAGCCATCCTCACTAAGACAACAGCACGCGCTAACCAATAGTGGTGCGCAATTAATGCACACATACTGCACACGCCCCTTTTCAAGCAACTGAAACTCAAGGACTTTCCGCCCGTTCCATCATGGGCGCGACCGAAAGAATTTTTTCTTTGTAACTCAATTTTTTATCTCTAATGATCAGCGACACGACCGGTCCCGGAAGCACGCGCGTGCCGCGGGATTTCGGCCAGTTTCAAACGGCTGCGACGGCTCAGTGCAGGCAGCAGCGACGTCACGATGAGCACTATAACGATTGGCGTGGACTTGGCTATGGACGTCTCCGCCGTGGCCGATACCATGACCGGGTAGACGCCGTAGCGCGTGAATCCCCCCATCCGTTGAAAGGAAAGGATACGTGCCCTCCCGCCCCGCGCCGATCTCCGCGACGAAGCAGGCGCTCGACACCGAGCCGCAGTACATCGATGCGCCGCTATCGGTCGCCGCCGCCTTCCTCGTCCTGGCGATCAAGGACGACGACGCGTCCCTGGCGACCGCACGTTCGGTGCTGGGCAGCACGGACGACCTGATCAAGAGCATCACCGTCCGCGACATCAGCCACACGTTCACCTGCAACGTCGGTATCGCTCACCGTGTCTGGCATCCACTGACCGGCCGGCCCTTGCCCAAGGAGCTGAGGCCGTTCAAGGAAATCAAAGGCGCCAAGCACACCGCCGTGTCCACGCCCGGCGACCTGCTCTACCACATCCGCGCCCCGTCCATGGACCTGGTCGTCGAGTTCGAGAAGATCCTTCTGGAGGCCTTCGGCGACGCGGCCGTTCCACTGGATGACGTAGCCGGCTTTCGCTACTTCGACGGCCGCGACCTGCTCGAGTTCGTCGATGGCACCGCGAACCCGGACGGGCTGGCGCTGCCTGCGGCTACGATCGTCGGCGAGGAGGACCCGGACTACGCCGGTGGCAGCTACGTGGTGATTCAGAAGTATCTGCACGACCTGGCGGCGTGGCGTGCTCTGAAGGTGGAGACGCAGGAGCAGATCATCGGACGCACGAAACATGGCAACACCGAACTGCCCGATGCACCGGCGCCCGATCAGAAATCCCACAAGACACTGTGCACGATCACCGACGCGCAGGGCGAGCACGACATCCTGCGCGACAACATGCCTTTCGCCACCCCGGGTCGCGGCGAGTACGGCACCTATTTCATCGGCTACTCGCGATACCTGTGGGTGATCGAGAAGATGCTCGAACACATGTTCATCGGCGATCCGCCGCCCCTGCACGACCGCGTCCTGGATTTCTCGAAAGCCATGACCGGTGTCGTGTTCTTCGCGCCCGCACGCCCGCTTCTCGCGGACCTGGGCGACTGAACGCGACCGGCGCCGGCGCATGCCGGCGCCCACGCCCTTGCGATCGCGGTCAGCCGGTCCACCAGGTGCCTGGCTGGCATGCAATGCTTCGCGCAAAAGCGGTACGACGCTGTGGTAGCCCTCGCTGCCGAAGGCCTTGCCTTCGGCGATGCGCGCCCTGACCGTGCCGGTGCTGGCCCTCCGCGGGTGCCGACGACCGGATCGAGCCACGCCGCGAAGCAGCATCGGCTGGAAACACCTGTCAGGAGGGCATGCCGATGCCGATCAGTGCCTGCAAGGCAATGCCCATGCTGATGGACAAGAGCCAGAGCGCCAGCCCCTCGAACAGTCTCTCGAGCTTCTTCGCTCCCGCATGGGGATAGTCTGTCCGCTCACGCTTTCGCAGGATCTCATGACTTTGCCGGATCCGGTCCATCAGTGAGAACTGTACAAAGAAGGCCAGCAGCGCCGACAGGAACATGAGGCCGGCCGCCAGCATGATCTTGATGAAGAATTTCTTGTCGCCATCCACGAACTGGACCAGCGCGATAAGTCCGCCGGCAGCCGTCATGGCGACCGTCCCCAACTGCTTGAGGTAGTCAAAAGACAGCTCGACGGCCGTATCGAGACTGACGTGCGGTGTTTTTTCCTGCGGGGGGTGGTCCATGAAGAACTCCGAATTCGTGTCGTGCAGACTGATAGCCGGATCACGATGCGGTACGTCGCATCGGACCATCACCGCGATGTCGCTCGCCCCCAGGGCTGTCAGGTCCGGCCAACGAGCTGGCGTGTAGCCGGACCCGCCGACGCCTGCTCATCCTCCTCCGCTGAGCGCTGGATGGGCCCGCGGCACCCATCCCCCCACGATCGGCACCCAAGCGACGATCTCCCCGCGCATGATCGATTTTCGCCGCCCTCGGCTCGGGTATGCCAGCCCCTCCCGCAAAGCTCATCCGGTTTCCGGCCCGTGCATGCGTCTTCCCGACAGGGCTCCGGATCTTTCCGGGACAGGGGTCAGCGGCTGAAACACGCGAGGGCCGCCTTGCCCGCCCCCCGTCCACGGGCTCTGCTACTGTCGGCCTACCACTCTGGGGGGAGACCATGATGATTCGTCGATCCTTGCTGCTGCCGCTGCTGGTGGTCCTGCTGGCCGGCTGCGATCCGGTGCAGAAAACGACCACCGGTGCCGCTGCCGCTCCCGATGCCGCCGTCCCGCTGTTCGACACCTTCGGCGACCTGCACCGTGATGTGGGCACGCGCGTGCCCACGGCCCAGCGCTACTTCGACCAGGGCCTGCGCATGGCCTACGGCTTCAACCACGAGGCGGCCGGGCGCGCCTTCGCCGAGGCGGCGCGGCTCGACCCGGACTGCGCGATGTGCGTATGGGGCCAGGCCCTGGTGCTGGGGCCCAACATCAACCTGCCGATGGATCCGGCGCTGGCGAAGGACGCCACCGCCTTCGCCGCGCAGGCGGCGCGCCTCTCCGGATCGGCGCGCCCGGCCGACCGTGCACTGATCCAGGCGCTGCAGGCGCGCTACGCCGACCCGGCGCCGGAGGACCGCCAGCCACTGGATCGCGCCTACGCCGAGGCGATGGCCCACGTGGTCACGCAGTTCCCCGACGACGACGATGCGGCGACCCTGTACACGGAAGCGTTGATGGACCTCTCGCCCTGGGCGTACTGGGAGAACGATGGCGCCCCGGCGCAGTTCACTGCGCGCATCCTCGGCGAACTGGAACGCGTGCTGGCGCGAAACCCACGCCACATCGGTGCGATGCACTACTACATCCACGCCACCGAGGCCTCGCCCGCGCCCGAGCGCGCCCTGCCCTATGCCGATGCGCTGGCCGCGCTCGCACCCGGCTCCGGCCACCTCGTGCACATGCCCGCGCATACCTACATCCGCGTCGGCCGCTACCACGACGCGACGCTGACCAACTTCGCCGCGACCACCGCGGACAAGGATTTCCTGGCGGTGTGCCGCGGCAGCAACGGGGTCTACCCGCTGGGCTACGTGCCGCACAACTGGCACTTCGTCACGATGACCACCAGCCTGACCGGATCACGCACGCTGGCGCTGCAAGCGGCGGGACAGACCGCCCAGCGCGCGGACCGCGCCGCGATGGGCCAGCCGCCGATGGAATTCATGCAGCAGTACGTGGTGGCGCCCCCGCTGGTCCAGGTCCGGTTCGGCGACTGGGACGCGATCCTGTCCGATTCCAGCGCACCACCGGAGCTGCCCTACCCCGCCGCGATCCGGCACTTCGCCCGCGGCATGGCCCACGTGCGCAAGGGCGCATTGGCCGAGGCCGGGCGTGAAGCCGACGCCTTGCATGCAATCGCGCGCGACCCGGCCATGGCGACGGTGAGCTTCTTCGACATCAACCACGCCGACACCGTGCTGCGCGTCGCCGACGCCCTGCTGCGCGGGGAACTGCTGCGTGCGCAGGGCGAGCACCCGCAGGCCATCGCCGCGTTGCGCGAAGCGGCGGCCGTCGAGGACACCCTGGCCTACAACGAACCGGCGGACTGGCCGCTGCCGGTCCGGCCCTACCTGGGCGCCGCGCTGCTGGAAGCAGGCGATGCGAACGGCGCAGCGGAAGCGTTCGGCCACGACCTGAAGACCTATCCGGACAACGGCTGGTCGCTGTTCGGCCTGGCGCAGGCGCAACGCGAACTCGGGCAGGCCGATGCCGCGCACGAAACGGCGCGTCGGCAGGCGGCCGCGTGGCAGTGGGCAGACGCACCGCTGACTGCGGCACGCTACTGAGCCCCGACGCCGCGGCAATCACCGCGGCGATCACGTCCCCGCTGACGGGCGCCACGCCGGTCGGAGCGTCCGTCAGGACGCGGCGCGCAGGCGCCTTCCGCGATTCCGTGGCGATGCCGCGGACTGGCCCTCGGCCAGGACGAGGCCCCGCCCGCGCGCGCTGCCGGCGGGGCGATGGCGGCTGGCCAGGCCTCGTATTCGCTCGGCCTGATCGAGGCGAGCGCCGGCGCCGGAAGGCCCGCGCGCACGGGCGGCCGGATGCCGCCCCAAGCTTTCCCTAAGGAATGCGGACGCGGCCTCGCCAGGCCCCATGCCTTTCCTCAAGCGTCCGCCGCATGCCCGCGAAATACTGCGGGACAGGGGCCGCGACCGCCCGCGGGCCGTCCCCGCGCGAGAAATGACGCTGTCCAAGCGCGATCTCATCGAGGCCAGACCAGCCCCGGAACCCGGAATCACCGAAGGAGAAGGGATCATGAGCACCTGGCGTTCCTTGTCGCTACTCCCGTCCGGCATCGTGCTCGGCGCCGCGATGGTCATCGGCCAGGCGGGCGCCCAGACCTGCGCTGCCCCCTCCGTGCTGACCGTCAATGAATCGACCTTCTTCAATACGTGCCTGAGCGGCGACAACAGCCTCGTCGTCGCCTGCGGCATGTTCGCGTTGACCGGCCCGGCCCTGGTCATACGCATGCCGTTGCCCTACCCGATCGGGCAGATTTCAGTGCAGTCGGCGAGTGCGGGCTACGATCCGGCCTTGTTCCTGTTGCGCGCGCAATGCGGCAACAACGCGCCGTGCGGATACGCGGTGGACTCCGGCAGCGTGGTCGATACGCTGGACCTCGCCCAGGTGGACAGCGGCGACTACTTTCTCGCCATCGCGCCCTTCCACTTCGAATCGAGTTCCTGTGGGCAGATCATCGTCACCCACAGCATGACGCCGCAGCAGCAGGCACTTGCGCGCGATGGCGTGTTTCGCGGCGGTACCAGCGCGCCGTCACCCAACCTGTGACGCCAAGCCGCTCTGCGGGCATCCGGACATGCCCGGTGCAAGGCCGTGCCTCGCGCAGCGCAACCGGGGCCGCCGCAGCTGGCGATCTCGACGCCCGACGCCCGGCGCGCCGTCCCGTTCGTGCCCTCGGGACCATCGCGGGACTGACCCACACCACTGCACGCGCCGTTCGACGCGGACGGCGCACCGCCGCTCTCCACGGCTGATACGCGGGCAGGATCGAGCCGCGCGAAGGCGCCCAGCCTGGACGTTCCTCTCGGGAAGCCGACGATCGCCGGACCATGGCCGCCACGATCCGGCAGGCGCTTTTCCGCGAAGGCCTGCCGCCGCGCGATCCGCGCGCCGTCCTGCGATCAGCGGGGTACGAGCTGCAACAGGTGCTTTCCGTATTTCCCGGTGGGGGTGGCGCTGACCGCAAGGATCGCATAGGCGAAAACCAGCCCGGTGACTGCGAGCACGGCCACGGCCGGCCACGTCAGGCGGCGTGGCAGGACGATCCGCCGGTGCGCGTTGCGGATGAAGAACTCCGCGATCACCAGGTTGGGGACGAAGAAGAGGTACAGGATCGCCTGGTCGAACGGCCCGCTCGCGCCGCCCTTGCCGATACCGATGCCACCGGCAAGGTCCTTCCAGGCCCGGAATTCGAGATCGAACAGCCACGCGCCGAGCACCATCGCGAACAGGCGGATGACCCACGCCCGGTGCAGGTCGAACCGTTTCGCGCGGGCATGGACGTACGCCATCACCGCACTCAACGTCAGCACCGCCCCCCAGAGGCCGAATGCAATGGAGGCCGACCGGGTGTAGGCGCCGTGGGTCAGAATGAACGACAGGCCGCCGATCCCCGCCAGGACACCCGCGCTCACGTAGACCCGGCCGGTCCAGCGGTGCACGGCGCGATGGCGGGCCCGGATCCGGGCCGAGAACAGGATCGGCCAGGCCAGCACCAGTACCGCGCCCGTGACGAAGTGCACGCCGATGCCGATGTTGGCGATCCAGTCGGACACCGTCGGCATCGGCAGGCCTGCCACCAGGGTGTGCCACTGTTCGAAATTCTTGAACGTGGCGCCGGCCGCCCGGAGAATGATGTAGCTGCCGAACGCCGCCAGGCCCGCCAGGGCCGCGAACCGGTAGAAGCGGCCGACCCCGCGGAGCACGCGGTCTTCGACGGGAGCGGGCTGGGGCTGGACCCGGCCCATGGTCGGCCTGGCTTGCTCGTTCACGGCGTGCTCCCCGCAGGTGGATGGCACCGGATCGCTTCCGGCGCGGCCAGCTTCCCGCGGCGGCGCGGGCACGTCTTGAGGAACGCCGCAGGCCTTGCGCAGGGTGGTGAGGAAAAGCTCAGAAGGGGTTTAGGCCGGCCCGGACGGCCGCGCATCTATACTGATCGGACGGGGGCTTTCCCGTCGGGAGACCGCATGTCGCAACCCGTTCCGCGCAGCCTCGCCTTCGACGACGTGGTCATCGACTTCGCCGGCCGGCGACTGTCGCGCGCGGGGGCCGAGCAGGCGCTGGAACCCAAGGCCTTCGCCGTGCTCGCGCTGCTGGCCGGTTCGCCGGGCCAGGTGTTCACCCGGGACGAGATCCTGGACGCGGTCTGGAGTCACCGGCACGTCACCCCGAGCGTGCTGAACCGGATCATGAGCCTGCTGCGCCAGGCGCTGGGCGAAGACGCGCAGCACCCGCGCCTGCTGCATACCGTGCACGGGATCGGCTACCGCTTCGACCTGCCGGTACCGGCACCGGTGCCGGAAGCAACGCCGGCGGCCGAGTTCCCCGCTGCAACGAACGCACTGCCGCCGACGCCGCCTCCGGCCGGCGCGGCACCGGGAGCGGCCCGGACGCGCCGCTCCTGGCTCACCGCCGCTGCCGTTGCCGCGGCGCTGGCACTCGCGGCGGCGGCATGGCTGCTGCGCGAGGACGAACCCACCGCGACGCCCACCGCCCAGGACGATCCGCCCGCGGCGCCGGTGCGGCCTTCGCTGGCGGTACTGCCGTTCGCCGATCTTTCCCGGGCACGCGACCAGGAGTACCTGGCCGACGGCCTGGCCGAGGAAATCCTCAACCAGCTGGCGCAAGCGCAGGCGCTGCGGGTGGCCGGACGCACGTCGAGCTTCTCGTTCAAGGGCAAGAACGAGGACCTGCGCGCCATCGGCCGCAAGCTCGACGTCGCCTACCTGCTGGAAGGCAGCGTGCGCAAGGAGGGCGAGCACCTGCGCGTCACCGCGCAACTGGTCCGCGCCGACGACGGCACCCACCTGTGGTCCAAGACCTACGCGCGCGAGCTGCGCGACGTCTTCGCGGTGCAGGAGGAAATCTCGCGCGACGTGGCGCTGGCCCTGAGCGTGAAGCTGGACGTGGCCAGGTTCAACCGCGAGCAGGGCGGCACCACCCAGGTGGAGGCCTACGAGCGCTTCCTGCGCTGGCGCAGCATCGTGATGCGGGAACAGTTCGATTTCGCTCACGACCGCGAACGCCTGCAGCTGGCGCGCGAAATGGTGACCTTCGATCCGCAGTGCGCCTTGTGCTGGGACGCGCTGGCCGGCTCGCTGACTGCCGTGGCGCAGGAAATCGGCGGCACGCAGGCCGAGCGGCTGCGGGCCGAGGCGCTGCAGGTGCGTGAGCGCATCGCGCGGATCGCGCCGGACAGCTGGGTGGCCAAGCGCGACCGGTCCAATGCGCTGTGGCGCCAGGGCCGGCGCGCCGAGGCCATCGCCCTGGCGAAGGAGATCGTGGATTCCGGCCCGCCGAGCAAGGAGCGCGTCTGGGACTACAGCTACATGATCTACGCCATGGGCCACCTGGACGAGGCCGTGGCGCTGGTCGAACAGGTGCGCGCGATCGAGCCGATGGCGCTGTTCCTTTCCCGCGACCTGCAGTTCGACTACACCGCCGCGCGCCGCTATCAGGATGCCGAGGCGGAGTACCAGCGCGGCCGGAAGCTGGAAGGCAACCAGCTGGAGCCGGACTATGTCGCCTTCTTCCGCCAATTGGCGGGCAAGCGGCCCGGCGGACTCGAGGACCTGCGCGAACTGCACCGCCGCCTGGTGCGGCAGAGTTTCGATACGCCGTTCTTCCACGACCTGGGCAAGGTGCTGGACGACCGCGAGGCGATGCTGGCCCTGGTGCGCAAAGCGCTCGCCGACGACGCCTACGACGGCGGCATCGACGTCGCGCACGCGTGGATCAACGTGGCCGATGCCCTGGGCGACGCCGACCTGGCCGTGGCCGCGCTGCGCAAGAACCTGCAAACCCAGGCGGGATTCAAGGAAGGCAGCATGGCGCAGTTCCCCTATGTCGCATTCTGGAATGCGCCCTACTCCGACCTGCGTGCGCACCCGGATTTCAAGACGCTGCTGACCGAGGCCGGCGTGGTCGCCTACTGGCGCCAGACCGGACACTGGGGCGACGGTTGCGAGCCGGTGGGCACGGACGACTTCCAGTGCCGGTGACATGATCTGGGCCGGTGCTCACTGCCCTCCAAATCATCATGCTGCACGGTACGCAGATCGATCTTGCCGCTGCGCCGCACGCGGGGCATCACCATCGACCGTTCCACCTCAACGCAGGTAGGGCAGGACGTGCCCGGCGATCGTCTCGAACTCCGCATCGGTCAGCGGCAGCAGCATGCGGAACGCCGCCCAGGCCTGTCGCGGCGGCGGATTGCCGTCCTCGCCGACCGCGAGATCCGCCCCGAACACGATGCGCTCGATCCCGACCTGCCGGATGCGCCGCGCGATCCGTTCGGCCGTTTCCGGCGACGTGTCCATCGTCACCACGGTAGCCGCGTCGAAGACCAGGTTCCGGGTGCGCGGGTCGCCGCGCGCGATCGCATCGGCGAACACCTCGAATGCCTCGTCCGCGAATGCCGGATAGCCCGGCCCCGATCCTGCCATGTGCGCGACCTGGACCGTGACGTCCGGCGCCTTCGGCAGAATGTCGTCCAGGAACGCGCGCGCATCCTGGCGACCGTAATCCGTCGCCCGCGTCTTGGCATGGACGATGATCGGCAGCCGATGTGCGTTCGCGGCGGCGAACACACGGGCGAGGCGCGCGACGTGCTCGGGGTTGCGCAGATCGACGCCCGAATTGCCGAGATGCAGCTTGATTCCTTTCGTGTGCGGCAGCCGCGCGCAGCGCTTCAGTTCCCGCAGTGCGTAGGGGCGCAGCGGACTGAATCCGCAGAAGGCCACCAGCCGGTCCGGATGACGCGCGACCTGCGCTTCGGTCCAGTCGTTCTCGGCACGCACGCGCGCGTACTCGTCCTCGACCTGCCGGCGCGGGTCGCCGTAGAGGTAGGCGACGGACAGCACGGCGGCGCGCTCGATGTGGGCGGCGTCCATGTCGGCGATCAGGCGATCGGCATCCATCGGCGCGGTCGTTCGCGGCGGTGCGAACAGGATCGTCTCCGTCGCGATCGACCAGCTCTCATCGTCGCCCTTGCGCAGGACCAGGAGGACATGGGCGAAATGGCGTGCGGCGTCGCCGTCCCCGCGCGTGAGATAGCCGGCGATGCGGCCGGCGGTGCCATCCCGTTCATAACCGACGGCGGTGAAGCGGTAGGCCCGGCCGAACGTCCCGGCGAGCCGGCGACCGATCTCGACGCGACCGCGCACCCAGCCCGGCTGGTCGGAGGCGAGGAAGAGCGCGTCTTCGTCATAGAGCCGTGCCAGCGCGGCCGGATCGCCGAACGCCGCGGTCCGCGCCGCCAGCAGGCGGGTGAACGGCTGCGGCAGGGCGACCTCGGCCAGCGGATCGCTCGACCACAGGGCGGCGGTGGCCGGGCTGATCAGGTGCTGGTGGTGGGACGCCCGCGGAAAGCGCCCGTCCGCAGCCGCTGTCGCCGTCGCGAACACCAGCGCCAGCAGCGCCAGGGAACTCCGGAGAACACGCTTCATGGATCGCTCTCTCCTGAATCGTCAGCCGCCAGCGGCGTTCGTCACGTCCCGCACCCAGCGGACGATGACGTCCGGATAGCCCGGCGCGGATGTCGGCCACTCGAACGGTCCGGTGTCGCGGGCGCGCAGACGGAACGTGTGATCGGCGGCGGGAAAGAAGATCGTATCCAGGCGCGTCCCTCGAGCGCCCAGATACGCCTCGGCGATGCGCGCCGCGCTCGCTCTGGGTGGAACGCGTTCGTCGGCTTCGCCGTAGACGAGCAGGACGGGCACGGCGACCCGCCGCCAATGCACCAAGGGGTCGAACGAGGCGATGCGCCGGGAGAAACGCCAGTAGAAGTCCGATTCCGGCGGGGGAGCGAACGCCCAACGCCGTCCGCTCGCCGCCTGCCACGCCAGGTCCAGCGCCTCGCGCGAGGCGCCCCGGTAGGCGGTCGCGACCAGGGCGCTCACGAAGCGCTCGGCCAGCATCCGTTCCTCGGCCGGGAGATCGTCCACGCCGATGGAGTTCCGCAGACTGAAGGTCTCCGCGTCCGCCATCGACACGCCGACGGCCGCCGAGCCGATCACGAAAGCGACGGGCGCGCCCTCGCCCGCCACCCAGGGCGCGAGGGTTCCTCCCTGGCTGTGCCCGTGGATGCCGATACGCGCCGGGTCGATTCCGGTCCGGCCGCGCAGCATCTCGACGGCGGCCCGGGCATCGCCGGCCAGCTCCGCAAACCCGGCTTCGCGCCAGTCTCCGGAGGACGCGCCGACGCCCCGCTTGTCGTAGATCAGCCCTGCGATGCCGTGGCGGGCAAAGGCATCGGCCAGGAACCGCGATGCCCAACGCCCTTCGGGCCCCGACCCGTGCAGGAAGACGACCGCCGGATGCGGCCCCGGACCGGCAGGTCTAACGAGCGTGCCGGCCAGCTTCACGGCACCGTTGCTGAAGCTGACAGCTTCCTCCGCGGGTCCGGCATCGCCCGCGGTCGAACGCTTCAATCGAAACGTGCCTGCGGCCTCGCCCTCGCGGAACCGTCCTTCCAGCACGTCGCCGGCCAAGACGCCCTGAAAGATCGACGTCGTCGCATCGCCGGCCAGGGTCCACGCGACGCGTCCCTGCTCGACGCTGACGCGCTGGAACGGAACATCCACGACACGAAGCTGCTCGGCGGAAAACCGTCCGGCGTACCCGTTCGCCGCGTGGGTGAAGACGACCTCGACCTCGAGTCTCGCCTGGTCCCGCTGCCAGTAGCCCTTCCACAGCCCGGCGAGATTCTCCTGGGCACGTGCCGGACCGGCGAACGACACGCCGAGGACGGCCATGAACGACAGCATGCGCACCCACAGGTTGCGAGACCCTCGGGCAGGCTGTGCGGCCCGGGGATGCATGCGGCGCGGCGCGTCGAGGGGCTTCACCGGGTCCGCCGCAAGACGATGTCCGTTCCCGCGATCGCGACCGTGCCTCCCTCCCGGCCGGCGTCCAGGCACAGCTTCGCCGATGTCGCGGCGGCCGGGTCGAAAGCCACCAGGCACGTCGCCGACACCGGAAAGAAGCGGCCCGCCGGCGGTTTCTCGATCGGCCCCACGTCGCCGACGAGCCCGTCCTTCGTCCAGAAATACTCACGCCACGTGCTGCCGCGGCTGAAGTCGACCGCCACGATGGTCCTTCCCACGTAGCGCCGGCCGGTGGGCTTGGACGTGCCCAGGACGCGCGTGCGGCGGTAGTCGCCCAGGCGGTCGTGCCGCTTGGTCCAGAAGGCCGCCTCGGACGCGGCCAGTTCGTCCTTGGCGATCCACGGCCCGAAGTGCTTCGCAACGGCGTCGACCTGTCCCAGCCGGCTGGCTTCGATCGCCTGGGCCGCCGCCGCATTGAGTGCGCCGAGCTCCGCCGACGATGTCCATTGCCCATCGGCCACGAACGCGAACGCCTCCTGCCCCTCCCCGGAAGCCAGGAGAAAGCCGCGGTGGACGGCCAATGTCAGCAGGGCGCCGCCGGGTGCGCGATAGGTTCCTGCGAAGCGCGCGAGCGGGCGCGGCGCGAGTGGACGTACCTTCGGTGGAGCCTCGACGCTCTCGCCGGCGATGATGCGCTCGACCGCCGGTACCGGATACTGCGGGTCGTTGAATTCCGAGACGTTGGTGCCGTAGACGATCCACCGCTGCTCGTCCAGGTGGAACCGGAGTCCCGCATTGGTGACCCGGTTCCCGCCCAGGTGCCAGATCAGTGTCTTGCCGGCCGGGGACTTCGAGACGTACCACCCATAGCCGTAGAACAGCTGCGTCCCCGACCCGAGGTAGTTCGCATTGACCAGGACGTGCGGCTGGAAGAACTTCTGCCGGCTCGCTGCGGGCAGCACGGCATCGCCTCTCAGCGCGAACGCCCACTGCTGCAGGTCCTCGAGCGTCGTGTAGATCCCGCCGTTGCCGAGAAGATTCCACATCTGTCCGCGCGTGGCCTGTGCCCGCTCCAACAGCCGGGCGTCTTCGCCGTCCTCGTAGCCGCGAGCGACGCGGCGCGCCTCGGCGTCGGACAGCTGGTAGCCGCTGGACGTCATCCCGGACGGTCCGAACAGCCGTTCACGGAGGAACCGGTCCAGGCTCGTGCCGGAAACGATCTCGACGATCGCCGCCAGCAGGCTGTAGCCGGCGTTGGAGTAGGCGTGCTTCTCCCCGGGCTTGCGAAGCAGGGGCGCCGCCAGCACGCCGGCCACGTACGGGTCGCGCGCGATCACGTCGTAGTCGTCGCCGAAATCCAGCCGCAGCCCGGCCGTATGCGTCAGCAGATGATGGATCGTCATCGCGCTCTTGTCCGCCGGAACGCCGACCAGATGCTTGGAGACCGGATCGGACGTCCGCAACTTTCCGTCGGCTTCGAGGGCGAGAATCGCGGCCGCGGTGAACTGCTTGGCGCAGGAGCCGATGTCGAGGATCGTATCGGACCGCCATCGGCGGCCTGTTTCCTGATCGGCCAGGCCGTGAAGACTCCGCAGCAGGACGGTGTCGCCCCCGGTGACCAGCAGCGCACCCGAGAACCCGAAACCTTCCAGGCGCGACAGGTAGGTACTCACATCGCGCAGGGCACGCGAAGGTGGCGGCGACGGCACGGTCCCGAGCAGGAGCTCGGCCAGCGGGCTGGCTCGAAGCGCGGAGGCGCAGCCGAGGCCTGCGCCCCATATCAGCACGTCCCGACGACTGATCGCGCGACTACCGTTGCCTTTCATCCCGGCCCCCGGCGTAGGGCGCCATCGTATACGGCACCGTCGCGGCCCACCACTAGCCGGCCGGCGCCGACACCGCAACCGGCGGCCGCGCCGCGTCGATCCGTCGGGCCCAGGCGGCGTGCCCTTCCGAGCGTGCCAGATCGGCCGGGCGCTGCCCGTCCTCGGAAGTGAGCGCCGGATCGGCGCCGAACAGCAACAGCAGCGCAGCGGCGGTGAAGCTGCCCTGCCGGGCCGCTTCGTGGAGCGGACGGATGCCCTGCTCCTGCGGCAGGTTCGGATCGGCCCCGTGCACCAGCAGGCGTTCCAGGGTCGCCAGGTCCTCCCGGGCCAGCGCGGCGTGGATCGGCCCCACGTGCTGGCGGTTCGTCGCACGCGCATTGACGTCGGCACCGGCATCGATGAGGCGGGCGGCCAACGCGGGGTGGCCGAAGAACACGGCGAGCCCCAGCGCCGTGAACCCGTCCGGCGCCGGCACGTTGATCGACGCCGGATCGCGCGCGATCTCGGCGGCCACGGCGGCCTCGTCGCCGACGATGCAGGCTTCGTACAGATCCGGCGTGCCACGCCGTGCCCGCAAGGCCTCGATGATCGCCGGGTCTTTCATGTAGGCAGCCCAGCTCAATGCCGAGATCCCCTGCGCGTTGCGCTTGGCCAGGAGCGAGGGGTCCGCATCGACCAGATGGACGACGGCGTCGATGTCCTTCGAACGAATCGCGGTGAACAGGTTCTCGATCATGGGCGTATCCCCGTGTTCTGGCGCTGCCGCGCGTGTAGCGGGGCCAGCAATGGCGGCTGTCAGCAGGATGGTCGCGGGAAACAGCATGAGCAGGTGCATGACGGGACCCTTGCGGCCTTGACCGTTGCAGCCTACCGAAGCGGGGCGCGCCGCTCTTATCGCGCCTTGCGAAGTTTGCGCCGGTAGGCAGCCGGAGGCATGCCGACGCGGCGGCGGAACATCGTCGTGAAGGAAGGCGCGCTTTCGTAGCCGACGGCGCCGCAGATCTCCGTGATCGGCGCATCGGTTTCCTCCAGCAGCCGGCGCGCGCGCGCCAGCCGGCGGCGCTCGACGTAGGCATGGGGCGCTTCGCCGAACGCAGCGGAGAACGTGCGGTGGAAATGGTGCGGGGACAGGAACGCCGCCGCGGCCGCCTGCTCCAGATCGAACGGGCAGGCGATCATTTCGTCGATGGCGGCCCGTCCACGCAGCACGCGCCGATGAAGCTCGGCACGCGTGGCCGGCTTGGCCGCCGCGATGCGGTCGCGCTCGGACCGGACCCGGACCAGGAGATCGGCGCAGTGATCGACCATGCCCCGCAACTGGACGTCGAGCACGATGAGATCGTCGGCGGCGGTGCGCCGCAGGCGGTTCACCACCGCCAGCAGGGGCGTGTCCTCGGTCCATAGACGGCGCGCGATGGAAAGCACGGCGCGCGCACGCGGTGCCGGATCGTCGAGCAGGCTCTCGATCGGTCTCAGTCGGGCATTCGCGACGTCCCTGGCCAGGTCGTCCGCGAAGAAGATGACGAAGGTCTCGACCGGCTCGCTGGCGTCGATGACCAGGTCGTAGGGCTCATGGTGGTCCACGACGAGGCAGGCCGTGCGATCGACCCGATACGGCACACCGGCTACGCGCCAGACGGCCTCTCCACGGACCACGGCCTTGATCGACAGGGGGCCCGGGAAACCCGTGACGGTGTAGCGCCGCGCGCGGGCCGACAGGACGATGTTCGCCTGGAAGAGCTGGTCGAAGCGGGGGCCATGCAGGATCGGAACCATCGCGTCAGGCCCCGGCCGGAACCGAGACCGGCCCTCCCGCTGCGGGCCGGGCGAATGCCGCCGATCGCCGGTGTGTTCTCACGAGACGGACTCCAGCGCTGCCAGATTCCAGGGTGTCGACCCGAGAGGCTCCTAGCGTATCGCTTCTGCGGCACGAAGAAGAGGAAGGCCTGCCTTGCGGCGCGGCGCGGAACAAGCACCCGGGCCACCGCGCGAAACCCGGCCTGCCGGGCGGGGGCGAATGGCACCATCGCCGGAGTGGCACGGCAGCGACGGCGCCGTCCGATGGACGCCGGTCCGCGGCGGCCGGGCCTGGACGGAGCGCCGGCCGCGTGCAGCGTGCTGGACACGGTGCCGCATCCGCACGCGCCGCCGCGGCGATCGTGCGACGAAGGCACTGCACGGTGCCGTCCGATTGGCGATACTGGCCCCCCGCCCGGTCCGGGCGGTCGCGCGGTGGCGCGCGGCCCGGACCAGCGCCCTCCTCTTCACGGTGCCAACCTTCATGATCCGGCCTGTCCTGCCAACCCTGTTCCTGACCGCCTGGGCGGCGATCGCATCGGCCACGCCGGCACCGGACGCCGCTGCGGCCGGGCCGCAGTACATCGTGACCTCGATGCAGACCTACCAGGGCATCCATGCGATCGCGCCGATCGCGCAGCCGCGGCGCGACAGCCTCGGCACGCCGCTGATGCTGGTGCAGGCCGATGCACGCCAACAAGCGCGGATCACCCACTACGTGCACGAGTACGAACACCGTTGCGGCGGCTACTTCGCCTTCGATTCGCTCGCGGATGCCGAGGCCTTCCTGGCCGGCGAGAAGACCGCCGAGGCGATCGCGGCACCGGCGCGCGGCGCCTACACGATCGACAACCAGGCCACCGTCGACGCCTGGCTGCCGCAGGTCGGCGACCTGGCCATCTACGAGACGATCAGCCACCTGTCCAGCTACCGCAACCGCTACTACGCCAGCCCCTACGGCCGCGAGGCGGCGGAGTGGATCCGCGACACCTGGCTGGCGCTGGCGGGCGGCCGGGCGGACGTCACGGCCGAGCTGTTCACCGCCTGCACCAACTGCAGCACGCAGCCTTCGGTGATCCTGACCATCCGCGGCGCCGAGCTGCCGGACGAGGTGGTCGTCGTCGGCGCCCACCTGGACTCCATCAACGGCCAGTCCACCAATCCCGAACAGATCGCACCGGGTGCCGACGACGACGCCTCCGGCATCGCGACCATCACCGAGATCATCCGCGTCGCGATGGCCGGCGACTGGCGTCCGCGCCGCACCGTGAAGTTCATGGGCTACGCGGCCGAGGAGGTCGGCCTGCGCGGTTCCACCGCGATCGCGCGCCAGTTCGCCAGCACCGGCGTGGACGTGGTCGGCGTACTGCAGCTGGACATGACCAACTACAAGGCCGGTCCGGTCGCCGACATGAAGATCATCAGCGACTACTCCAATGCCGCGCTGAAGACCTTCCTCGCCGAGCTGTTCGACACCTATCTCGCACCGCTGGGCCTGACCCGCGGCAGCTACGCCTGCAACTACGGCTGCTCGGACCATGCCTCGTGGACCAGTGCCGGCTTCCCGGCCGTCATGATGGCCGAGCCGGGCGACACGCAGGCGCCGTTCTTCCCGCGCCTGCACACCACCGGCGACACGCTGGCGAACATGGGCGATTCGGCGGTGAACAGCGCGAAGTTCGCGCGCCTGGGCCTGGCCTTCGTCGGCGAGCTGGCCAAGACGGCAGCGCCGGAGAACGACACGATCTTCGGCGACGATTTCGATACCGCGCCCACCGGCCGCTGACTGCGCGGCCCGATCCGCTGCGGGGCGCGACGCCCCGCGCGTCACGCCAGCGCACGCGGGCATCAGCAGTCAGCACCGAGGGCGCCCGCGCCGCGGTCTTGCACGGCCCGATCCATCCGCCGGGAGCCGATGCGGTACGCGACGCGCCTTGTCGCTGGTCCGCCGGATCGATGCGAGGCGGGAAGCCCGGCCTCCGCCCGCCGGCCATGAGTGCTAGGGCGTGTCATCAATCCCTCGGTAGGCCGCGCCGTTCTTGCGTGCGTCCGGGACAAGGAAGAGGGAGGAAGTGGACGTCGGTCCACGCCCGAGCGATGACGCAGTCCCGGGCGCACGCAAGAACGGCCCTACGGGTTGGCCCTGGAAAGCCGCCAGCGTGCGTTGCGCGGCTTGACCTGACGGCCAGTCAGGCGCGGCGCCACACAACACCCCCTGACAACTTTCCAGGGCCAACGCGACCTGCCGGGGGATTGATGACGCGCCCTAGGGCGCCTGCACCGTCCGCGCGACCGCCGGCAGCGTGCACGCACCGGCCGGTCCGCCGGCGGTGAGGTCCACCACGAACGAATCGAGCTGGCCGTCGCGCTTGCCCCAGCCGGCCAGGCGCTCGCCGTTGCCGCTGACGGCCGTCAGCGCCAGGAGCTGCCAGCCGGGCGGCACGGCCACACGGTACCGCGCCAGCAGGTCCGGCAGGGCCACAAAACCCTCGCCGGCAATCCACACCCACGGCGCGCGCCGGCCGCCGCGGTCGCTGCCGCCGGCCAGCACGCGGCCGTCGTCGCTGCCGGCATGGAAGCGCGCCGCCGCCGCCGGCTCCGGTGTCGTCGCCAGCAGCTCCAGGGTCGCCGCGTCGCGCCAGCGGTAGGCCGCGGCGGCAGCCGCGCCATCGATCGGCCGCAGGCCGAACAGGAGCGCGGCATCGCGGCTGGCGCCTGACAGCTCGGCCGGCGCGCCGCTGGCGATCGGCAGCGGCAGCGCCTGCCCGTTCCGCCAGACGATGCCCGTCGTCTGGCCGGCGCGCTGCTCCCAGCCCACGATACGGTTGCCATCGCGGCTGACACCGACCGCCCGGCCCGAGGCGCCGGCCGCCAGGCCCGGCAGCGAACGCATGCCGTGCCGCGGCGTCCACTCGAAGGCGATGCTACCGCCGCCGGGACGGCGGGCGTTGCCGACGATGCGCGGCTCGTCGTTGATCGCCTGGGCCTGGCTGACCACGCCGAGCGACTCGATGCCGGGCATCGAGTCGAGCGGGTGCGCCATGCCGGCGGCGTCCCAGTAGCTGGCGAACTGCCGCTGCAGGCCGTCGAGCACGGCGCCGGCGACATAGGCGCCGCTGGCCGACAGGCCCTGCACCGAGACCGCGCCGGCGAGCCGCTCGGCACCACCGGCCGCGGACCAGCGGAAGCCGCCACCGGCATCGCCGAGCAGGTTGCCGGCGACGATGCAGCCATCGGCCGAGATCGCCACCGCCTGGCTGCCCGGAAGATCGAGCGAGACGAAACCGGCGGCCGCGGCCGGCAAGGGGCCCGCCAGGAGGGCAAGGACGAGCAAGCGGCGTGCGGACGGCATGGGCAGGGAGCGATCGTTGGAAGGAGAACGGTCCGGCCGGTCGCCCTGTCGGCACCGGCCGGCCACCGTCGGCGCGCTCAGCGCGCGCCGTCCCCGAAGCCGTCGGCGAAGATGCGGTCGGCGGCATCCGCGGACGGTGTCCGGACACGCGCCACCGTCTCGAACAGCGAGCCCGGCGAGCGGCGCGTGGAAGACACCGCACCTTGCGCCCGGATCCACAGGTCGGTCTCGGGCGGCAGCGCCGTGCCGGCCAGCGTCCAGCCGTCGGCGACAGGCGCACCCGCACCGAGCGGCAACCAGGCGGCGCCGTCCAGCGAATAGGCGAACTGCACCGCCCGCAGGTCCGGCGCGGCGCCGCCGCGCGTCCAGCGCAGACGGCCGTCGGCATCCAGCCGCAGCGCCTGCACGGCCGCCTGTCCGGTCGCGATGCGCGCCAGCCCGCTGCGTGCCGCACCGTCCACGGCCTGGAACCCGCCGGCGACCAGCAGCTTGCCGTCGGCCTGCTGGGCGAGGCCGACCAGCGGCCCGTCGGTCGTCACGCGGAAGTCCGGATCGATCGCGCCGTCGGCGCCGAGCTTGAGCACATGGCCGAAATAGGTATCGGCGAAGCCGCCGATCAGCAGCGTGCCGTCGGCCTGCAGGACGATGCCCTGCACGTTGAGCAGCACGTCGTCGGGCACGGCCGGCGCAAAGCCGGCATCGAGCACGCCGGCCGCGCTCAGCCGCGCGACGTGCGACCGGGCGGCGCCCTGGACCGTGGTGAACCAGCCGCCGATCACGATGCGGCCATCCGGCAGCACCTGGATCGCCATGACGTCGGCGTCGACGGCGACGTCGAAACCAGCATCGTGCGTGCCGTCGGCGTGCAGGCGCGCCAGGCCCGAACGCGGCGCGCCGGACACGGACGTGAAGCGGCCGCCGATCAGCAGGCTGCCGTCGGACTCGAGCGCCAGCGCGGAAATGCTGCCGTAGGTCGAATCGATCGCCGGGCGGCTGAAGCCCGGATCGATCGCACCGTCCGCCTGGAAGCGCACCACTTCGATCGTCGAGACGCCGTTCCCGTCGCGCCAGTAGCCGGCGATCACGACGCGACCGTCCGGCTGCAGCAGCAGCGCCGTCACCGTCGGCGACTGCCCGCCCTGGCTCCAGTCCGGCGCGGCGAAGCTCGCGTCCAGCGTGCCGTCGGCGTGCAGGCGCGCGATGCCGGGGCGCGGCTGGCCGCCGATGCTCGCGAACTCGCCGGCGACCAGGATGCGGCCGTCCGGTTGCAAGGCGAGCAGGTTCACACGCGCATCCGGCGCCTGGAACGTGGCGTCCACGGAGCCATCGGGACGGATCCGCGCGGCGCCGTTGTAAGGATCGACGCCGATGAAGCCGAAGGTGCCCACCACCAGCAGTTGGCCGTCGGGCTGCAAGGCCATGCCGTCGACGCCGCCGAGGAAGCCGCCGCCGCCGATGCCCGGATAGAGCGGGTCGTTGCCGGCGATGAAGTCGGTCTCCAGCGTGCCGTCCGGTTCCAGCCGGCCCAGCCGCTGGCGGGCGACGCCGGCCAATGCGCTGAAGTCGCCGCCGAGGACGATCTTGCCGTCGGCCTGGATCGCCACCGCGCGGACGCTGCCGGTAGCCGGAACCGCGGCCGTGTCCGCGCTGCCGTCGCTGCGCAGCCGCGCCACGCCGGCACGCGCCGCGCCACCGATCGTCGTGAACTCGCCGACCACCACGATGGCGCCGTCCGGTTGCAGCGCGAAACCCTGCACGGCACCGTCCGGGCCGGGCCGGAAACTCTCGTCGAGGCTGCCGTCCGGCCGGATCCGCAGCAGGCCCGTCCAGGTCTGCCCGCCGCGCGTCAGCGTGAAGGAGCCGGCGGCCAGGATGCTGCCATCCGGCTGCACGGCCAGTTGCGTCACGCTCTCGAACAGGGCCCACATCAGGTCTTCTTCTAGCGTGAACGCCGTATCGAGGGCGCCGTCGGCCCGGAGGCGAACGAAACCGTACATCGGTGCCTGGAAGATCGCGCCCGCCGCATAGGTCCGGCCCTGCCGGTCGGTCGCCAGGGCCGCGACGTCGAGCAGCGGCGCGGCGAAACCGGTGTCCAGGCCGCCGTCGGCGAGAAGGCGGGCGACGCCGCCCTTGATGGCATGGCCGCCTAGGCGGTCGAAGTTGCCGCCCAGCACGATCTTGCCGTCGTCCTGGCGCACCAGGGTCGAGACGGTATTGGCGCCGCCCGGCGGCTGCAGCGTGAAGCCGGTGTCGAGCGAGCCGTCCGCCCGCAGCAGCGCCAGCGAAGGCTGCGCAGTGCCGTTCACCTGCGTGAACTCGCCGGTGATGAGGATGCGGCCGTCGGCCAGCGCGGCCGCGGCGTTCACCACGCCGTCGATCGTGACCGAGAAATCCGCGTCGAGCGATCCGTCCGTGCGCAGCCGCGCCAGGCGGCTGCGCGCGCCACCGCCGATCGACGTGAAGTCGCCGGCGACCAGCAGCGTGCCATCGGCCTGCACGAAGAGCCGGCGGACGCTGCCGTCGGCGCCCGGATCGAAGCCATCGCTCGGACGCTGCGCCAGGACGGCCAGCGGCAGCCAGGTCAACAGCAGCAGTGCCAGTACCGGCAGGCACCGCCGCAGCGGCCGGAGTGGAACAGCACGGGTCTTCATGTCGGAGATTCCCCAGTAGCGGAGCGGAAGGACGCGCGACCCGCGGGTCGCGCCGGGAAGAAACAGGAATGCGGCAGGGGGCTAGTGCAGCGGCGTCTCGAAACCATCCGCGAACAGGCCGTCGCCACCCACGGTGAACGTGACC
This sequence comes from Dokdonella koreensis DS-123, assembly GCF_001632775.1. Classification (NCBI taxonomy): domain Bacteria; kingdom Pseudomonadati; phylum Pseudomonadota; class Gammaproteobacteria; order Lysobacterales; family Rhodanobacteraceae; genus Dokdonella; species Dokdonella koreensis. Next base: position 3,223,881 of record NZ_CP015249.1, read on the forward strand.
GGCACGGCAGCACGCCGCCGGTTGAGGTCGTTGCTGTGCAGGCACAGGTTGGCGTGGTGCACGCCGGCTGCCAGCCCGCTGGCGTCCAGGCGCAGCTCCAGCTCGACCGCGCCGGTGCCCGGTTCGATCGTGCCGCCCGGCTGGCTCAGCGTCAGCCACGGCACCTCGGACAGCTCGACGCAGCGGTTGCCGGGCCGCGCGATCGCCATCGCACCGAACTGCGCCAGGCCGCCGTCAGGGCCGGAGATCTGCCCGACCGGCTGTGCCTGGCCGGTCGCCTTGTCGACGGTCCAGAACCAGCCCCGGTTCTTCGCCACCGTGGCGAGATGGAAGCGGTCGTCGTGCGCCGGGTCGAACGCCAGCGCCGAGATGCTGCCGCCGGTCGGGGCACCGAGCGACCCGACGATGCGTCCGGCGCCGGTGGTCTTGTCGATCGCGACCAGCGCGTCGAGCACGACGTCCAGTCCGTACAGGTTGCCGTCGTTGTCGAAGTCCATGCTGATGATGCCGGGCGCGTCGGTGATCGGGCCGACCAGCCACGTCGCCGCGGTCAGCGGATCGACCCGCCACAGCGTGCTGGCTGCACCATCGGCGGTGGCCATGTAGACCGCGCCGGTGGTCGGGTCCTGCTTGAGGCCGCTCGGCGTCGTGCCGGCGGGGACCGCCACCGTGCCCAGCACCTCGTCCTGCGTCAGGCTGCCGCCGACGGTCGTCGGCGTGAAGCGCCGCAGCGTGTGGGTATCGGCATCCAGCGCGTAGAGCGTCGTGAAGTCGTCGTCGAGGAAATCCGTGCCGGTGAACGTGGCCACGCCCGGATAGCCCTCGACCACGGCCGTCTCGGCGTAGCCCGGAGCGGCCGGATCGGCGCTCACCAGCATCGCGTTCCAGACGTCGAAGGCCCACAGCGTGTGGTCGCCCTGGCCGGCCGGCGTGGTGGCCGGCAGCGCCGGGGCCGGCCCGAACCCGTGCTGCCAGGCTGCCTGCACCGGCCGCTGCAGCGGCGCGAACGCCGCGGCGGCGCCGGCGGCACGCAGCGGCAGTGCCAGGCGCGGCGTCACCGGCAGGTGGCTGTTGGCCGCCGTGACGCCGGCCTGCCAATCCAGGCGGCCGTCGCCGGCGTTGGCGACGCCGATGCGTGCCGTCGCCTGGCCGCCGACCTCCGCCTGCGCATCGATCCGCTCGGCATCCAGGGCCAGCACGGCGCCATGCGCGGTGATCTGCACCTGGCGCGTGCGGGTGTGCACCACGGGAGCCGTCGGCCGCCAGGCGATGCGGCTGACGTTGCGCAGGCTCGGCGTACCGAACGAGTACTGCCAGCCGCGGTTCTTGTTCTGCAGGCCGATGCCGGCGCAGCCGCCGTAGGCGCAGCTCGGCTCGCCGCCGAACAGCACGTTGGCGTACTGGAACTCGACGAGGTGGCTGCCTTCGTTGAGGATCACCTGCGCTTTCAGGCCGCGCTCGGGCTGCGGCAGGCCGAACGCGATCGGCCACTGGTGGTACTCGATCACGTAGCGGCGGTTGGGCGCCGTGCCGACGATCGTGTGGAAGGTGTCGCCGGCGGCCTGGAACCGCGTCTCGAACAGCGCCAGCGCGGTGCCGTAGATCGTCAGTTCCGAATCCGGCAGCGGCCGGATGCCCCAGTACAACCCGTTGTACGAGCAGCCGCCGTAGCTGCGCTTGCTGGCGATTACGCCGAATCCGGTCACGCACAGCTCGTCGACGCGCTCGCCGAACAGGCGGAAGTCAAAGTCGGCCGGGAACGGCAGCGCCGCGCCGCTGAACAGCTCGTTCGGCTCGATCGGCGTGCCGCCGGTGGCGTCGACGTAGGCCGCGGGCGCGTTGTCCTCGACCGCGTAGCCGTCGGGCAGCGCCTGCGCCATCCAGGTGCTCGACGGCGACATCGACCGGCTGACCGTCACGATGCGGTTGTGCTGCAGGGTCGCGCCGGGTGCCAGCGCCTCCTCGCGCGCGTCGAAGATCGGCCCGACCTGGTCGTCGCGCAGCGCGTGATAGCGCAACGCCTCGCCGCTGTGATTCGTGACGCGATAGCACAGGTTGACCTGGTCGCCGGCGGCGACGTCGATCGCGGTCGCGCTGCCGCAGGCGGCCGGCGCCGCCGGATCGGCATGGCTGACGGTGACCTCCAGCCCGAGCGGGCTGGTCTCGCCGCTGCCCTGCTCCACCACCACCCGGTCCAGGCCCAGCCAGCCGCCGCGCAGCAGGCCGTCGTCCTGGTGGACATGGTGACGGAACGCGATGCGGCCGCTGCCCGAGGTCGGCAGGCCCTCGGCCGCGGTCAGCGTGTAGCGCGTCCACTGCGCCGGATAGCCGGCCTGCACCTCGGTCGGGTTGATGTCGAGCACCAGGGTCGCGAACTGGCCCACGTCGCCGGGCTCGGTACCGACGTCGGTACACGTGCCGACATTGCAGGCGCGGACCTGGAGGCGCGTCGGCAGCGTGCTGCCGCCGACCTCGCGCGTGTAGAACGACAGCCGCGTGGTCGGCGTGAAGTTGATCGGCGGCGTCAGCAGCCAGGAACTGATCGTGCCCTGGTCGGACAGGGTCGCGAACGGGTGCGAGCCGATGTAGGCGTCGATCGGCCCGTCCTGCGCCAGGAACATCGACGGCAGGCCCTGCTGCCAGGTGTTGGCCGGACGGTCGCTGTTGTTCTGGCGGATCCAGCCCTGGGTGAACAGGCCGCCCGGCGCCATGTGGCGGCCGTCGCGGCTGAGCAGGTCGGCCTGGTTGAAACCTTCGTCGATCACGCGCAACGGCGCGTCGGCACCCGCCGGGACCGCCGGATCGGCCTGCGGCGCGGTCGCGTCGGGCCGCCGGCCCGGAGCGAAATCGTCCTCGGCGATCGGCCGTTCCGGATGGCGGGCCGCATCGGCCAGGAAGGCGGCACGGCTGCCGGCCGGGGCGGCCGGGACGCCGTCGCCGCGGACCGGGACCGCCAGGCTGCCGACGGTGCCGGCGAGCGCTGCCGCGAGGAGGGTTCTGCGAACTGCCTGCATGGAATGGGTTCCCCGTTGAAGGATGAGGCCGGGAACGGACGCGGCGCCGGACGCCGGACCTGTTCCCCCTCGATCGAGTTTCTTTCAGCGCGTCGAGCGCGCCCGCACGCCGGCCGCATCGGCATCGCACAGGATCCGCACAGGCGCTCAACACCCCATGCGGATCAATGGCTTGGTGGCAGGATCGCCCGCCCCCGGCAGGCCGGCCGGTGGCGCCGGACGCACGCTGGCACCGCCCGGCAAGCGGCGGCCGGCGGGGGCTCAGAACCGGTCGGTCAGGTCACGCTCGCCGGCCAGCGCGGCGGCCTTGCCGGCCGCCGCCTGCGCCAGCGACGGCCGCCCCAGGGCGCGGTACAGCGCTTCGGTGGCGCGCGCGGCCCGGTAGTCGCGATCGGCATAGGCCGCCAGCCGGCCGCCGACCGCGGCGGCGCGTTCCAGGTCGCCGTCGGCGAGCAGGGGACGCAGCCAGGCCACCGCCACCACGATGATGCTCTCCGGCGCACCACGGGCTTCGGCCTTGGCCAGGGCTTCGGCGTAAAGCGCGCTGCCGTCGCCCTCGCCGCGCAGGCGGGTTCGCTCGGCCCGGATCAGGTCGAGGATGATCGCCCGGTCGATGTCCTGCGGCGCCGACGATGCCGATTCGAGCTGGTGCAGCATGCGCTCGACCGGCGCGATGCGCCCCTGCGCCGCGGCCGCCTGCACCACCAGCCAGCACACCTCGCCCATCGACGTCTGGCCGGACAGGTCGGCCGAACGCGAGATCCGCGCCACGATCGCATCGGCGCGCTCGACCAGGCGGTCGCCGTGGCCCTGCTCGGTCAGCAGCACCGCGCGCAGGGCCGCGAACTCGGTGTCGCTGGCGGCCGGATCGTCGGGCCTGTCGTCGAAGCGCTCGATGACCTCGCCCGCCTCGCGCAACAGGCCGGCCGCCAGCAGGCTGCGCGTGAACGCCGCCGCCACGCGCCGGTTGATCGCCGGGTTGGCCAGGTGTTCGATCTGCTCCATCGCCTGCCGGCCGGTGGCGACCGCGCCGGCCACGTCCAGCAGCGCCAGTTGCGTGTAGATCTTGTTGTGCAGGCTGATGACCAGCTGGTCGCGGATGCCGAAGCCGGCCAGGATCGCGATCGCGCGGTCCTGCGCGGCCAGCGCCTCGGTGTAGCGGCCGCGGTAGGCGTCGGCCATGCCGACGTTGATGTCGAGGTTGGCCTGGCCGATGCGGTCGCCGGCACGATCGAGCTCGACGCGCGCGCGGCTGAAATCGGCGGTCGCCTCGTCGTAGTGTTCGAGCGCGACCTGGCTCGCCCCGCGCCCCATGTACGAGCGGCCGAGCCAGCCGCCCTCGCGGCCGTCGCCGAGCAGCGTGATCGCCTGCGTGTAGGACTGCACCGCCGCGGCGTTGTCCGCTTGCAGCAGCTGCACCGCGCCCAGACCCATCCAGGCCCGCGCGCGCAGCGTGGCATCCGGCTGCGCGAGATCCTCCGCCAGCGGCCGGTACAACCGCTCGGCATCGGCCAGCCGGCCCTGGCGCACCGCCACGTTGCCGGCGCGCACGCTGAAGCGCGGATCGGTCCCGGCCGCCGCGCCACCGCGCTCGATCAGGCGCTTGGCCTCCTCCAGGTCGCCCATCAGCAATGCCGCGTCGATCCGTGTCAGCCGCTCGTCGTCGGGCAGCGGCGCCACACGCACCGTCGCATGCAGGCGCAGGTGCGCCATCAGCTGCGCGATGGCCTGCGCCGCCGCCTCCAGCGGCGCGGCGGCGCTGCTGGCGTAGGTATCGAGCGTGCCGTCGTGGAACACGTCCAGGCTGAGGTGCCAGCGCCCGTCGGACTGCTCGGCCCGCGGCAGGACGATGTGCGTAGCGCCGGTCGCCGCGCGCAGCCGGCCCAGGTTCTCGCCCTCGCGCCCCTGTATCGGCTCGTCGCCGACCAGGCTCACCACCTGGTCGCTCGGCAGGACCGGCTGCCCGCCGTCCTGGCGCAGCAGCGTCGCGATGTAGTCCATGACGCCCAGCCGCACCCAGGTCGTGGCGGCCTGGCTGCCGTCCAGCTGCACCGGCAGCACCATGAACAATGCACCGCTCGCCGGCGGCGCGGTCGCCGGATTCCGGGGGGCTGGCGGCCGGGCCAGCCACAGGCCCAAGCCGACGCCGGCCAGCACCACGACCAGCCCCAGCGCGATCCGCGTCCACGGCCAGCGCCGCACCGGCCGGGCACCGTCCGCCGCCGCCGGAGGCAGCGGCTCGACCGGCTCGACAGGCTCGACCGGCGGGGCCGTCGCGACCGGCCGCTCGGCAGCCGGCGGTGCGGCCGGTGCGGCCGCTTCGTACTCGATCACCTCCACCACGGCGATCCAGCGATAGCCGAACCGCGGCACCGTGCGGATCATGCTGCGCTCGGCTTCGACGTCGCCCAGCGCCTGGCGCGCACGCAGCAGGGTCTGGCCGAGCGTATGGTCGTTGACGTCGGCCACGCCCCACACCGCCGAGATCAGCTCGTCCCGGCCCACCGCCCGGTCGCGGTGCTCGACCAGGTAGGCCACGCAATCGAACGACTTGGGCGGGATCGCCAGAAGCACGCCGTCCTCGCGCAGCTCGCGGCCCTTCGCATCCAGCGCGAAGCGACCAAACCGGTAGACGGATGTTTGCATCGGGAACGTGGCGGGGCGGCGGCGCGCTGTCGTGACGGGCGAGTGAGAAGTGGCCAGCCCGACCGCGGGCGGCGCGCGACAGCGGACAACCAGGAGGCCAGGAACGCAGCAACGATACCAGCATCGTACGCCCGAGGCGTCGTCCCTGCGCTGGCGGCGTTCGCCCGGCGGCGCGGGTGCCCGTGGCCTCCCAGGCGCGGATGCGGACCTGCGGCAATGTGTCACCCACCGGCCGGCCCGCCACGCCGGCCGCTGCCGCGCCGCCCTGCGACCGCCGGTCACATCCCGGTCGCGGCAGCGGGTGCTGCAATGGTCCGTCCCGTCGGCGCGCACGCCGACGCTGCCGGACTGCCAGCCACGTCATGCCACCGAACGCATCGCCCGCCGTGCTCGCCGCGGCCCTGCTCGCCTGTGCCGTGCCGGCGCAGGCGACCGACCCGAGCGTCACCGATCCCGCGCCGGAGACGGCGCGTCTCCAGCCGGTCGTCGTTACCGCCGTCGCGCCGCAGTCCCCGCTGCTGTTCACGACCGATCCCAAGCTGCCGCGCCAGCCGGTACCGGCCAGCGACGGCGCCGACTACCTCCGGACCATCGCCGGCTTCGGCGCCGTGCGCAACGGCGGCACCAACGGCGACCCGGTGCTGCGCGGGATGTTCGGCTCGCGGCTGAACCTCCTGACCGGCGACGGCGCCATGGCCGGAGCCTGCCCGGCGCGCATGGACAATCCGCTCTCCTACGTGGCGCCGGAGACCTACGACGTGCTCGCCGTGATCAAGGGCCCGCAGACCGTGCTGTGGGGGCCGGGTGCCTCGGCCGGCACGGTGCGCTTCGAGCGCCGCACCGCGCCGTTCGAGACCGCCGGTGCGCGCCTGTACGGCAGTGCGCTCGGCGGCAGCTGGGGCCGCAACGACCAGGTGGCCGACATCGCGCTCGGCGCGCCCGCCGGCCATCTGCGCCTGGTCGCCAACCGCTCCGAGCAGGACGACTACGACGACGGTGACGGCCGCACCGTTCCCTCGCGCTGGAAGAAGTGGAACGCCGACGTCGAGGCCGGCTGGACGCCCGGCGCCGACACGCGCGTGATCGCCACGTTCGGTACCGGCGATGGCGAGGCGCGCTATGCCGGCCGCGGCATGGACGGCACCCGGTTCAAGCGCGAAAGCGCCGGCCTGCGCGTGGAGAAGACCGGCTTCGGCGGCGCGCTCGCGCGCATCGACGCCAGCGTCTTCCACAACGACGCCGACCATGTGATGGACAACTTCCGCCTGCGCGAACCCGATCCGCTGGGGCCGATGCCGATGCCGATGGAAGCACGCCTGGATCGCCGCACCACCGGTGGGCGTGCCGCCGCCACCTGGCAGCTCGGCGCCTGGGACCTGGTCACCGGCCTGGACCAGCAGGCCAGCCGTCACCGCAACCACGAGGCCGCCCACGCGATGGACATGCACGCTGGCACCGCCTGGGTGCCCGACGCGCGCTTCACCACCACCGGCGCCTTTGCCGAGGCCACGTGGAAGGCCCGCCCGCGCGACCGCCTGGTCGCCGGCGCCCGTGCCGATCGCGCGCGGGTCGAGGACCGGCGCGCGACCACGGACGGCATGATGCCGATGCCCAATCCCACGGCCGGTGCCACGCGCCGCGAGACGCTCGGTGCCGGCTTCGTGCGCTACGAGCACGACCTCGCGGCCACGCCCGCCACCGTCTATGCCGGCCTCGGCCGTACCGAGCGCCTGCCGGACTACTGGGAGCTGTTCTCGCCCGACCACGGGCCGATGGGCGCCGCCAATGCCTTCGCCGCGATCCGCCCGGAGATCACCACCCAGCTCGACGTCGGCGCCCAGTACCAGGGAGCGGTGTTGCGCGCCTGGGCCTCGCTGTACGCCGCACGCATCGACGACTACATCCTGTTCCGCTACGGCAGCGGCGGCATGATGGGCCCGTCCTCGCAGGCGCTGAACGTCGATGCGCGCACGCGCGGCGGCGAGCTCGGCCTGCAGTGGCGTTTCGCCCCGCGCTGGACCACCGAGGCCACCGTCGCCTACGCCTGGGGCGAGAACCGCAGCGACGACCGCGCGCTGCCGCAGATGCCACCGCTGGAGGCACGCATGAACCTGACCTATGCGCGCGCCGACTGGTCGCTCGGCGCGCTGTGGCGGCTGGTCGCGCGGCAGGGCCGCATCGCCGTGGACGAGGGCAACGTCGTCGGCCGCGACCTCGGCCCCAGTGCCGGCTTCGGCACGTTCTCGCTCAACGCCGGCTATCGCTTCGGCAAGACACTGCAGCTCACCGCCGGCATCGACAACCTGTTCGACCGCACCTACGCCGAGCACCTGAACCTCGCCGGCAACGCGGCCTTCGGCTATCCGGCCGATCCGGTGCGCATCCACGAGCCGGGACGGCTGGTGTGGATGAAGCTGGCGCTGGACTATTAGCCTGATGGTCGGGATAGGGTGTCCTGCCCTTTCCCGGCTCGGCCTGTCCAGCGCAGGTCCGGACAGGCCTCCGACGCAGCGGCAGTGAAACCGCCGCCGCGCGCGCGATCCCTCCGTGGATCGCATCGCTCCGTGCGGTGAAACAGGGCCGGCCCTTTCCCGACTCGGCCTGTCCAGCGCAGGTCCGGACAGGCCTCCGACGCAGCGGCGGCAAGGCCATCGCTGCGCGCGCGATCGGGCGGCGGATCACGTCGGCAACCGCCCGCCGCCGCGGTGGCCTACCACGGCGCCAGCCGCCAGCCGTGCGGCGTCGCCGCCAGCCGCGTCGTCAGCGCCAGCTGGTCGAGAAAGCGGTCGTCGTGCGAGACCACGACCAGGGTGCCCGGATACTGGCGCAGCATCACCTCCAGCGCCTCGACCGCGGCCAGGTCCAGGTGGTTGCTCGGTTCGTCGAGCAGCAGCAGCTGCGCCGGCGGATCGGCATGGATCGCGCAGGCCAGCGCGGCCTTCAGGCGCTCGCCGCCGCTCAGGGCACCGGTCGGCACGTGGATCGTGCGGGCATCCAGCCCTGCCTGCGCCAGGCGCGTGCGCAGTACGTCCTCGGCCTCACGATCGTTGGCCGCGCGCAGGTGTTCCAGCGCCGTGCGCTGCGGGTCCAGGTCCGCCAGGGACTGATCCAGGTAGGCCGTCGCGACCGCGCGTTCGCAGCGCCCGGCTGCCGGTGCCAACCGGCCGGCCACCAGCTTGAGCAGGGTCGACTTGCCGCAACCGTTGGGGCCGACCACGCCGACGCGCTGGCCGCCGGTCAGGATCCAGTCGATCTGCCGCAGCGCCGACGGCCCGAACGGCAGCACGGCCGCATCGAGCACCGCCACGCGGCGCGGTCCGGCATCCGCCGCCGGTGCGTGCAGCGCGATCGGTGCGTCCTGCTCGACCTGGCGCGCCGCTTCGCGCACGCGCGCGGCCAGCGCATCGCGCGCGGCCGCCTGCTGCAGCCGCAGCTTGCCGGCGGTGCTTTCGCTGCGCTCCTTCCGGCGGCCCAGCAGGATCGGGGCCTGGTTGGCCTCGCGCCCGTGCCGGTCGCCACGCGCCTGGCGCCGGTCCTGCCGCTCGCGCTGCGCGCGCAAGGCGCGCTCCTCGCGCCGCTGCTCGCCCTTCTGCCGGTCCAGCTGCGCGAGCGCACCGGCGCGCTCGGCGGCCTTGTGCTGCGCGTAGAACGCATAGCCGCCGCCGTAGCTCTTGAGACCCAGCGACGACAACTCGACCGTACGCGTCATCCGGTCCAGCAGCGCGCGGTCGTGGCTGACCAGCAGCAGCCCGCGCGTCCAGCACTGCATGTGCTCGGCCAGCGCCGCGCGGCCGGAGCGGTCCAGGTGATTGCTCGGCTCGTCGAGGATCAGGAAATCCGCATCGGACACGAAGGCGCCGGCCAGCATCACGCGCAGGACCTGGCCGCCGCTCAGCGTGTGCGCCGGCGTGTGTGCGTCCAGGTGCCCGAGGCCGCCCTGGTCGAGCGCCTGCGCCAGGCGCTGGCGGACGTCCCAGCGCTCGCCGACCGCCTCGAAATCGGCCGCGGCCGCGCTGCCCGCCTCGATGCGCCCCAGGGCCGCGACGGTCGCCGCGACACCGGCCAGGTCCGCCACGGTGGCTGCCGCGTCGAAGGGCAGGTGTTGCGGCAGGTAGTACGCGCTACCCGAGCGCAGGCAGCGGCCGGCCGAGGGCTGCAGCTGGCCGGCCAGCAGGCGTGCGAGCACGCTCTTGCCGACACCGTTGCGCCCGACCAGCCCGGTGGGGCGCAGGTCGAACTGCTCGGTGAGACCGGAGAACAGGAGCCTGCCGTCGGGCAGGACGTAGGACGCGCTTTCCAGCGCCAGGAACGGATTCGCCATGCGTGTATCCCATCGATGCCAGCACACTCCCCTGCACGGGGCCGTGGAGTCGTGCCGTCCAGCGGACGGCGGCATCAATGGCGCATCGGACGAAACCCTCTGCAGTGCGAAAACAGGCGCGCACTATAGTCGGCCGGGCGCGCCGGGCAAAGAGGCATCGGTGCCGTGCGGCCATCGCCATTCAGGCTTCGACCCGGTTTCACGTCGGCATCTGCCTCCTGCCCGGGCACGGGTTTCGTTCGCTGCACTGCCAGCGCGCACCGCCCAGCCGGCGATGCCTCGTGCAGGTCGGTCACCGCCGCCCCTGCGACGTCACGCGCACGCCGGCCAGCGCGCGCGCTGCCGGGCGGCGATGCCCGGCGCGCGCATCCGCCCGATGGGCGCGCCGCGTTTGATCCCGGCTTCACGCCGGCTGCCGAGACTGCGGTCCTCTCCCCGAAGGAAGCCCGCGATGAAGACCTTGCTGACCGCCGCCGCGCTGGCCATCGCCAGTGCCGCCGCGCCCCCGGTCGCCCACGCCGCCGACACCGTGCTGATCGTCCTCAGCGGCGAAGGTCGCGACCAGGGCAAGACCCGCCCCGGCTACGAGATGGATGAGCTGGCCCAGGCCTGGCTGGTCTTCGCCGACAACGGCCTGGCGGTGGAGGTGGCCAGTCCGCGCGGTGGCGCGGTGGAGGCGGACCGCTACGACCCGAAGGACCCGTTCAATGCGCGCCTGCTGGCCGATGCCGGCAAGACCGCGCAGCTCGCCGACACGCGCCCGACCGCGGCGCTGCGCGCGGCCGACTACGCCGCCGTGTATGTCGTCGGCGGCAAGGGCGCGGTGTTCGACCTGCCTCGCGATGCGGCGCTGGCGCGCCTGATCGGCGAGATCCACGCGCAGGGCGGCATCGTCGCCGCGGTCTGCCATGGCCCCGCCGTGCTGACCGCCGTGCGCGACGCCGGTGGCCGGCCGCTGGCCGCCGGCCGCGCGATGACCGGTTTCAGCAACGAGGAGGAAACCCTCTTCGGCAAGCGCTGGGCCAAGGAGTACCCGTTCCTGCTCGAGGACCGCCTGCGCGAGCAGGGCGCCCGCTGGAGCGAGGCGGCGCCGATGCTGCCGCACGTGGTGGTGGACGGCGGCCTGATCACCGGCCAGAACCCCTACTCCACCCTCGGCGTCGCCGAGGCGCTGGTCCGCGCCACCGGCCGCACGCCGGTCGCCCGCACGCCCTCGCGCGACGAGCGCAGCATGGCCGTGGCCCAGCAGGCACTGCGCGGCGAGGCCGCCGCGGCCCGCGCCGCGCTGGCCGCCGACGTGGACACATATCACGTGCAGCTGATCGGCATGCTCGGCTACTACCAGTTGCAGGCCGCCGACGGCGACGCCGCGGTGCGCGACGCCGTCACCCTGATGACCCTGGCCGAGCCGCATTTCGCCGAGCCGCGGCTGCAGGTGGCGATCGCCGACGGCGAGTGGCGGCTCGGCCGGTCCGGCCCGGCGCGCGAGCGGCTGCAGCGCGTGCTGGCGCAGCACCCGCAGATGGACGAAGCTAAACAGCTGATGGCCCGCATCGACGGCTGAGCCGTGTCCGAACCGCTACGCATCCTGGTGATCGAGGACAACTACGCCCTGCGTGCGAGCCTGGCCTCGCTGCTGGCATTCCACGGCCATCGTGCGGACTTCGCCGCCGATGGCCGCACCGGCCTGGCCCTCGCCCTGGCCGATCCGCCGGACGTCGTGGTGCTGGACCTCGGCCTGCCGGGGCTGGACGGCGTGCGCGTCTGCGAGGCGCTGCGCGCCCGTGCCGACCGCCACGTGCCGGTGCTGATGCTGACCGCCCGCCACGCGATCGAGGACAAGCTGCGCGGTTTCCAGGCCGGTGCCGACGACTACCTCGTCAAGCCGTTCGACGGCCAGGAACTGCTGGCGCGCTGCCTGGCGCTGTCGCAGCGCCATCGCGCCGGCCAGGCGCATCGCCTCGTCGTCGGCGCACTGTCGATCGATCGCCGCAGCGGCGAGGTGATGCGCGCCGGCCGGCGCCTGGTGCTCACGCAGATGCCGTACCGCATCCTGCTGGCGCTGGCCGAGGCCTGGCCGCGCACGCTGACGCGCTCGGAACTGATGCAGCGGCTGTGGGGCGAGGAAACCCCGCCGTCCGACCCGCTGCGCTCGCACCTGTACCTGCTGCGCCGCGCGCTGGACCGCCCGTTCGAGCGGCCGATGCTGATCACCGTGCAGGGCGTCGGTTTCCGCCTGGATGCCGACGCGTGAAGCCGCGCCGCCGCCTGCAACGCCGGCTGCTGGTCGCCTTCGCCGCGCTGACGCTCGGCGTCGCCGGCCTGTTCGCGCTGTACGCGATCGCCTTCGTCTACATGGTGGAGGACCACTTCTTCGTCGCGCAGCTGCGCGACGAGGCCGCCTACCTCACCGACGCACAAGCGAAAAGCGGCCAATGGCCGGCACCCCGCAGCCCGCACCTCGCCCTCTACACCGACACCGCCACCCTGCCCGACGACCTGCGCGCACAGTTCCGGCAGGAGAGCTGGCGCAGCGAGTTTCCCGGCCGCGACGGGCGGCACTACCACGTGCTGCCGCTGGCCGGCACCGACGGCCGGCCCGCCTGGCTGGTCGCCGAGGTCGGCAGCCGGCTGGTGGTACGGCCGATCCGCAACCAGATCTTCGCGCTGCTGGCCTGGTCCGGCGCCGCCGTGCTCGCCGCGGCCCTGCTGCTCGGTGCCTGGGTCGCGCGGCGCACCAGCCGGCCGCTGGCCGAACTCGCCGACGTGGTGGCCGCGCTGCACCCCGGCGACCTGCCCGAGCACCTGCCGGCCGCCACCGGCGACGACGAGGTCGGCACGCTGGCGCGCGGCCTGGACGCCCTGATCGGCCGCATCCGCACCTTCATCGCGCGCGAGCAGGACTTCACGCGCGACGCCAGCCACGAACTGCGCACGCCGCTGGCGGTGATCCGCAGCGCCGGCGAACGCCTCGCCGCCGAGGCCGACCTCGACGCCACGCAGCGCCGGCACCTGGACCACATCCGCCTGTCGGCCGCCCAGTTGGAGCAGACCGTGACGACGCTGCTGGCGCTCGCGCGCGAACAACCGCTGGATGCGGCCGGCCCGACGCGCCTGCTGCCACTGATCGAGCGCGTGATCGTCGAGCAGGCGCCGCTGATCGGCGACCGGCCGATCCGGGTGGACCTGGACGTCGCGCCCGCCGCAGCCTCCACGCATCCGGCCGCCGTGCTGCACATCCTGCTGTCCAACCTGATCGGCAACGCCTTCGCCCACACCGCGCGCGGCACCGTGCGCATCGACATCGCCGACGGCACCCTGCGCATCGCCAACCACGGCCATGCGATCGACGACGCGCTGCGCGCCACCCTGCACCAGCCGTTCACCAAGCGCGAAGGCAGCGCCGGCTTCGGCCTCGGCCTGGCGATCGTCCAGCGCCTGTGCGACCGCAACGGCATCGCGCTCGCGATCGACCACGACGCGGACGGCACGCAGGCCCGCATCGGGCTCGACGCCTGAGCGCCGCGCTCATCCGCGGTCCAGCCGCGCGGTAGCATCGTGCGCCCTCATCCCTTGCGGAGACCCGAACAATGGAAACCCAGGAACTGCACCGCGGCCGCCTGATCGATCACATCCAGCTGGTCGTGCGCGACCTCGCCGTGTCCCAGGCGTTCTACGCCGCCGTCTTCGACGTGCTGAAGGTGCCGATGGGCGGCACCGGCGATAGCTACTTCTGGGCGGACGAGCTGTTCGTCTCCAGTGCCGACAGCGAAGCCGCGCAAGGCGCGCTGACCGGCCGCCACCACCTGGCCTTCCAGGCACCGGACCGCGCGACGGTGGAGGCGTTCCACGCCGCCGCGCTCGCCCATGGCGGCACCGACAATGGCGCGCCCGGCGAGCGCCCGTACCACCCCGGCTACTACGCCGCGTTCGCGCTGGACCCGGACGGCAACAACATCGAGGTGGTCTTCCACGGCGAGGCCAAGCGCAGCGCGCCGTCGGTGAAGATCACGTTCTGACGCGCGGGTGGAACGCGGCCCGGCACCGGCGCGCCCGGGCCGGGCACTCGATGGTGGGCCGGCTCATCGGACCGGCATTGCCGCCTCCACCTTCGTGCGTATCCACTTGGACAGCGGCGCGCTGAAGATGCCGACCAGCAGCCCGCCCCACAGGTCGTTGATCTCCAGCGCGATCGGTGTGGATCTGCTGGCACCGCCCACCGGCATTTCATCGGGCCCGGCCGGCAGCACCCGTGGGCGGGACGCGGGCGCCGTCGCCCGTCGTACGATGGCGCGACGACTCCGCGAGACCGCCATGCGCCGATCGAAAACCCGCCACCGCCGCCCCGGCCGGCCGCGCCTCGCACTCGCTGCGCTGATTGCGCTGGCCGGTGCCGGCCTGGTCGCATTCATGGCCAGTCCCTGGCCTTCCGCGCTGCTCGTTCGCTGGGCGTTCGACCTCGGCGGCGTGCTGGCCGATCGCGCGCTGGCCGCGCACGTGCCTGCCACCGTGCGCAGCGATACCGGCCTGCGCTACGCCGCCGATCCCGATGCGCTGCTGGACGTCCACCGCCCCACAGGCATTGCGCAGGATGCGCGCCTGCCGGTGATCGTCTGGGTGCACGGCGGCGGCTTCGTCGCCGGTAGCCGCACACAGGTCGGCAACTACGCCCGCATCCTCGCCGGCGACGGCCATGCCGTGGTCGCCGTGGACTACGCGCTCGGTCCCGGCACGCACTATCCGGTACCGGTGCACCAGGTCAATCGCGCGCTGGCCTACCTCGTCGCCGAAGCCGACCGCCTGCAGCTGGACACGACGCGCGTCGTGCTGGCCGGCGATTCCGCCGGCGCGCAGATCGCCGCACAGGTGGCCGCACTGATCACCTCGCCCGCCTATGCCAGGGCCATGGCGATCGAGCCCGCCCTCGACCGTGCCCACCTGGTCGGCACCGTCCTGTTCTGCGGCCCCTACGATGCCCTGCTGATGAAGCTCGGCGAGGCCGACCACTGGCTGGTGCGCACGATGCTGTGGGCCTACCTCGGCGACCGCCTGCCCTCGGCCGAGGCGATCGCGCAGCTCTCGATCACGCGCCACCTGACGCCGGATTTCCCGCCGAGTTTCATTTCCGTCGGCAACGACGATCCGCTCGCGCCGCAGTCCCATGCACTGGCCGAGGCACTGGACCGGCACGGTGTGCGCGTCGAACGGCTGTTCTTCGCGCAGGATCACATGCCGTCGTTGCCGCACGAGTACCAGTTCGACCTGTCGCGCGCGGAAGCGCGCGAAGCGCTGACGCGCGTGAAGGCCTTCCTCGCACGCGTTTTCGACGCGCGCGGTGGCCCATACGCTGGTGCCACCCTGGAACCGCTGCGCTGAGCCCACACGGGCACGGCGGACGGCCCGATCCGCTCACCGCACTGCGGCCAGACGCGATGCCCGCCGCTTCAACGAATGCCCTTCCGGCAGCCGGGCCACTGCCTCGACGACGGCCTCCCGTTGCCGCAGCGATCCGGCTGTGTCGTGCAGGCGCTGCAACGTCTCGGCCAGGCCCAGGCGTGCCTGGATCACGTACAGCGCGTGCTCGCCGGCGGAGGCCAGGCCGATGCGCAGGCTTTCCTCGTAGTGGGTGCGGGCCTCGTCCAGCGCGCCGAGCGCGACATCCGCCTCGGCCAGTGCCAGGTGACGCTGCGCCAGACTGGGGTGGTCCGGCGGAAACAGGCGCCGGCTCTCGGCGAGGCTGGCCGCGAACAGGTCCCGCGCCTCGGCGGCGCGGCCCGTATCGAGCCAGACCGCACCCAGCACGGCGCGGCTGTTGAACCATTCCTCGCCCGGCGTGCCGCCCAGCGCCTCGCGCAAAGTCAGCGCCTGCCGCGCCGCGGCTTCGGCCTGGTCCAGCCGCCCGGCACCGCGTTCGGCGCGGGCACGGTTGGTCTGCACGTTGGCCTGCCAGTAGCGCCAGTCGCCCTCGCCGGCCGCCAGAAGGGTGGCGGCACGGTCGAGCACGGTGCTGGCCTCGTCGTAGCGCTCGAGCTGCACCAGCGCGCCGCCGAGGTTGCTCATCGCCTTGCCGGCTTCCGGGTCGTTCTCGCCGTAGAGCGCCACGCGCAGGCGCAGGCTTTCGCGGAACAGCTCCGTGGCCTCCGCCGTGTCGCCCTTGCGCAGCAGCACGCTGGCCAGGTTGGCCAGGTGCACGGCATGGACACGGTGCGGCGTGCCGTAGACCTTGGCGTCCACGGCCACTGCCTCGCGCATCGCCTGCCCGGCCTCGTCCAGCCGGCCCATCGCCAGCAGGCAGGCGCCGAGGTTGGACAAGGTCATGCCGATGTCCGCATGCACCTCGCCGTAGACCGTGCGCTCCAGCGCCAGGGCCTGCCGATACACGCGCACGGCCTCGTCGAAGTGCTTGCCCTGCGTCAGCACGAAGCCGAAATCGTCCAGCACGCTGGCGGTCTTCTTGCCGGGTGGGTTCTCGACCTGCTGCAGCAGGGCCAGCGCTTCGCGCAGTTCTTCGGCGCCGACGTCCGGCGCGCCGTCCTGGGCCAGCACGATGCCGCGCAGGACACGGATGTCCACCTGCTGCAGCGACGCGTGGGCCGGCACCCGTACCAGCGCCTGGTCCAGCAGGGCACGCGCCTCCGCATAGCGGCGCAGCTCCTTCACCGATCGCGCCAGCTGATAGAGCGTGTCGGCTGCCCGCGTCGGATCGGTGCCGCCGGCGGCCTGCTGCAGGTCGTGTGCCTGCCGCAGCAACGGCTCGGCCTCGACGAAGAGGTTGAGCTGGTTGTGGATGCGCCCGAACGTGGTCAACAGGTCCGCGCGCAGCGCCGGCTGGTCCTTCATCTCGGCCTGGACGCGCTCCACGCCGCGCGCCAGCAGCTCGCGCGTGCTGGGCACGCGGTCGGCCGCGCCGCCCGGCGCGCTGCTGTCGAACACGCTGAGCAGGAAGGCCTGGATGGAGTTGGCGCGCTCGGCCGCCCGCACCGCCTGGCGCGACTTCCACAGCATGCCGCCGAGGCCGGCCAGCAGCAGCACCAGGGCCATGCCGGCCAGCGCCACCGGCAGCCGGTGGCGCCGGATGAAGGTGGCCATGCGGTAGCCCATGCCGTTGCCGGATACCCGCACCGGCGCGCCGGCCAGCCACTGGCGCAGGTCCGTCGCGAAGGCATCCACGCTGGCGTACCGGTCCGCCGGCTCCTTGGCCAGCGCCTTTTCCAGGATGCGGGTGAGGTCGCCACGCACCGCACGGCGATAGCTGGCCGGCGTCTCGCCGCGGGCCTCCAGGCGCTGCAGCGCGGCGGACGCTGCCGGCACCGGCGGGGCGTCCTCGCGCGCCAAGGCTGCCAGCAGCGTCTGCGGCGGCATCTCGCGCACGATGCGCTCGGTCGCGATCAGGTTGCCGCGGTCCAGCGGGTACGGCAGCGCGCCGCTGACCAGCTCGAACGCGATCACGCCCAGCGCATAGACATCCACCGCCACGCCCGCGCCGCCGCCGCCGAACTGCTCCGGCGCCGCGTACTCCGGCGTGAAGGCGCGGCGCTGGCCGATCGTCGTCGGCGCTGCGGCAGTATCGGTTTCGTCCTCGCCCAGCAGTCCGGCGATGCCGAAGTCCAGCAGGCGCACCGCGCCGGTCTGGTCCACCAGCACGTTGCCGGGCTTGAGATCCCGATGCACCACCAGATGCGTATGCGCGTGCTGGACCGCTGCGCAGACATCCAGGAACAGCGCGATGCGCGCACGCACGCCCAGGCGGCGCGCATCGCACCAGCGCGTGAGGGTGGTGCCGCGCACGAACTCCAGCGCCAGCCACGGCCGGCGGTCCGGCGACAGGCCGCCGTCGATGAAGCGGGCCAGGTTGGGATGCGACAGCCGCGCCAGGATGCGCCGCTCGCGCAGGAAGCGCGCCTGCACGTCGTCGAAGTCGAAACCGCGGCGGATCAGCTTGATCGCCACCTCCTGCGCGAAGTCCGCTTCTTCGCGCAGGCCCCGGTAGATCACGCCGGTGCCGCCGCGACCGATCCGCTCAATCACGCGGAACGGCCCCAGCAGGCTGCCGATCAACGCATCACGCGTCTCGTCCGGCGGCGGCGCGTCGATCTGCGCGACACAGCCCTCCAGCATCGCCTGAACGCGCGTGCGCAGCGCCGGCTGCCCGGCACAGCGCTGGTCGAGGAATGCCGCGCGTTCCTCCGGCGTATCCAGATCCAGCGCCCGGCGCAGCAGCGCCAGCGCCGCCGTCAGGGACGGATCACCGGGCAGACCGCTCATGCCGTGCCTGCCGCCCGCTGCGGTGACGCAAGACCGGCTCCACCCGATGCGCTCACGCGTACTTCGCCTTGCTGGGAAAAGGGTTGCGCCCACCGGTCCGCGCAGGCAGCGCCATTCGACCGGCTCGCCAGGGGATACGCAAGAGGCCGGCCGAATCGGACAGACGCGCTGCCTGCCCATCGGCAGCGCCGGAAAGAGCGCCGCCTGCCCGGCTTCCGGCGCCCCTGAAAACCCGGTCGCTGTAAGTCGAACGTAAGTGACGCCCACGCACAGTGACGCTCCCTTTCGCGGTGTCTCGACATGATCCGGCTAGCAATCGCGCTCACGGCGCTCATTCCTCTTTCCACCTTCGCCCAGGCCGGTCCGGCCGAGCCACCCGGCGCCGGCGAACAGCCGGACAACGATCCCTGGACAATCGGCCTGGCCGCCTCCGTCAAGGACAGCCCGTATGCCGGAGAAGGGATCCAGGTACGACCGTTCCCGTGGGTGACCTACGAGGGCGAACGGGTCTACTGGCGGGGCGTCACGTTCGGTGTCCATCTGGTGAAAACCGACAATTTCACGCTGGACGCCGTGGTATCGGGCCGCTTCGACGGGTTCGACCGCGGCGACCTGGGCCGCACCGAGCTGGCACGGAACGGCGTGGACATCGACCGGCTTGCGGATCGGGACGATGCGGCCGACGCGGGCGTCGCCGCCCGCTGGGCCTGGGGCGGCAACGAGCTGCGCCTGCGCGCGGTCGCCGACGTCACCGGCACCAGCGAGGGCTACGAGGTCTCCGCGGACTACGGCTACCGGTTCCGCATCGGCAAGACCACACTGATCCCCGGCATCGGCGTGCAATGGCTCTCGAAGGACCTGGCCGACTACTACTACGGCGTGCGGCCGGGCGAGACCTTCGCCGGCACGTCCTACCGACCGGACGCCGCGCTGGTGCCGCGTGCCAGCCTGTCCTTCTCCAGGCCGCTCGCCGGCAAGTGGCGGCTGCAGGGCCTGCTACAGTACCAGCGCCTGCCGGACGAACTCGCGCACAGCCCCCTCCTGGAAAGGAACTCGACCGCGGTGGGACACCTGATGATCGGCGTGGTCCGCGGTTTCTGATCCACGCGCAGCCTTCCGTCGCGGCCCTGCCCTTTCCGTTCGATCGCCCATGAACCGCATCGCCCTCGTCGAGGACCATGAGCGCATGGCGAGCCTGATCGTCCGGGGCCTGCTGCCCGCCGGTATCGCCACCGATGTGTTCCACACGCTGGAATCGGCCTGGCGCCCGCTGATCGAGCGCGACTACGGCATGGTGATCGTGGACCGGGGCTTGCCCGGCGGGGATGGGCTGGACCTGGTCCGGCGCCTGCGCGCCGCCGGGCGGCTGACGCCGTGCCTGATGCTGACCGCGCGCGACGCGTTGCGGGACCGGGTGGACGGCCTGGAGGCCGGCGCCGACGACTACCTGCCCAAGCCCTTCGCCATGGAGGAGCTGCTGGCCCGGGTCCGGGCCCTGCTGCGCAGGACACCGTCGCTCCAGTCCACCGAACTCGCGCACGGCGGCCTGCGCATCGCCCCGGAGGCCGGTTGCATGGCGTTCGGCGGGAAGGTCGTGACGCTGTCGCACGCCGAACTTCAGATGATCGTCTGCCTGGTACGGGCCAAGGGCCAGACGGTGCGGCGCCACAGCCTGGAGCAGGCGGCCTGGGGCCTCATGGACGCCGTCACGCCGAATGCCTTCGATGTCGCGATGCATCGCCTGCGCAAGAAGCTGGCGGCGGTCGGCTGCGATCTGGCCCTGGTGAACACCCGCGGGCACGGCTTTGCGCTGAGGACCACCGATGTGGCCGACTAGCCTGTCCGGGCGGCTCCTGCTCTCCGCGCTGATCGGCGTGTTCGCCGCATGCATCGCCGCCGGCGCCATCGTCGGCGCCTTTGCCTACCTGCTCGAAACCGACTACCTGGCCGACATCGAACTGGTGGACGAACTGGACAAGCTCGAACGCGGTCTTCGGACCGGGGCGGACGGACGGCTGGCATTCACGCTGCAACGGTCTTCGGACATGTACGACGCGCTCCGGAAGGACACCGCGTTCCTGATCGCGGACGCCGGCGGGCGCGCCGTCTTCAGCAGTCCCGCCGGCCCCGCGCTCGAAGCCTTGAAACACCTGCCGCCCGCTGCCAGCGAGGCGCCCGTGGACGATCCCGTGCTGCCGGTGCTGCTGCAGGTGCGGGAACGCCGGGTGATACGCGCCGGCACCGGTTACACGCTGCGGGTGGCGCGCAGCAATCGCATGGTGGAGCGGCTCGGGGTCTATGCCCGCCAGTTGTATCTGGGCTCGGCCGCGGCCTCGGTCCTGGTCGCGCTCTCGGTTTTCGCAATCGTCATCTACCTCACCGTCCGCCGCGCGGTCGTGCCGCTGCAGCGGGCATCGGCGATAGCGGCAGGGATCGGGCCGCGCGCGCTTTCGACGCGACTGCACGCCGAGGGCATCCCGTCCGAGATGACACCGCTGATCGATGCGCTCAATGCCGCCCTCGAACGCCTCGAACAGGGATTCAAGGTCCAGCAGGACTTTCTCGCCATGGCCGCGCACGAGCTCAAGACGCCGCTGACCCTGCTGCAGGCGGAGATCGAAATCGGCGGCGACATGAACCAGGCGGCCATGCTCCGCGAAACGCAGCTGATGGCGCGCCAGACCCACCAGCTGCTCCACCTCGCGGAAGTCAGCGAGGGACGCAACTATCGCTTCTCCAGACGCTCGCTGTGGGCGTTGGCCGCCGATGCGGCCGGTTACCTCGGGAGGCTGGCCGAACGCAGCAGCGTGTCCCTGCAGGTGGAGCGCCAGGGACCGGAAGCGTTTGTCGATGCGGACGAAGGCGCGGTCTTCGTCCTGCTGAAGAACCTGATCGAGAATGCCATCCGCCATTCGCCGCCGGGCAGCGTCGTGACGCTGGACGTATCGGCGCAGGGGTTCGCGGTCGTCGACCAGGGTGCCGGCGTGGACCCGGCCGACTGCGAGCACCTGTTCAAGCGCTTCTGGCGGGCGTCGAGCGCCACCGAAGGCGCCGGCCTCGGCCTCGCCATCGTCCGCGAGATCTGCACGGCGCATCAGTGGGAGGTCCGGTTCGAGGAGGCGCCGGCCGGAGGCGCACGGTTCGTGGTGACCATTCCCGCGGCCGCCCTGCGAGTGGGCGAATGACGGCGCGCACGCTCGAGGCGTGGATTGTTTCGCTGGCCACGCTGGTGACCGAGGACGCGCGCGAGGCGCGGCGCTGGTACCGATCGGAAACGATCGCACAGCTGGACCACACGACCGCGCACGAGCTCGTCCAGACCGGACGCGGCCCGGCGGTGGTCCTGTTCCTGCTGGACGTGCTGCGGTGCGAGCTGCCCGCGGCGGCCCAAGCGGGCAGTCCGCAGGCGCGGATGATCCGCACCGCATGAAACGGGCCTCCCGGCATCTGTCCGTGGCGCCAGCGACTCCGCCGTGCAATCCACACGGTCCGCGGCGCGCCGGAGCGGACCGCAACGAACCCGGCTCCGGCGAGCACGCGTCCCAGCGGGTATATCGCTAGGCACTGCGCCGGCGGCGGGCTAAGATCGCCGCGCGGAGCAAGCCGCACCCGGGTCCGCGGGCAGGGTCCAACCCACTTGCCTTTCCACACCTTCCAGACCTTTGTGCAGCCGGCATTGCGGACCTTCGGCGATTCCTGCATGGAGGTTTCCCCGTGAACGCGCTTCCCGAGCACGCCCATATCGATCACCTGCGCAAGCAGGCCAAGGCGCTACTGCGCGCCTACCAGGCCGGCGATGCCGAGGCATTGCACCGCTTCCGCCAGGCCTTGCCGGCCGCGTACGGCACCAGCGATGCGCAGCTGGCCGCGATGCAGCTGCGCCTGCACGACGCGCAATCGTGCATCGCGCGCGAGTACGGCTTCCCAAGCTGGAACGAGCTGCGCGACTACGTGGCGTGGCAGCGCCTGCGTACGCAGGACCGTGCCGCCACCGTGCGGCACTGGCTGGGCCTGGTGTATGCCGGCGACGTCACCGGCGACCTGTTCGGCGCCCGGCCCAGGCTGGCCGCGCGCGTCCTGGCCGAGCAGCCGGACCTGGCCGACGGCGATGCATCCCTCGCCTGCGCCGTCGGCGACGAAGCCGCCGTACGTGCCGCGATCGCAGCCGATCCCGGCTGGGTCCATCGCCCTGGCGGCCCCTTGAACCTGCCGCCACTGGTGGCGGTGACGCATTCGGCCCTGTTGCGCCTCGACGGTTTCGCCGAGCGCCTGCGCCGCTGCGCACGCCTGCTGCTGGAGGCCGGCGCGCCTCCCGACCAGTCCATCGGCAACCGCTGGCCGCCGCACTCGGTCGACCAGCCCGGTGACGACCGGCTCAGCGCCCTCTACGGCGCCGCCGGCCAGGCGCACGACCTGGCATTGACACGCCTGCTGCTGGAGCGCGGTGCCGATCCCAACGACGGCGAATCGCTCTACCACGCCGTGCAAAGTCCTGCGTGCATACGCCTGTTGCTGGAGCACGGCGCCCGCCCGGCCGGCACCAACGCGCTGGCGCATGCCATCGTCCAGGCGAACCTGGCTTCCGTGCAGCTGCTGTTGGCGCACGGCGCCGATCCCAACGAGGTCACCGCCCAGGACACCACGCCGCTGATCGCCGCTCTGCGCGCGCGCTGCCCCGTCGCCGTGATCCAGGCCCTGCTCGACGCCGGTGCCGATGTCCACGCCGCCACGCCCGAGGGCCAGGGCACGTATGTCTACGCCCTGTCGCTGGGGCTGACCGATGTCGCGCAGGTGCTGGAGAACGCCGGTGCCGACGCGGCCCTGACCGACGAGGACGCCTTCGTCGCCGCCTGCGCGCGGGGCGACGAAGCCGACGCCCGTCGCCGGTTGGCGCGCCAGCCGGATCTGCTCGACCGGCTGGGACCCGAGCGGCTGGCCCGCCTGCCGGAGCTGGCGATGAACGGCTGCGACGCCGCCGTGCGGCTGATGGTGACGCTCGGCTGGCCGGTGGCCACGCGCGGCGGCGATGCCCCGTTCCGCGGCTCCGCGCTCAACTGGACCGTGTTCCGCGGCAACGCGGCGCTCGCCGGTTTCCTGCTGGACCACGGCGCCCACTGGCACGAAGCGCACGGCTACGGCAGCGACGTGCTCGGCACGCTGTCCTGGGCCTCGTGCAACGAGCCCCACGGCGAAGGCGACTGGGTCGGCTGCGCCCGCGCCCTGGTCGCGCATGGCCTCGCGCCCGCGACGCGCCTGCCGGGCGCGCCCCAACAGGAACCACCGGAGTACGTGCTGATCGACGGACGCGAGATGACGTTCTCGGAGGATGTGACGGCGTTCCTGCTCCAACCCGCACCGTAGGACCGGTCGTCGCTCGATCGGATCGGGCCGCGTCGAATGCAGGGCCGGCGCACCGGGCACCGGCCCGGACGCACGTCAGTGCACGCGCCGCCACCACAGGCCGAGGCCCGCCAGCAACGCAGCCAGCACCGCCAGCGCCGCCTGCGAGAGCACCGGCACGGCAATCGCTTCCAGGACCAGCACGACCGTCTGCGACACCGGTGCCGCCGGCGCGTAGACACCGCTGCCGGCCTGGCTGGCGGTGATCGCACACGCGCCCGGATAGAGCATGGTCACCGTGATGCCGGAGATCGTGCACACGTTCGACGGGCCCGCCGTGTAGGTCACCGGATTGCCCGAGGCGCCGCCGGTCGCGAGCGGATCAACGGCGAAGGTTCCTCCCGGAAAGAACGGCCGCTGCGCGACCGCCTGTACCGGGAACGTGATCGTCTGCGGCTGAAGATCGACGACCTCCAGCGTATACGCGCGCTCGCCGGTCAGCCCGCTGCTGTCGATCGCAATGGCCGTGAACGTGTAGATGCCCGGTACGGTCGGGATACCGACCACGGTCTGATGGTGGAAGACGAAACCGGGTGGCAGCGTGCCTGGAACAAAGACCCAGTGCGGTGGGACGCCGCCGATCGCCCTCAGTCCCTGGTTGTAGTGGACGCCCACAATGGCGACCGGCAGCGTCTCCGGAAGGATCTCGAGCGTCGGCGCGCCGACATCGGGCGCCTCGGGCGCGGCGTAGCGCGAAACCGGCGCCGCCCAGGCCAACGACAGCGAAAGGCACATGGCAGTGCCTGCAACGGCAGCCCATCGCAGGAAATGACGTCGTTCCACAGCCTTCTCCCCGGTTGTGCGCCAGCCATTCGGCGCGGCGCGCTAGCCTGTATCGCGAACCGACCACGCGACCGATTGTAGCGGCGAACCGGTTCTGCAGAACTCCTTTTCCGAGAAATGGCAGGCGTTCGCGACTTTCCCACCGCGCAGATCTGCCCGCTCAAACAGGTGATACCGATGAAGCGGCGCCCACAAACATCAAAGAAGCCTGGAACTTAATCGCTGCCATGGATCAGCAAAGGTTGTGCCCGGTATCGGTCGCAGCCCGCTCGCCCACCTGCGATTGCGGAAGACCCGGCGGGCGGGCGGCTGCATTTGGGCACTTTGCCGTGCAAAATGTGACACGACCTCCCGGCGGGGCGGGCAGTTTCAGTGCAACGGATGGACCATGGATTTCCTGAAGATTCTCAAATCGTTCGAGGAGTTCGTTTACGAGGCGCTGACCTGGCTGGTGCTGCTTCCACGCACGTTATGGCGCATTGTCGTGGCACCCCGTCGTATGACCCACTACGCCAGTGTCCAACTGGCTTCGCAGAGCGAAACCCGTTTTAGTGAAGCGGTCAGCCCTCCCTTGCTGCTGATCCTGTGCGTACTGATCTCGCACTTCGTCGACCTGGCTGTCCGCAATCCAGTACCGGCAGCGGACGAATCGCTCGCGAACGTCCTGTTGTCGTCCGAGCAGAACCTGCTGCTTTACCGGACCATCGCCTTCGGCGTCTGGTCACTGGCCGGCGCCGTGTACATGCTGGTTCGTACTCATCAGCCCGTCAACCGCGAGACCTTGCGTGCCCCGTTCTACGAGCAGTGTTATCTCGTCGCCCCGTTCGCCTTTGCGATATCAGTATCGGTCACGCTCATTGCCCTGGGCCGCCTTTGGTCGCTGCTGACAGCCGTGCTGCTGAGCCTATCGGCGACCACGTGGTTCTGGCTTGCACAGGCGGCGTGGCTGCGGGATCGCGCATCGCTGAGTCTGTGGCGCAGCCTTGCCGCAGCCATCCTCGTGGTGATGGTCGGGTCCGCCGCCAACGCCGGTGTTGGCCATGTGCTGCGCGCGAAGGGCAACACACCAGCGGCCTCGGAGGCAGCGAAAGACGCTTCACGCTAAGCCGCCATGCACAACGAGATCTTCCATCCACGGGCTCCACATCCATAGAGAATCGCGATGATCCGGATTGCACTAGCCTTGGTATTTTCACTGGCAGCACTACCGATCAGCGCGTTCGCGGCACCCTCCTGGGGCGCGAAGAGCTCCAGTCCGGCCGGTGCCCTGCCGGCCACGCTACGCCCCGGCGAGTGGGTTTGGGGGGGCGATGCGAAGGAGATGGGCCCAATGGCGGTGGTGGTGAGCCTCACCGAGCAGCGCGCCTACGTTTATCGTAACGGACTGCTGATCGCCGTCTCGACGATCAGCAGCGGCAAGCCGGGCCATGAAACGCCGACCGGCGTGTTCACCATCCTGCAGAAGGACAAGAATCATCACTCCAGCAAGTACAACGACGCGCCGATGCCGTATCAGGAACGCCTGACCTGGGATGGCGTGGCGCTGCATGCAGGCGGGCTGCCCGGCTACCCGGAATCCCACGGTTGCGTGCACCTGCCTACCGAGTTTGCCCGCCTGCTGTTCGATGCCACGACCATGGGCATGGTGGTGGTAATCGCGAAGGAGGGCTTGGCGCCTGAGGATCTGGTACATCCGACCGTGGCCAGCCCGATCGATCCTCGGTCAGGCGCCGAAGACCTCGCGCCGCTGTTGAGTCCGCAGGAACAGTTCCGCTGGGAGCCGCAGAAATCTCCAGTGGGGCCGCTTTCGATGGTGATGAGCACCGCAGACAGACGGCTCTTTGTCTTCCGCAATGGCATCGAGATCGGCCGGGCGCGCGTCGATTTTCGCAACGGGCCAGCCCCGCAAGGAACGCACGCATATCTGGTATCGGGCGCTACGCCCGATGGCGGGCCGACGTGGAGGCGGATCGGCATTCCCGGCCACGAGGATGAAGCCGGCCAGAACGTGGCCGCCCAGGATGTCGCGCGGGTCGTAGTTCCCTCGGCATTCCGCACCGCGGTCACGCCGCTGCTGCAGCCCGGGGTGGTGCTGCTGCAGACCGACCTGCATGTCCTGCCGAGCACCACCGGCCCATCCCTCCAGGTCCTTAACGCCGATGTTCCTACGCTCTGAGCGGCAGGGCGGCGGGAAGCCACCTTCATGCGCGCGGAGCGTGTATCCGGCGCTCACACGCTTGGTTCACCACGCTTTCCCGGCGGCTCCACCGCGGGCTTGCGGAGACATTCGCAGGCATTCGACCGGGCGAAGTTTTCGGGATCTTTGCACGCCTGGCAGGTGCCGATGCCACGACAATCGTTGCCGGCACCTTCATGCTGTACCCACAGGTTGAAAGTACTGCGACTGAATAGGGGTCGGATCGCTACGTCTGCTTTCGACCGCGGATTCATATGATCGATGCAACACACAGATAGCTGCGTAGGCAGCAGGGGTGTTGCAGATGAAGCGCAGGAAGAGGATCTATTACACCGACACCCAGAAGGCGATGATGTGGGATCGCTGGCAGCAGGGCGAGCCCCTGCACCAGATCGCGTCCCTGTTTGACCGGCACCACAGCTCAGTGCGGAACATCCTGGCCGAGCATGGCGGCATTCGTCCTCCGACAAGGCGAAGGTCCCCGAGGGTGCTGAGCCTGGCCGAGCGCGAGGAGATCTCCCGCGGCCTGGCGGCGGGACGATCGATCCGCATGATCGCCGCGTTGCTCGGGCGTGCGCCATCCACGATCAGCCGCGAGATCGGTCGCAACGAAGGCTCTGAAGGCTATCGAGCCAGCCAGGCCGACCGGGCCGCTTGGGACCGGGCACGACGCCCCAAGCCCTGTAAGCTGTTGCTGCATCGAGCCTTGGCTGCTCTCGTGGCAGGGAAGATCCAGCGGCAGTGGTCACCCGAGCAGGTGGCAGGCTGGCTCAAGCGTACCTATCCAGATGATGCGAGCCGTCAGGTGTCCCACGAGACCATCTATCGCACGCTCTACATCCAATCGCGCGGGGCTCTGAAACAGGAGTTGCTCGCCCATCTGAGGCGCACGCGGGCGATGCGTCGCTCGCGACACCATACCCAGAAGACAGAGAGCCACGGCCGGATTGCCGACACCGTCTCAATCAGCGAACGGCCGGCCAATGCCGAAGATCGGGCCGTGCCGGGACACTGGGAAGGCGACCTGCTGTTCGGCGACCGGAACAGTCAGATCGCCACGCTGGTGGAGCGACAGACACGCTATCTGATGCTGGTGAAAGTGGCAGGCAAGGACACCGAGACCGTGGTCAATGCACTGATCAAGAACGCACGTCGCCTGCCAAAGCAGCTGTACCGATCACTGACCCGGGATCGGGGCAAGGAGATGGCGGCACACCGTCGCTTCACCTTGGCCACGGACATCCAAGTCTATTTCTGCGACCCGCACCATCCTTGGCAACGCGGCACCAACGAGAACACCAACGGCCTACTACGGCAGTACTTCCCCAAAGGGATCAATCTGACCGACGTCTCGCAGGCGAAGCTGGATGCCGTGGCACGCCAGCTCAACGAACGGCCACGCAAGACGCTTGACTACGAAACGCCAGCAGAGCGGTATCGGCAAACCGTTGCGTTGATCGGTTGAATCCAAGACCCGAAGCGGACGTTGTGTGTCTGCCATAAGCCCAAGTAACCCACTAAGCTTGCTGAACTGTACTCATACTTTTTTAAGGAAAGGGGGGGGCATGTTTCATTTGACAGCAAGAGTGGCGTGGCACGACTCACAGTGGAACGGCGCCGTGTGCCGTCGACCATCTTGCAATTCCTTTTGCGTTGCACTCGATCGTATTCGCGAGGAGCGCGACGACTCCAAAGAGGATTCAATCGCAGGCAAGCGCTGGAACACGCTCGAGTCCGACAATCTGCCCGCATGCAAGGCCGAGTCGGGCGCTTTCATGAACGATGAGGAGTGGTCGCGGCGCTTCGTTCACCCGTACGCGGGCATCAAGAAGGCCGACGACACACACGGTCACCTGAAGCCGACACTTGTGAAAATCCCGTCATACGCCACGTTCGTCGTGCCTTTCGCGTGGATGCTCAAGAGCGAGCAGGAGGCGATCGACGGGAGGCTGCCAACGCCGCTTCCCCTCGACGAGAAAGCTCCGTTCAGCAGCCCTTGGGTCTTTGGACGCGAGCGTCAGGAGGCGATCCTCAAGCTGTTCGCGAGTCGCCTCACGGCAGAGCGCTCGCTGGTCTTCTTCTACTGCAAGGAGGGGCAGCCCCTCGGCGACACCATCTCGCGGCTCGTGATAGGCGTCGGACGGATCGCGAATGTCGCGCAGCCGAAGGGCTACGACGTCTCGAAGAAGAAGCCCACGCACCTCATGTGGGACCTACTCATCCGGCACACGATCCGACCCGAGGGCGAGGACGGGTTCCTGCTCCCGTATCACGACTACTTGGAGCCGACCGGCGACGCATCCGAAGACGCGCGGCGCCAGCAGCTCCTTCGTGAGATCGCGGTACCCGCCGACCCAGCGCACGTTCGCGTCTTCTCCTACGCCGCCGAGCTCGCGCCCGCCGACATCGCTCTCTCGACCTTAGTCCGCTGCCTTGAGTCGGTGCGGAAGATCCGCGAGCACGGCATCGCCAAGGGCCCGTGGGAGCGCCGCGAGGAGTGGCTCAACCAGCAGATCGCCCAAGCGTGGCAGGACCGAGGCCCGTTCCCAGGGCTCGGTCCGGTGCTCGAAGCGCTCGGCATGCGGCTCGGAACGGCGCTCGCGCTGGAGATGCGCTCGTCGGGCACGGTGAAGACTGACGCCGACCCGTGGCCAACGGTGGACTCGATCCTTCGCGGGAAGCAGAGGCCTCCGCAGCCTGCCTACGCCAAGGATCTGAAGGCGGTCCGCGAGACGTGGACGGACCTCCCCGACGAGCGCCGTGCCCTGCTCAAGCTCCTCTCACGCTTCGCGCTCACCACGGAGCAGGCGCTTCGCTGGTTCGATCTGAAGGAGCGCGCAAAGGGCACGGCAGCGAAGGTGACCGACGAGGAGATCCTCGCTAACCCGTACCGCATGAGCGAGGTCGACCTCGGTGACTGGAGCGACTCTCCAGTCTCCGTTGGCGTCGTCGATCGTGGGCTGCTTCCCGACGCGACCATCGCCGCGAAGCATCCGGTGCCGGCGCCGTCGAAGGTGGGCTCGCCGAACGACGCGCGGCGCCTGCGAGCCGCGCTGGTCGCGGTGCTGCGTAAAGCGTCGGAGAACGGTGACGCGCTCCTCAGCATGCACGAGGCGCTTCAGCGCGTCGGCTCCCTCGACCTCGCGCATCCGTGCGTCATCGGCACCGATTGGCCTAGCACGAACCGTTCGACGATGGCGGGCGTCGTCGAACTGATCGACATCCTTGCGTCGGAGGGAGCGCCGACGGCCGCGCTCCAGCTCACCGAGCTGAAGGGCCGTGAGGACCGCCTTCGCTCCGTACTCGGCAAGCGCGCGGCGAAGGCTGCCGCGCCCATCAAGGCCGACTGGCGGAGGCTACTCGTCACGGCCATCTCCGAGGCGGGCGGCAAGTTCGACAAGACGAACGAGAGCCACCGGGAGGCCATCGAGGAGCAGGCCGTCGCGCTCGAGCGACTCCTGTCGCGTCGTCTCAGTGTTCTCGTCGGGCGCGCAGGCACGGGCAAGACGTCGGTCATGGGCGCGCTCATGCTCTCGGAAGCGCTCACGAAGGCCGGCATCCTGTTGCTAGCGCCGACCGGCAAGGCGCGCGTCCGCCTCGGCAAGGCGACGAACGCGCAGGCGATGACAGTCGCCCAGTTCCTCCACCGCCTCGGTAGGTACGACGGCTCTCGCCAGCGGCCGAAGTTCGACGGCAAGGACAAGTACCGCAAGGAGAAGACCGTCGTCATCGACGAGTGCTCGATGCTCACGATGGACGATCTGGTCGCCGTCCTCGAAGCACTCGACCTCGCGCACGTCCAGCGAGTCATCCTAGTCGGCGATCCGAACCAGCTTCCGCCCATCGGCGTCGGGCGTCCGTTCGCCGACCTCGTATCGTACCT
Source organism: Dokdonella koreensis DS-123 (assembly GCF_001632775.1). Lineage (NCBI taxonomy): Bacteria > Pseudomonadati > Pseudomonadota > Gammaproteobacteria > Lysobacterales > Rhodanobacteraceae > Dokdonella > Dokdonella koreensis. The sequence continues at coordinate 3,254,390 of NZ_CP015249.1, forward strand.
CGAAACCACGGATGTGAAGGGCGACGACGGCTCGCCGCTCGGCAACGCACTTGCCCGGCTCTCTGTCGAGGTCCGCGCAGCAGCCGCGGCGTCCTCGACGACCTCGGACGCGCTCCGGCTCGCCTCGTGGTTCACGCGCGAGCAGCAGCCCGTCGACGCCGACCGCGTGCTCAGCGACCTCGAGCTGGGCGAGAAGTTTAACGACCTCGAGATTGCGCTGTGGAAGACGCCCGACGACCTGCGCGCACAGCTCCTTGCTGCTTTCCAGCGGCACCTCGGGCTGAGCGGCCCGCACGATATCGCGGGCTTCGACAAGGCGCTCGGTCTTGACGACAAGGGCTGGGTCCCGTTCGACGCGCCGGAAGGCTCCGAACGCTGGCAGATCTTGTCGCCGGTCCGCATGCATCCACACGGGGTCCACGACCTTAACCGCTGGGTGCAGCGCCAGTTCCGCGCGAAGGAGCTGGAAGCGGCGGCGACCGCCTGGGGCGTGAGCCTCGGCGACGAGACCATCGTCGCCAAGGACAAGGTGATCCAGACCACGAACCAGAAGCGCAAGGCGTACAACTGGGTCGAGCGTGCGGTGGATGAGCACTACATCGCGAACGGCGAGGTCGCCTTGATGTCGAAGGTGAAGACCATGCTGAAGGGCGTGTTCGCCGGTCGGCCCAACCTGACCTTCGACTACTGGCCCAACCAGTTCTCCGATGGCTACGCGCCCCTCGAGCTGGCGTATGCGCTCACCGTTCACAAGTCGCAGGGCAGCGAGTTCAAGAAGGTCTTCGTTATCCTGCCGAAGAACAGCAGGCTGCTCTCGCGCGAGCTCGTCTATACCGCGCTCACGCGCTCGCGTGAGCAGCTCGTGCTCCTCATCGAGGGCAACGACCCGACGGTTCTCTTCGACCTCACCCGGCCGGAGCGCTCGGAGACCGCGCGCCGCAACACGAATATCTTCCTGAGCGTTATCCGCGCCACCGACGACTCGGTGCCGTTCGCCGAGCACCTGATCCACCGGACCGAGAAGGGGCACCTAGTGCGCAGCAAGTCGGAGCTAGTGATCGCGAACATGCTGTTCCAGCTCGGCATCCCTTACGAGTACGAGCGCGTCCTCGACGGGACTACCGCAGCAGGCCGCCTGCGCCCCGACTTCTCCTTCGTCACGGCCGATGGTGACCTGCTCGTCTGGGAGCACCTGGGGATGCTCAGCCGCCCTTATTACAAGCGTGGCTGGGACTGGAAGCGCGCTTGGTACCAGAGCAACGGTTTCGTCGAGGGCAAAACGCTATTCACGTCAACGGAGGAAGACGGCAGGGGTCTCGACTCTGGAGAGTTGAAGAAGACTGCTCTCAAAATCAAGTCTTTGATCGATTGATTGAAATATCGAAGTAGGTTGGTCAAGCCACCATAGGGATCTAACGTCCGCTACTGGCCGGATCGCGACCGATGAGGCGATCCGGCCGCGGACCCTACGCTACCCTTCGGTCTGCTCGGCGATCTCCAGCGCGTCGTCAACCTCGATGCCGAGGTATCGAACGGTGCTTTCGAGCTTGGTGTGGCCCAAGAGGAGCTGCAACGCACGAAGATTCCTCGTCCGCCGGTAGATGAGCGACGCCTTGGTCCGCCGCATCGTGTGCGTTCCGTACGATCCCCCTTCGAGCCCAATGGCGTCAATCCAGCCATGAACGATTCGGGCGTACTGTCGGGTCGAGAGATGTGGCGATGCGTGCAGCCTCGTCGGGAACAGGAAGTCGCTGGCGCGGGGGCCGGCGGCGGCTATCCACGCCGTCAGCGATTCCCGCGTCAGCTGCGTGATCTCGAACTGCACCGGCCGACCGGTCTTCTGCTGGAGCACGACAGCTCGCGAACCAATGGCCCCTGCATGTGCGACGTCGGCGACCCGAAGCTTCACGAGATCACATGCCCTGAGCTTGGAGTCGATCGCCAGATTGAAAAGCGCGAGGTCGCGAGTCCTCCTGCCAAGCTGTAGTCGCACTCGGATAGCCCAGATGTCCCGGAGCTTGAGGGGTGCTTTCTAACCGACGAGCTTTCCTTTGTTCCATGGGGCCGGTCGGACCTGGACTGCGGCGTTCATGAGATATCCTCACGGGACTCTCAGGGTCGCGCCCGCTGCCTGAAGGGACGCGATCCGACCCGAAGCGGACACACACAGTAACCATGTCATGTGCTGCTTATTGGACTGCTTCGTTTAGCATGAGGCTGTGCGCCAAGGTGTCGTGACCGCGTGTTTGGATCGCATACTTCAAACAGGTCGTTATGCCACTTCACCGACGTCAGATCCATGTCTCTGGGTGGAGGGAGTCCGCCTAGATGGAGTTCGTTATCCCAGATGATGCCGATCTCTCTCGCGGGACCCTGTCGATATATGGCCGCTAATTGTGGCGCCCCGCCAGTTTGTGGGTCTTGCCCACTTTTCAGTGCGTCGCAAAATGCTGAGAAAACACTACGACTAGTTCGACCTGATACATCCTGGCTTACCCATTTCCTAAGTTCGCTAAATGCTATGGCTCTACCGGATCCATATGCACAGATAATATCTGAATGCTCAGTTGGTATCGGGTGATTGCGGACGCGCCATGAGCGATCTTCGTATTCATGTGCAGTGACAACAAATTGGGTCGCCATACCTTCCCCAACCCGGCGTGCAAAAACAAATGCTGTGCCCTCTAGTGATCCGATGGGGAAGCTGTCAGACAACTCATGCAGACGTTCTTCAAGCTGACCGTCACTGAGCGCCCCTCCACTTAAACCAACTAATAGGTTTTGCCCAAAGGTGACATCGCCGGCGAATGCCAATATCGCTGCGTCGCGTGTTCGAACCGAAAGCTTCCTCCCTCTGTCCCATTGGGTTGCTGACGGCCAAGAGAAGCGACTGTCGGTTGCAATATAGAGGGACGATGGAGCCCTCGAGTCTAGGCCGCACCAACATATCAATGTGGTCACGTGGTCTGTCTGTGTCTATTGAGATATAGTTGCCAGGCAACTCCCCGGCCCTCCACCATCTTAGCCATGTTCGCCTGAGGGGGGCAGCTCGAGGAGCAGCCTCTGGGCACATCGACAGATGTGCCCAGAGGAAGGCGGGGTTTATCAGAATGCGGCGAAGTTCGACCCGTAGCAACGTTGTTCGCCATGCGGCGCCTGAACCGCCCCGGGATTCCTGGAGGCTCCAACCTTTGAGAGGATGGAGTCATGAGCAAGCCAGTGAAGTACTCACCGGAAGTCCGGGAACGAGCGGTTCGGATGGTGCTCGAGCACCAGGACGAGCACGGTTCGCAGTGGGCGGCAATCGCGTCGATTGCCGGGAAGATCGGTTGCACGGCCGAGACGTTGCGCTTGTGGGTGCGGCGGGCCGAGCGTGACTAGGTGTTGCGCCCGGGGCTGACGACGGACGAGCGGGCGCGGATGAAGGTGCTGGAGCGCGAGGTCCGGGAGCTGCGGCAGGCCAACGAGATCCTGCGCAAGGCATCGGCGTATTTCGCCCAGGCGGAGCTCGACCGCCGCTTCAAGCCATGACCGGGTTCGTATCGGTCCACCGGCACGCCTACGGAGTCGAGCCGATCTGCTGGGTGCTGGAGATCGCTCTGTCGTCCTCCTACGGCCATGCTGCACGGGAGGCCGATCCGGACGCCCGTCCGGATCACTGGTGGCGGGAGCGGGCGCTGGAAGCGGAAGTACGCCGGGTGTGGGACGAGAACGGGCAGGTGTATGGGGCGAAGAAGGTCTGGAAGTAGTTGCTGCGGGAAGGCTGGCAGGTGGCGCGGTGCACGGTGGAACGACTGATACGTCGGCTGGGCCTGCGTGGCGTGATCTGGGGCAAGGGCGTGAAGACCACGGTGGGCGACCCGGTACGGCCGTGCCCGCTGGATCGGGTCAACCGACAGTTCCATGCTGACCGGCCGAACGCGCTGTGGGTCAGTGACTTCACGTATGTCTCGACCTGGCAGGGCATGGTGTACGTGGCCTTCGTGATCGAAGTGTACGCACGCCGGATCGTGGGCTGGAAGGCGTCCAGTTCGATGACGACGGACTTCGTGCTCGACGCCCTGGAACAGGCTCTGCACGCCCGGCAGCGGGATAGCGAACTGATCAATCACTCCGACAGGGGGCGCAGTACGTGAGCCTCCGCTACAGCGAACGCCTGGCCAAGGCCGCGGGCGTCCGTCGGTGAGAAGTGTGGGCGACAGCTACGACAACGCGCTGGCCGAAACGATCAACAGGCTGTACAAGGCCGAGGTGTTCCATCGCAAATCGTGGCGCAACCGCGAGCAGATAGGAACTGGTCACGCTGGACCGGTTGCACTGGTACAACCACAAGCGATTGCTGGAGTCGATCGGGTACATCCCCCAGCGGAAGCCGAAGCGGCTTATTATCGGCAACAAGCCGGTGAGGCCAAGGTGGCCTGACTCAAACCAAACGGCCTCCAAGAAAACCGGGGCGGTTCAACCTGCCGAGCGCTTTCAAGCGGGTTCGGTAATTGGAGATTTCGGATCCGACCTACTGTCTGAGCTACCCCGCCCAACACTAGCCGCAGAGCGGAATCTAGGGGAGAGAGGCTGGGGTATGCTAACGCCAGTCTGGGGGCAGCAATTGTCATTTTGGAGAGCGGGCACATGCGACTGAGTAGGGCGAGGGTCACCAATTACCGCGGCATCATCGACACTGGCTGGTTTGATGTCGAGAAGAACAAGACCATCATGGTCGGCCCCAACGAGGCAGGTAAGACGGCCGTTCTGCAAGCCCTTCAGCAAATCAACCCGCCGCCGGATGTGCCGAAGTTCGATGCGCTGCGCGACTACCCTCGCTCCAAGTACAACGATATAACGACGGGGCGGGTTGACCCTAAAACAGTTACTGTGGTGGAGGTCGAGTTTGAACTCGATGACGCAGACCGCGCGGCGATTCCCCCGACCATGCACAGTGTGCGGTACGCCTTCAGTAGGAGGTTAGACAACTCCGCGCGGCACAACCTGCTTGATGCCCCTCCGCTGCCTACCTTCGGCAGCATCACCAAAGACTTGACTCGTCTCTGTGCCCACATTGACCCGCGCGCGGAAGCTAAGACGCCGGGTGGCCCGTCGCCGAGTGCAGAACTGGCCTCGATCACCAACGAATGGACTGCGACGACAGCTATCGAAGGCGAGCGAGCAACTGCCCTGAAGTCGTGGCTAGATAAGTCTTTACCTTTGGTTGACGAAGCCAACGACACTGAGGAGAAGCGGTTCGACAGCCTTGTAGCGGCGGCAGCAGCTTACGTCGATCGAGCGACAGCTCTCAAAGTACTCGATGGTCGGAAGCCAGTCTTCGTGCTGTTCAACAACTATTTCCGTGTAAGACCATTAATTCAACTCGATCATCTTGCTCAGAGGTTGTCCAACAGTGTTCTCGACGACGATCAGTACGACTACGGCAATGTCTGTCTACTAAAGTTGCTTGGCTTTACCGCACAGGAGCTTTCTGACCTTGGAAGAACGTCACCGCCTGCAGCGAATAATCCCACTGCCCTTCAGACCTACCGCGATCAGCTCGATAAGCGCACCTATCAGCTTAATGCCGCGAGCGTACAGCTAACGAATGAGATCCGCTCGGTCTGGCGCCCGCGGGAAGGTCGCGCAGAAGCAGACAAATTACGCATTCAGGCGGATGGACAGTATCTCAAGGTGGTAGTCGAGGACGAGCTTGGCGTTGACATCGAATTACATCAGCGCTCGGAAGGATTCCAATGGCTGGTGTCATTCTTTGTGGTGTTCTTCGCTGAAGCCGCCGGTAAGCACAAGAACGCCATTCTGTTACTCGACGAGCCAGGCTTGTCTCTGCACGGACTCAAACAGCGTGAGTTCCGGTCAACCCTTAGCCGGCTATCCGAGAGCAATCAGACAATCTATACCACTCATTCCCCTTTCCTCGTTGGTCCAGATGAATTGAACTTGGTCCGGGTTGTTGAGATGCTTGATCGTATCGTTGGCACCAAGGTGCATACGACCGTCACTTCAGGGGATCCGGCAGCGCTCCTGCCGCTACAAGAGGCGCTGGGATACGATTTGGCCCAGAGTTTATTTACCCAAGAGCGCAACCTTGTGCTTGAAGGGTTGACGGACTATTGGTACGTCGATGCGACTGCGGCTCTGCTTCGCGCGGCGGACGTGGTTAACTTGAACGAGAAGGTTGCTTTGGTTCCAGCCGCAAGTGCGGGCAAGGTGGTGTATTACGCCACCATCCTCTATGCGCAAAACTTCAAGGTTGCAGCACTGCTTGACTCTGATGTTGCTGGCGATCAAGCAGCACAGCAAGAAACACTGGTTCACACACTGGGGAACAAATGCATCCTGCGAACCAAGGACGCATATTCCGGCCCCGTTGCCAAGCCAGAAATCGAGGACTTGCTGCGAGAGACGCTTGTCAACATCGCTAAGGAGTCCTTGGCAATCGATGTGACTGTCGATGCTGCGGCCCAGCCCGCTCGCCCGATCATCGATCTACTCGAGTCCACTGGTAGCGGCTTCTCGAAGTACAAGCTAGCAAAGGCGTACATCCGCTGGGCCCGCGATCACTCTGCCAGCGATCTAACGGCGACCGAACGAGACCAGTTCAAGGTGTTGATCGAAAAGATCAACAAGGCCTTGAAATAGTCGTTGCTGGAAAGTGGCGAATGGCCGCTCTTGGCCGATACCGGCTATTTCGCCGAGTCCGCGACAATGCTCACTTGACACCACAAAAATCCAAATGCAGACTTGACCGCGGAGTGTAGAAGCTCCTTGTGAAGCGGCGCCCACCTCCGACAACCCGGTGGGTTTTTTGTGCCCTACGATCCCGCAGGGCATCTCGGTGCATCCGTGCGCCGGGAGGGTGGCTAATACAACACCCCGCAAGGGGGAATACGCCCACCGTCTTCACACGGCTTCTAACCTCCCGGCATCCCGGCGCATGTCGTGCGCCGGCGTGTTGCGTGTTCCGCCGGATGCGGAAATCTCCGCCGTCCTCGCGGATTCCTTCACACACCAAGGAACGAGGTGATCGCCATGAAGCACATGACCATCGCGCCGCCGATCGGCGGCATCGTGCGGTTTTCCAAGAACGTCACGGCCAACCAGAAGCCGATGTGGCTGGGCAACTGGCCGCGGGAGATCTACCGCGAGGCACCGCCGCGTACCGACCTCACGCCGGACATCCAGAGCGAGGACGGCATCTTGATGAAGGGCTACTCCCCGCTGTTCTGCCATCCGCCGGCGATGTCGGTGGCGGAGATGGAAGCATGGGAGAAGGACCTGGTCGATCCGCGCAGCGAGCAGTCGCGCCGGCGGCGCTGGGCGATGGCGGCCTTGCTGGAATCGGAGGATGCGCTGCGCGCGGCGGTGCAGTACCCGGACGGCAAGAAGATGCTGGAGGACTGGATGGACGTGGCCAGCGAACATCAACTGGCCATGGTCGAGGCCTGCGGGCTGGCCTATCGCGCGCACCAGCGCTTGCAGGCGCTGTACGACGAGGTATTCCTGGCGCCGGTGTTCAAGCGCAAGTACAAGCCGGAACCGAAGTTCGACGCCAACAACCGGCCGATCCCGGAGCCGGAACCGGAAAAGAAGCCGCGCCGGCGCAAGACCAAGGCCTGACCCAGCCGACGGGAACCGAAGGCGCCGGCCGGGTGGCGGCGCCTGACCGGATGACGCCGATGAACCCTGGGGGCTGCACGGGAAACCTCGGCCTGCCGCTGCAAGGAGGATCGACGATGAACGAAGGAATCGACGCGCCTGGGGTCACGGGCCACTACCGCCTGCCGGAAGAAGCCTATGTCACCCTGCTGCAAACGCGCGACCAGTTGCGCCTGCTGGAACTGCTGGCGATGCCGTGCACCCTGCAGGACGAACAACCGGGCCGCGGGCTGACCGTGGCGCCGGGCGTGCTGGCGCAGTGCTTCGGCCAGTTGGCGCGGCACCTGGACGGCTGTCTGGCGCAGACCCACTGGCTGCCGGGGCGGCGCTGACACGGTACGCACCGGCCGGACCAAGGCTGGCGCGCTTTCGCCGGCAGCGCTGTCCCCTGCCGTGCAGCTCCCGCGTGGGAACGGTGCCGGCCGACCCAGCGGCCGGCCCACCTGCGCCCGCGCTGGGCGGCGCGCCTGCCCTGGACGCGCGGCGGCCCCCGTCCAGCCGGCTGGCGCCAGGCCGGTCACGCCGCCGCCACCCGCTGCCCGGATTGCGCAAGAATGGTGCCCTGCTTCGGCTTCATGGGCGGCCCACCGTGCGTGCACGTCCACCGCGACGACGGGGACCCTTTCGGACAGGAGGCACGGCCAATGGCAATGAGTACGACAGTAGGCAATGACCGGCTCTGGCGCGGCCTGCGCTGGGTGGTCTGGGGCGGCGCGGCGATGCTCTTGCTGCTGCCGCTGGTCGCGATGCAGTTCACCGCGGACGTGCGCTGGTCGCCGTTCGACTTCGCCCTGATGGGCCTGATGCTGGCCCTGGTCGGCGGCGCCTACGAGCTGGCCGTGCGCGTGGCGCGCAGCCACGTCTATGTCGTCGCGTTCGGCGTCGCGGTGCTGACGGCGTTCCTGATGACCTGGGCCAACCTGGCCGTCGGCATCATCGGGGAGCCGGACAACCCGGCCAACCTGCTGTTCTTCGGCGTGATCGCGGTGGCGGTCATCGGCGCGGTGCTGGCGCGGCTGCAATCGCCCGGCATGGCGCGGGCGATGATCGCGACGGCGATCGCCCAGGCCGCGACGTGCGTGGCAGCCCTGGTCCTCGACGGCGTCTACGTGTTCGTGCTGACGGGGGTCTTCGTCGTGCTGTGGCTGATTGCGGCGCAGCTGTTCCGCACCGCGGCGCGACGGCCGGCGGCCGTCATGCCCCCACGCTGACGGAACGCGCGGACACACGCCGGCGGGCCGGTCACGGCATGCGGTCCGGCTCCCCCGCGATGCCGGGTGAAGGGACGTCGCCGGCCAGCCGGCGGCGGCGCTCCAGGCGCCAGGTGGGCCAGTAGAAACGCTGCTTGTCCTTGGCGGCGGCCAGGCGCTCGCCGTGCTCGGCCTCGCTCAGTTCGCCGGTGCCGAACTTCACTACCCAGAAGCCGTCCGGGTCGTGCGGGGCGACGGCGAGCGGCAGCCAGCCGCAGCCGCGATGGGTCTCCGGGATCAGGTGCTCCAGCCCGAAGCGGGCGCACTCGCCACGCACGGCATCGAGCCGTTCGCGAATCGTTTCCTCGCGCTGCAGGCCCGGCGGCGATTGCAGCACCAGCTTGATGTCCACCTGCGACACGTCGGGCGCGGCATGCTGCAGGATGCCGCAGAGGCGGGCCACCTTGGACGCGAGCTGCGCGTCGGTGAAGCCGCTGGTGCACTTGGCCTCGACCAGGATCAGCTGCGTGCCGCCGTCGGGCCGGACGTAGGCGAGCAGCAGGTCGATGTCTTCCTGGCTGTTCTCGATCAGGAAACGCGGCGGATCGGCCCGGGCCTCGTCGCCGGGATCGGCGGACCGGAACGGCGCGAGCCGCGCGTTGTGCCGGGCGGCGCCGTCGGGCGTGCCACCGGCCAGGGCGGCGTACAGCCAGTTGAGGTGGTAGTCCATCGCCAGGAAGGCGGACCGCACGGCGGCCGGCTGTGGCGGGTCCACGCCGGCCGCGCGCGCGGCCGCGCGCAGGAAGGCGACGCTGGGCTGGAAGCGGCCGAGTGCCTGGCGCACCACCCAGTACCGTTCTTTCGCGTTGAAACAACGCAGCCGGTCGATGACGGACCACGGTCCGCCCTCGACGTTGTGTGTCTCCACCATGAGACCCCCCTGCGAAAAACGCCCCCTGATCTCGGCGTGCGGACAGCGTACGCCACCGCGGGCCGATCACCAAACGCCGGCGCACGGTCCGGCTGCCCGGCACGCCCGCCCGGCACGGCAGCCGAGCGCCAAGCCGGGCGCCCATGGCCCGGCCTGGCCGTGGACGGCGCGGCCCAGGCCTCGCCGTCTTAGATGACATTTCTTTTTTCATCATCCACTTGCATGCATCGGCCACGGAAAGGCCATGCGCCGAACAGGCAGTGTGGTAGACGCTAAACAATAGTCGGTCGCCAGCCGTGGGCTGGTCCTGCCGCAAGCGGCGGCGACACTTCTTCAGATCCGGAGCGAGGGGCAATGAGAGCAGTCATCGTCGGTGTTTCACTGGTCGCCACGGCGGGCATGGCAACGGGCATCCACGCCGAGACGCCGGCGGGGGCGGCAACGCTGGTGGTGCCGGCAGGCGTGAGCGCCGCGGCACAGGCGGGCACCACGGCGACGGCCTCGCTGGTGATCGGCAACAGCGGCGGCACCGCGCTGGACTGGAACCTGCGCGAGGCGCCGCGCCAGTCGCACTTCCTGGCCGGGTCGGTACCGCACCTGCCGCTGCCGGCGCCGGTGGGCGTGGGACCGGTGCCGGCCTATGCGCTGAACAACACGGGCGTGGCCACCACCTACATCGCCGAGGACGTGCTGGACCCGGCCGGCCTGACCACGATCGGCCCGGCGCCGACCGGCACCTGGGTCAGCGGCACCTTCATCGGCAACGACTTCGCGCACCACTACATGCTGGAGTCGCACTGGCAGGTACCTACCTATGCGCTGATCGCGATGGATACCGCCACCGGCCAGAACACGCCGGTGACCACCTTCCCGCTGACCGAGGGCCAGTGGGCCGGCATCACCTGGGACGCCACCACCAGCACGCTCTACGGCGTGGCCTGCGCGGAGGCGATCTGTACGCTCTACACGCTGGACCCGTCCACCGGCACGCACACGCGGGTCGGCCAGGTCGTCGGCGCGGAAGACGGCACCGGCCAGACCAGCCTGCTGGACCTCACGGTGGACTCGGCCGGGCGCCTGTACGGCATCAACTTCTTCACGCGCAGCCTGTACGCGATCGACAAGACCACCGGCGCGGCGCAGACCATCGGCGCGCTGGGCGTGACCGAGACGCCGATGTACATCCAGAGCATCGACTTCGACAAGCGCAACGACACGCTGTACTGGTTCGCCTTCGTCAGCACCGGCGGCCCCAACGTGCAGGGCCGCATCTACACGATCGACCCCAGCACCGGCGTGGCCACGCAGCAGGCACTGATTCCCGGCCCGGCCGAGCAGTTCGCGGCGGCGATCGCCACGGTCGGCCCGTGCGCGGCGCCCTCGACGGTGCCTTGGCTGCGCACCGAGGCGATCAGCGGCAGCACGGCACCGGGCGGCACGTCCGCGGTGACGGTCACGCTGGACGCCGCCGGCCTCGCGCCCGGCACCTACAGCACCGACGTGTGCGTCTACAGCAACGACGCCAGCCAGGGCCTGCGCGCCCGCGTGCCGGTGACCTTCACGGTCACGCCGGACACGCTGTTCGCGAACGGCTTCGAGGCACCGTAGCCGGCACCCCCGACCCGCCCGGCGTGCCCGGGCGGGTGGGTCGTCTCCGATGCACATAGCGGTGGCGCCGCGTCACGGCGTTGCGTCGGGCACGGCATCCAGCGAGGCCAGCCAGGCCTGCTTGAGCTGGTCCAGCGTGCGGCCGCTGACCGCATGCGCGGCCGCCTGCTGATCGTCGGCCGTGGCGATCGCCCGGAGTCCCTGCACGCCGACGGCATCGACGAGGTAGTCGACGAACGACCACGCCAGCGCGTAGAACGGTGGCGCGTATTGGCTGCGATCGGCCATCAGGCGGCGGAACAGCGCCGCCGGCGCGGGCGCGTAGGTGGAACGGCGGCCGTCGGCCCCGACCAGCGGCAGCATCGCCCTGCCCTGCGGCGAGCGGCGATGGTGCTGCAGGTCGTGCAGGCCATCGGGCAGCACGAAACTGCGGTGGTAGCCACGGGTGCCGCCGACCACCGCCGCGGCGACATGGTTGGCATAGCCTTCGGCAATCCACTCGGACCTGCGCCAGGACCATTGCGCCATCGCGTGGACCATCTCGTGGAGATACGGCGCGTGGTCCGCCCGGATCGTCTCCGGATGCATGAAGATCCACGGCTCGCGGTTGATCGTGACGTGCGGCGGTCCGACGTCCGACCCGACGAAGAACGCCACGCGGCGGTCGTTGCCGCCGGGCAGGTCCAACTCGGCGCCCAGATGCACACGGATCGCGACGGCGCCCTCGTCGGCCAGCGCGACGAAACGCGCGGCCTGCTCCTCGGTCAGCGCCCCGCGTTCGACGCAGACGCTGACGTACCGGGTGGATCGGCAATCGCCCGCCCGCTGCAGCGCGTGCGCGGCCAGGCGATCGCGTTCGGCCGGTGTCGGCGGCTTGGCGGTGGCAGTGCTGCCGTACACCAGACACGCCAGCAGTACCCATCCCGCGCCGACCGCGAAACGCGACGGCACGCGCCGCCCGGCACGCACGCTACGGCGGAAAGCCAAGGGTCCTCCGCGGTCCGGCTCATGCATCGATGCGACCTCCAGCGCAACAAAAGCGGCAACGATAGCAGCGTGTCGCGCAATGCCCGCAGCACGTTGCGACGGCGAGGCTCCGCAGCGCCGGAACGCGTTCGCGATGCGACGTCGAATCAGCCGCCGGCCCACGCGGGGCAGCGGCCGTGTTCACGGCCCAGCAGCCGAGCCGGCATCATGATCGACGCCTTCCACGTCAGAGGACTCGTCATGAACGGTAGAACCCCACCGTGGCGCTGGGTATGGGCCGGTGCCGTCCTCGGCGCGGTCGCGCTGGCCGGCTGCGCGCTCTTCCCGCCCCGGGCCGCGCTGACGGTGGACGCCGGCACCGGGCCGGCGCCGGTGCTGCCGGCGCCGAAGCGGACGCTGCTGCCGACCCTCGACATCGCGCCGGCCGTCGGCTGGCGCGACGGCGCCACGCCGCAGGCCGCCGCTGGCCTGCGCGTCGCCGCGTTCGCGCGCGACCTGGCGCATCCGCGCTGGCTGTACGTGCTGCCCAACGGCGACGTGCTGGTGGCCGAGTCCAATGCGCCGCCGCAACCGGCGGATGCACCCTCGCGTGGTCTCAAGGGCTGGTTCGCCGGCAAGGCGATGGCCCGCGCCGGTGCCGGCGTGCCGAGTGCCGACCGCATCACCCTGCTGCGCGATGCCGATGGCGACGGCGTGCCCGAGCAGCGCAGCGTGTTCACCGAGGGTCTCGCCTCGCCGTTCGGCATGGCCCTGGTCGGCGGCGACTTCTACGTCGCCAACGCCGATGCGCTGGTGCGCTTTGCGTACCGCGACGGGCAGACCCGTCTCGACGCGCCGTCGCAGAAGGTCGTGGACCTGCCGGCCGGCATCAACCATCACTGGACCAAGAACGTCATCGCCAGTGCCGACGGCCGCCGGCTCTACGTCACGGTCGGCTCCAACAGCAACGTCGGCGAGAACGGCCTGGCCATCGAGGAAGGCCGGGCGATGATCTGGGAACTGGACCGCGCCAGCGGCCGCCTGCGCGCCTTCGCCACCGGCCTGCGCAATCCCAACGGCCTGGCCTGGGAGCCGGCGACCGGCGCGCTGTGGACCGCCGTCAACGAGCGCGACGAGATCGGCAGCGACCTGGTCCCGGACTACATCACCGCCGTGAAGGACGGCGCCTTCTACGGCTGGCCGTACAGCTATTTCGGCCCGCACGTGGACGTGCGCGTGCAGCCGCCGCGCCCGGACCTGGTCGCCCGCGCGATCGCGCCCGACTACGCGCTGGGGCCGCATACCGCCTCGCTCGGCATCGTCTTCACGCACGGCAGCGCCCTGCCGGCCGCATGGCGGCAAGGCCTGGTGGTGGCCCAGCACGGTTCGTGGAACCGCAAGCCCAAGAGCGGCTACAAGGTGATCTACGTGCCGTTCGCCGACGGCCGGCCGGCCGGTCCGCCGGTGGACCTGCTGACCGGCTTCCTCGATGCCGGCGAGAACGCGCAGGGGCGGCCGGTCGGCGTGGCGATCGACCGCCACGGCGCGCTGCTGGTGGCGGACGACGTCGGCAACACGGTCTGGCGCGTCAGCGCCGTGCCGTAGCCGGCGCTGGCCGCGTCCATCCGCGGGCGCTCACGGCCGGCGCCACTCGAAGCCGACGTATACCGAGCGGCCCTCGCCCGGCAGGAAGTTGGCCGCGTCGCGGCCGCCGGCATCGGCGACCACGTTGGTGCTGGCGATCCAGCGCCGGTCCTGCAGGTTGCGTGCGTCGACGAACCAGCGCCAGCGCGCCGCGACGTCGCCGCCGATGCGCAGCCCCAGCAGGTGGTAGCCGGGCGCGCGGAACGTGTTGGCGTGATCGATGAAGGTGTCCTGCACCACCCATTCGGCGTTGGGCGTCAGGTACAGGTGCTCGCCCACCTGCCAGCGCAGCTCGGTGCGCAGCAGCTGGCGCGGCACGCCGGCCAGGCGGTTGTCGCCGAAGACCGGATCGCCATCGAAGCGGAAATCGTTGAACAGGTAGCTGACCGACCCGGTCAGCGACGCAGCCAGTGGCCAGTCCAGGCCCAGCTCCACGCCGCGATGGCGCGTGCGGTCGGCGTTGATCGTGCCGAGCGGGTTGCCGTTGCCGTCGGTCAGCGCCAGCAGCTCGTTCCTGACGCGTGCGTCGTAGACCGACACGTCCAGCGACAGCGCCTCGCCGCGCGTGCGGTAGCCGAGCTCCAGCGTGGTGGCGCGCTGGGCGTCGACCAGGGTCGCGGCCGGGCCACCGGTGATCTCGCCGAAGCTCGGCGGCTCGCGGCTGCCGCTGAGGTTGACGTAGGCCTGCGTCTGCGCGGCCGGCTGGAACAGCAGGCCGAGCTTGGGACTGACGCCGGAGAAGTCGATGTCGAAGCTCTCGTCGGCGCCGCCGCTGATGAAGCGGTCGCGCGAGCGGCGCTCGGACTTCAGTCCCTGCGCACCGATCGACAGCGCCCAGCGGGCGTCGAACCAGGTCTGGTTCTCGGCGTAGAGCTTGGTGTTGCGCGCACGCTGGTCGAGCCGGTTGGTGCGTGCGCCGGCGTGGCCGCCGACGTTGACGAACCGGTCGTCGTCGATGTCGCCCTGGGCCAGCGCGAGGCCGGCGACCCAGACGCTGCGGCGGCCGGCGAGCACGCCCTCGCGCCGCCAGCGCAGGTCCGCGCCGGCATCCTGGCTGTCCTGGTCGAGCACCTGGAAGATCGGATGATGCAGGCCCTTGTCGGCATAGAAACCCGACAGCAGCACCGTATCGACGTCGGACGGCGTCCAGGCCAGCCGTCCGCCCAGGCGCGTCAGCCGGAAATCGCGCCGCTGGTCGCCGCTCACGTTGCCGGGATTGGCGGCGCGCGGATCGGCCAGCGCCTGCGCCAGCGTCAGGTTGCCGGGCAGCTCCGAACGCGTGTCCACGTGCGTGATGTACAGGCGGCCGTCGAGCGTGTCGCCGAAACGATAGCCGGCGTTGCCGAACAGCCGGTAGGTTTCCTGCTTGGCGTGCTCGCGAAAGCCGTCCTGCCCGAAAGCCGAGACGCTGAGGTAGGCGTCGGCCGCGCCGGTGTGGCCGGCCAGCGCCACCTGGCCGCGCCGGTAGCCGTAGCGGCCGCCCTCCAGTCGCAGCAGCGCGGCCGGCGCGTCGTAGCCGGTCGGCGAGACGAAGTTGATCGCGCCGCCCAGCGTGGCCGCGCCGTACTCCAGTGCGTTGGCGCCACGGTAGACCTCGATGTAGCGCGCGGCCAGCGGTTCGACCGCCTGGAAGTCGAACGCGCCGTCGGCCAGGTTGAGCGGGCTGCCGTCCTGCAGCAGCTCGATGCCGCGGCCGTGGAAGGTGCGCTGCAGGCCCGAGCCGCGGATCGACAGCCGCGCCTCCTCGGCGCCGAAGCGCGTCTGCACGAACACACCGGTCGCCAGCCCGAGCGCGTCGGTCAGCGTGCTGACCCGCGCCTGGCGATAACGCTCGCCATCGACCAGGCCGGTGCCGCCGGCACGCGCGGCCAGCCGCGCCCGTGCGGCCTCGGGTGTCTCGACGGTGGCCGGTGCCGCGGACGCATGCACGTCCACGCGGTCGAGCACGGGAACGTCCTCGGCACCCGCCGGTGCACAGGCCAGCGCCGCAGCGGCGGCCAGCGGGACGAGCGGCAGCAGACGGCGGGACGGGATCATCGGAAGCTCCGGGCGGCGGCGAGCCCTCCGTGATACCCGCCGGCACGGCATCCGACGGCAGGGTGCGAACTTCGGTCGCACCCTGCGGGCCGGTCGATCCGGCGCGCGGCGGTCCGCCGCCGCGCGCCGTGGCACCCGCTAGGGCAGCGGGCAGGCCTGCACGGTCACCGCGTCGATCGCCCAGTTGACGCCGAGCCGGTGCTCGAAGCGGTCGTGCCCCAGGCGGAAGCGCACCTGCACCGTGCGGCCGGCGTAGGCGTCCAGGGCCGCCACCGAGCGCACATAGCCGCGCGGGTCGCCGCACCAGCCCGGGCGACCGGACAGCGGGTTCTGGAATGCGCCGCTGACCGGACCGTCGTAGGGCGTGGCTTCCAGCGTCGTGAGCGGACTCCAGGTCTGGCCGCCGTCGGCGGAGACCTCCAGCAGGCCGGCGTCCTGGCAGTTGGCACCGCTGCTCGATGCCTTCAGCGACTGCCGGTGCCAGAACCGCAGGCTGGGACGGGCGAGGTTCGCCGGCAGCGCGATGGGAGCGGTCGCCAGCCACTGGTCGTTGGCGGTGCCGGCCGCGGGCGCCGCGACCTGCCAGGCGAATGCGCCGTGCAGCGCGGCGGACCCGAGCTGCCAGCCGTCGCTGCCGGCCAGCGCACCGTGCGTCCAGCCGGCTGCGCCGTTCTCCATGCCGTCGGCCCAGAGCACGGTCGGCACTTGGTCGAGCGGACAGTCGGACGGCAGTGCCGCGGTGACGAAGGCCTGCGTGTCGGGCAGCGCGGCCGCGATCTCGAAGCCGTCGCGGAACAGGCTGTCCTGCGGCGCCAGCGGCGCACTGGCACCGCAGGCATTGAGCGTCACCACGCGCCACCAGTAGCGGCGGTTGGAGTCCAGCGCCTCGGCCGGCGTCAGCGTCCAGGTGGTGGCGGTGGTGCGTGTCTGCGCGACGACGCGGGTGAACCCGGCATCGGTCGCCACCTGCACCAGGTAGCCGTAGGCATCGGCGGAAGCAGCCCAGCTGAAGGTCGGCAGCGTGCCGATGCTGCCGGCACCGTCGGCCGGCAGCGGCGACGCAGCGACGGCCGGGAGGCCGTCGAACACCGTCAGCGCAAGGTCCAGCGTCTTGGTGGCGCTGCCGGCCTGGCCGGTGATCGACAGCGTCTGCGCCCCGGCGACGGCAGCGGCCGGCGCACCCAGGTGCAAGGTCGCATCGGTACCGGGAACGGCCGGGTTGGGATCGAACGCGAACGTGGCGCCGGGCAGCGAACTGGCGGCGCTCAATGCCACCGGATCGGGGAAGCCGGCGATCTGGCCGACGTGGATCGGCGTGGCCACCGGCTGGCCGGCACAGGCGTAGGCGGTCGGCGATCCGGCCTCGATCGTGAAGCCGGGCGCGCGCACGCAGTTGTAGCAGACCAGGGCGAAGTCCTGGCTGAGGCCGCCGCCGTTGAGCGCATCGCCGGCGATGTTGCGGGCGGTCACGGTGATCTGGACGTCCGCGGCGGTACCGGCCGGCAGGAACACGGCCTCGTAGTTGTTGAGCGCGTCGGCGGCGCCGCCTTCCTGGCTCCAACCGCCGGCGAAGACATTGCCGAGCCAGCTGCGTGCGCCGGCGCTCACGGCCAGGTCCAGGTCGTTGACCTGCGGGCTGGTACCGAGCAGGCCGGGCGCGTCGGTGTACGCCAGCGCGATGCGGACCGGGCGCGACGGATCGAGCACCGCCCAGCGATAGCTGGCGCTCTGGCCGGTGGCGGTGAAGACCGCGGTCTGGTCGACCACCACCTTGGTCACGGTATCGAACATCTGGCCCATGTCGGGCATGCCGTAGCCCTGGGTCGGGCTGGGCAGCGCGTCGTTCGCGCTGACGCCGGTAAGGTAGATCGGGTGGGCCATCAGCCAGGCCTTCATCGCGGCCGGACTCGGCGGATGAGCCGGCGCGTCCACGCGATCCACGCTGCCGGCCGCACTGCCGGCGCCGCCCTGTGCCATCCACCAGTACGCCAGCGAGGCGATGCCGGCCACCGCCGGCGCCGAATGGCTGGTGCCGGAGGACGCGGCGAACTCGGTCTGGCCGCTCGGATAGTAGGTATCGCAGACGCCGCGGCCGTCGTACCCGGAATACAGCGAGGCGCCGGCCTGGACATGCGTGCCCGGTGCGATCGCTTCGGGCTTCGCGCGGCCGTCGCGGGTCGGGCCGCGGCTGGAGAATATGGCCACGTCGTTGGGATTGTCGGCGCTGGCCGGCCCATGCCCGCAGCCGTCGGTCCATTGCGGCCGCACGCTCTCGGATGCGCCGACCGCGATGACGTTCTTGGCCGCGGCCGGCGAACTGACCGTGGACGCGCCGCCGGTGCCGAGGTTGCCGGCGGCCATCACGTAGATCATCGGCTGGCTGCCGGCCACGCTGTTGTTGGCATCGCGCACGCCGGCGTCGTAGAGCTGCTGCACGGCCTCGTAGGTGGCCGGCGGCGGATTGCTGCCCCAGGAGTTGTTGCTGATGCGCGCGCCGGAGCGGCCATTGGCCTGGACCAGGCCAGCCGGGCCGCCGCCGCAGGCGCTGGTGTCGAAGCCGGGCCCGAAGATCGCGGTGGAGCCCACGCGCGCGAACGGGTTGACGCCCAGGCCGCGCTGCCAGCCGTCGCCGTCCTGGAACGGTGCGCCGGCGCGCGTGTCGTAGCCGACGGCGATGCCGGCATTGAGCGTGCCGTGGCCGGTGATGTCACCGGACGCCGCTGCGGCCGTGGACGTGCAGTTGGTGAAATAGGCCACGCGCGAGGCATTGGCGGTGTCGCCCTCGACGTAGAACTTGCGGTCGGCGGTGGCGAGGACGGTGGGGCCGCTGCCGCCTTCCTGCAGCGGGCTGTCGGTGATGTCGACGATCGGGTAGTCGAGCGGGTTCTCGCTGAAGCCCCAGTCGCGCAGGCGATCCAGATAGCGCGGCGCGCCCGGCGCCGGAAACAGGTCGCCGGTCAGGATCAGGTTCTGCTTCTCGTCCATCGGCTGCATCGACAACTGCTCGCCGACGAAGGTGACGTCGGGCTGCTGTGCGATCAGCGGGATGTCCGCCACGCGCACGCGCAGCGCGAGATTCTCGTACGCCAGCACCGGCTCCCAGGCGAGCGTCGCGACGCCGCTGCCGAGCGGTCCCTGCTGCGCCGGCGCGAGCCGGGCGAGCCCTTCGACGAAGACGCGCGTGGCGGCATCACCGCCGTGCCGGTAGATCTGCACGATCACGTCGACTTCAGCCTGATCGGCCGCCTCGCCGCGATCCAGGCGCTGCTGCAGCAGCGGATCCACCTTGAGGAAGGCATACAGCGGCGCGGCGTACTGCAGCCACGGTTGCGTGCCACGCAGCCCGGCCAGCCGCGCGCGCGCGGCCGCGTCCACCCAGACCACATAGCCATGACTGGCGACGTAGTGCACCGGCACGATGCCCTGCGCGGACAGCTCGGCCAGCCATTCCTCGCGCACCGGCCCGACGAACTGCACCACCTGCAGCCCGGCGCCGTCCGGCGCGTCGAGTGCGAACGGTGCCGGCGGCGCCAGCGTCTCGCGCTGGGTGTCGAACGGCTGCGCGCTGAAGGCCAGCCGGTCGAAGCCCGGATCGGCCTGCCAGCTGCGACCGGCCAGTTCGAGTACCGGCGTGGGCGAGGCATACAGGGCGAAGCTGCCGTAGTCGTGCAGCTTCACCAGCCCGGCGGCGCCGGCCGCCACGTCATGGTCGGACAGCAGGAACTTGTACGAAGCCGCCGTGGCCGGCGTGCCGAAGGCGGTCAGCAGCGCCAGCGTGATGGCGGACCGGAGTGGCTTGAGCATGGGGATCATCCTCGCGGGTCGGTGCCGCCGGATGCGGCGCAGCGGCACACGGTCGAATCGTCGGTGGCCGGCACCGGTGGCCGCACGAGGCGGGCCACCGGTGCCGGAGCGGTCGCGCTGCGCTCAGGGCGTGCCGTCGAAACCATCGCGGAACAGCAGGTCGCCGCTGTTCACGGTCAGGCTGACCGGCACCACCAGGCGTGGCTGATCCGGATCGTTGCTGTAGAAGCACAGGTTCGCCTGGTAGCTGCCGGGCGCCAGCGTCGCGGCATCGAAGCCGATGTCCGTGTTCGCGCTGGCGGCCGCTGCGACCGTACCGCCGCCGTCGGCGAAGCGGATCCACGGCGTGCCGGTCTCGCTCGCGCAGACCGTGCCCGAGGTGGCGATCGAGAAACCGCCGACCTCGCCGAAGCTCGGCCCGACCAGGGTGGCCTGGCCGGTCGTCGTGTCGATCGTGTAGACGTTGCCGACGGTCTGGTCGTAGGCGGCCAGATAGAGCGTGCCGGTACGATCGTCGAAGTCCAGGCCTTGCGAGAACCACAGCGAGAGACCGGTCGGGCCGATCGTCTGCGCCTCGGCAGTTGTCTTGTCGATCGCGACGAGCACGTCGTTCTGCACGTCGATGCCGTACATCAGACCGCTGGCGTCGATCGCGATGTCGTTGATCATGCGCTGCTGGATCGTGCCGATCAGCGTGGCGTCGCCGTTGGTGAGGTTCACCGTGTAGATCGCCGTGGACAGCGTGCCGAACGTCGGCGCGGTCACGTACATCGTGTGGGTCACCGGATCCCAAGCGGCACCGTAGGGATTGTTGGCGACGCCGGTGGCCGGAATCGACACCGGTGCGATCAGCTCGGCCTCACCGGTCTGCGTGTCGGTCGTGTAGAGATTGGGCAGGCCCGCGAATGCGGTGATGCCGTACTGCTTGCTGAAATCATCGTTGATGAAGTCGGCCGCGAACGTCGTCGGATGCCCCACGTTGAGCACGCTAAGGTCGGTCGCGTCGAGCACGTCGAAACTGACGAAGGCGATCGTGGCGGCAGTGCCGTTGCGCAGACCATAGGCCGGCACCGAGTCGACACCGCGCGGATGGGCCGCCAGCTGGCCGCGGCGGTCCGGCGAAGCCAGCGCCCGGCCGGCAGCCGAGCGTGCGAAGTCCTCGATCGCGCGACGCGGCGAAACCGGAAAGTGCGCGCGTGTCGACGGTGCCTGCCAGCTCCAGTGCAGGTCGCGGTCGCCGAGGTTGGCGATCGTCAACGGCTGGCTGATCAGAGCACCGGCCGACACCACCGGGTTGAAACCGGTGCCCGGCGAGGGCGTGAGGCTGACCCGCGGCGCACCAATGTCCAGTACGGCGTCGGCCGTGGCCGTCGCACTGGCCGGCAGGATCGGGGTCCAGCTGATCGTCATGCCGTCGGTGAGATTGGCCGTGTTGTACGAGAACTGATTGGCCATGCTGGCGTCTTTCTGCAGGCCCACCGTGGCCGAAGCGCCGTTGTCGTAGCTGGCCGCCGGACCGCCGAAGCTCGCCGTGCGATACGCGAACAGCAGCGTGTCGCTGGACTCGTTGAAGACCACCTCGAACGTCGCGCCGTGCTGGCCGGCACTGGCGCCGGTATCGCCATAGTTGGCCTTGTCGTGCCAGGCGACGACGAACTGCCGGTTCGGCGCACTGCCGACCGCACCGTGGTAGACCGTGCCGGTTGCCATCAGGTCGTCCCAGTACGGCAGCAGCGACGCGCCGGTCAGATTGGTCGCCGGCAGCGCGCGATTGCCGTACGGAAAGGTCGAGCAGGCGCCGCCGCCGAAGACCAGGCCGCCGTTGTTGCCGATGCACAGGCTGGTCGACTCCGCGCCGTAGAAGCGCAACGGGAACGGCGCGGTGATCGCCGTCGCATTGTCGTCGCCGATGCTGAGCGCGGTGCCGCTGGTGCTGATGTCGATGAACGGTGGCGGCGCGGCGGTGCTGGCCGCGTAGCCGGGCCGCACGTCGGTGGCGGTCCAGGTCGAGGTGAAGTCGCCGCTGGTCGCGTTCTGGCTGGTGCTGGCGACGATCACGCGGTTGTATTGAAAGCTCGCGTGAGGGGCGACCGCCTGTACGTGGTTGGACAGCAAGGTGCCGACGTCGCCGTCGACCAGGGTGTGGTAGTTGAAGGTGGTGGCCGTATGGTTGGTCAGCGTGTAGCAGATGTTGACCTCGTCCCCCACCGTCACGTCCAGCGTCGTGGCCGTGCCGCACAGCGCGGGATTGCCGGGGTCGGCCAGGGCCAGCGTCACCGTCAGGCACAGGCCGCTGGTGCAGCTGCCGCGTCCGTCGTCCTGCGCGACGCTGCGGCCTTCGCCGAAGTCCAGGACCCGGCCGGCCGGGTTGAAACTGCCGTAGGGCAGCGGCTGGGCGGACGCCGCGGCGCCGGCCAAGGCCAGGACCAGCGTGGACACCGCCGGCAGGAGCTGTGGTGCGTTCATCAATATCTCCGGAAGACAGCGCGGGCGGCGGGCCTCTTGCGGCCTCCCGCGTACATCGAGTCGATCCGGCGCAATCCCCCGCCGGCCCCGGGCAACGTCGACGTCGCCACCCGCCGACGATCTCCCAAAGCCTCGGCACGATTTTGTGTCAATCCTGTGCCAGATGTGATCGGCCGATGTGTCGCCTTTCCGATCAAGGCGTTACGTCAGCAACACCGAGCAACTCCGCGGGCAGCAGCCGCTCGCCGGCGAGCTGGCGGGCCTGCCGGAGCGCATGCTCGGCGGCCGCGCGGTCACCCAGTGCCCGGTGCACCGCCACCTGGATCAGGGCCGCGCGCAGGTCCTGCCCGGCCCAGGGCGCGACCCGGCCGGCGATGGCGCCGGCCTTCTCGCGCTGGCCGGCGGCCAGCAGCGCCGGCACGTAGGATTCCCCGACCACCACCAGGTTCTCCGGCACGCCGGTGGCCTCGGCCAGCGACATCGCCGTGGCATAGGCGGCCAGGGCCGCGTCGCGCCGGCCCTCGGCACCGGCCTGCTCGGCCTCGGCCAGCCGGATGAACAGCACCCGCCAATCGTCCGGTGCTTCCAGGGCCTGGGCCTGCAGGTAGCGAACATCCTCGGCGGCCTCGGCGACCCGGCCGAGCCGGTGCAGGGCGCGGATGCGGGTCAGGCGCGTGGTGGCCATCGTGAGCCGGTTGCCCGGTCCCAGGGTCACCGCCAGCGCCTCCTGCGCGTGCTGGACGACCGTCTCGGGGCTGCCGCGCAGCAAGGCGATGCTGGCCAGCAGCGAATCGGCCTCGGCCCGCACGATCGCATCGTCGGTCGGGCTGCTGAGGTCGCGGATCTGGGCCGCCAGCGCCTCGGCGTCGGTCAGCCGGCCGTTGGCGGCCAGCGCCACCGCGCGCGACTGCGTCATCCACCAACGCTCGCGGGTATTGCGCGAATGCGACTCGGGCGGCCAGAAGCGCTCGCTGGTGGCCAGCGCGGCGGGGTGCTGTAACAGCATCAGCTGGGCGTCGACGATCGACCGCAGCGCGAACGCCCAGGCCTCGGGAACCGCCAGCGTCTCCAGCCGCGCGGCGGCGGCTTCGAGGATCGGCAGGGCCATCGCCGGCTGCGCGCGGTCCATCGCCACGACACCGAGGTTCAGGTCCACGCGCGCCACGCCGAACGCATCGTTGGTCTGCTCGTGCAGCATGCGGGCCGTGCCGAACAGCCGCACCGCATCGTCCAGCCGGCGGCTGCGGCCGGCCACCGCGCCGCGGCCGGTGTAGGCGCCGGCCAGCGTGCTGCGCTCGCCGAGCGGTTCGACCAGGCGGATGCCTTCGGCGAAGGCGGCGTCGGCGGCCTCGAGGCGGTCCTGCCGGAAATAGGTGGAACCGAGCGTGTGCAGCGCCCGCGCACGCAGCAGCGGCGCCGTGTCCGGCGAGAGCCGGTCCAGCAGCGCCTCGGCCCCACGCGCGCTGGCCTCGTAGTTGCCGGAGAAGAAATCGATGTTGGCCTGGGCGAGCGCGATCTCCGGCGTGCCACGGATCTCCGGCGAGGCGGCGTCGATCAGCGCTCGGGCGACATCGAGCTGGCCGGCCAGCACGGCGGCGCTGATGCGCTGGGCGGTCTCCTCGGCCACCCGCGACAGGCTCGTTTCCGTGGTGGCCGGCGGTACCCGCCCCAGCTTGACCAGCAGGCGATCGGTGGCGGTACGGGCGGCGTGCAGCACGTCCTCGCCGACCGCGTCGGCGTAGAGCGCGCGGTGGCCGTCGCTGGCCTGCAGCGCCATCTGCCAGCTCGATCCGGCCAGCCTCACGCGCGGCCGCACCACCCAGGCCTGCGGCGTGGCCATGCGCTCGCGCACCCAGCCGTCCTCGGTGGGCACGTCCAGTTGGGGATTGAGCAGGCCCACCACCGCCTCGCTCGGCGTCACCGCCAGGCCGCCGCGCCGCAGCTGGGTGGCCACCAGGTCCATCACGCCCAGGCGCAGCCAGGCCCAGCCGTCCGGCGCCTCCACCTGCACCGGCAGCACCAGCGCCGGTATCGAGGCCGGCGCCGACGCCGGCACCGCGGCGGTTTGCGGAGGCGGCGCCCGCCGCAGGCTCAGCGCCCAGCCGGCCAGCACCAGCGCGACCAGGGCGGCGAGCCCCCAGAGCCAGGCGCGCCGGGAGGCCGGACGCGGTACGGCGGGCACGAGCGCCGGCGGCGCCGCATCGACCGGCGCGGCGAGCGGCGCCGGTTCCACGACCGCCACGACGGCGGCCGGCAGCGGTGCCGGCGCCTCGGCGGCCGCCGGCGACGGCGGGGCGACGGGCGCGTCCTCCGCCTCGACCACGGTGTCGTCCATGACCCAGCGGTAGCCCACGCCCCACACCGTGCGGATGCCTTCCTGCTCGCTGCCGGAAAGGCCGAGCTGGCGGCGCAGCCGCATGATCGCGTGGTTGAGCGACACGTCGCTGACGTCCACGCGTCCCCAGACGGCCGCGGTCAGCTCGTCGCGGCCGACCGGGCGGTCGCGGTGCTGGATCAGGTAGGCCAGGCAATCGATATGGCTGGTCGGCAACGCGATGCGCTCGCCGGACCGGTGCAGCTCACGGGCATGGGGATTCAGGCGGAACGCGCCGAAGCGGTAGCAGACACGACTCATGCTCACAGGGTAGCAAGCCGGATGCACCCGGTGCGGCGCGCGCGGTATGCCGTCGCATGCACCGTCGATGCCGAGCGCGCATAAGCGATGCCCGCTCGGTCCACGGACGACGGGCGCCGGCGCGACGCCTCAGCCCTGCGGTACCCCGGCCATGTCCGGCAGCCGGTGCGCGATGCCCTTGTGGCAGTCGATGCAGGTCTTCTCGCCGCTACCCAGCCAGCGCTGGTGGATCTGCGCCGAGCGCGACGCCTGCCGCGTGAGGTCCATCGACGCGTAGTCGTGGCAGTTGCGGCATTCCAGCGAGTCGTTGGCCTTTAGCCGCGCCCATTCGTGCTGGGCCAGTTCCAGGCGGTGGTCGAGGAATTTCTCGCGCGTGTCGATGGTGCCGAACAGCTTGCCCCAGACTTCCTTGGAGGCCTGCATCTTGCGCGCGATCTTGTCGGTCCAGTCGTGCGGGACGTGGCAGTCGGGACAGGTCGCGCGCACGCCGGACCGGTTGCTGTAGTGGATCGTGGTCTTGAGCTCTTGGAACACGTTGTCGCGCATCTCGTGGCAGCCGGTGCAGAACGCCTCGGTATTGGTCGCCTCCAGCGCGGTGTTGAACGCGCCCCAGAACACGATGCCGGCGACGAAGCCGGCCACCGTCAGGAAGCCCAGGCTGTAGTGCACGCTGGGCGAGCGCAGCGTGCGCCAGGTGGTCCTGCCCTGCGCGATCAGGCGGCGCCACATGGGCTACTGCGCCTCCGGCCGGGCGATCAGGCTGTCGATGTCGCGGAACGCATTGGCGACCAGCGGCTGGGCGTCGGTCTGGACGACGTGGCACTGGTTGCAGAAATAGCGGCGCGGCGAGACGGTGGCCAGGAACTGGTCGTCACGGTCCATGTAGTGGGTGACGCTGACCGGCGGCGCCTGGAACGTGGCGGCATTGGCGCGCGCATGGCAGAGCATGCAGCGGTTGGCGTTCTTGTCCACCTGGTAGCCGTCGATCGTGTGCGGGATCGTCGGCGGCTGCATCGGGTAGGCGCGCAGGCGCTTGATGTCGGCATTCTCGACACGGGCGAGCGGTGGCGGATCACCTTCCTGGTCCACCGGCACGCCGCGGCGCACCGCGTCGATCTGCGTGCCCGGCAACGGCGCGGCGATCGCCTGCCACGCCACGGCGCCGTCGGGCGCGGCGGCCGGCGCCGAGGATGCGACAGGCCGGACCGGCTGCGATCCGAAATGCCAGCCGGCGGCGAAGACCAGCGCCGTCACGACCAGCAGGCCGACGGCGACGAGCACGGACTTGCTGGACATGGGGGGTTCCTCCTAGACGGCCTGCACCTTGACCGCGCACTTCTTGTAGTCGGTCTGCTTGGAGATCGGGTCGGTGGCGTCGAGCGTGACCTTGTTGATGAGCTGGCCGGCGTCGAACCACGGCACGAACACCACGCCGGGCGGCATGCGGTTGCGGCCGCGCGTCTCCACGCGCGTGCGCATGGCACCGCGCCGCGAGACCACCTGCACCTCGTCGCCGCGCTTGAAGCCGCGCGCCTTGGCGTCGTCGGGATTCATGAACACCACCGCCGCCGGGAAGCTGCGGTAGAGCTCCGGGATGCGCATCGTCATCGAGCCCGAATGCCAGTGCTCGAGCACGCGGCCGGTGACCAGCCACAGGTCGTAGTCGGCATCGGGCGACTCGGCCGGCGGTTCGTACGGCAGCGCCCAGACCACCGCGCGGCCGTCCGGATTGCCGTAGAACTGGAAGCCGGTGCCGGGCTTCACGTACGGATCGGCGCCCTCGCGGTAGCGCCAACGCGTCTCCTTGCCGTCGACCACCGGCCAGCGCAGGCCACGCGCCGCGTGGTAGGCGTCGAACGGTGCCAGGTCGTGGCCGTGGCCGCGGCCGAAGGTGGCGTATTCCTCGAACAGGCCCTTCTGCACGTAGAAGCCGAACGCGGCCGACTCCTCGTTGGCGTAGCCGGCGGCGATGTCGGCGACCGGGTATTTGTCGACGTTGCCGTTGCGGTACAGCACGTCGAACAGGGTCTTGCCCTTGAACTGCGGATGGGCCGCCAGCAGCGCCGCCGGCCAGCACTCGTCGGTGGTGAAGCGCTTGGAGAACTCCATCAGCTGCCACAGGTCCGAGCGCGCCTGCCCCGGCGCCTTCACCAGTTGATGCCAGAACTGCGTGCGCCGCTCGGCGTTGCCGTAGGCACCCTCCTTTTCCACCCACATCGCCGCCGGCAGGATCAGGTCCGCCGCCTGCGCGGTGACCGTCGGATAGGCGTCGGAGACGACGATGAAGTTCTCGGGATTGCGATAGCCGGGCCAGGTCTCCTCGCGCAGGTTGGCGGCGGCCTGCATGTTGTTGTTGACCATCACCCAGTAGGCGTTGAGCTTGCCGTCCTTCAACGCGCGGTTCTGCTCGACCGCGTGATAGCCGGGCTTTTCCTGGATGACGCCGTGCGGCAGCTTCCAGATCTCCTCGGCGTGCCGGCGGTGCTCGGGGTTGGTCACCACCATGTCGGCCGGCAGGCGGTGGCTGAAGGTACCGACCTCGCGCGCGGTGCCGCAGGCCGACGGTTGCCCGGTCAGCGAGAACGGGCTGTTGCCGGGCGTGGCGATCTTCCCGGTCAGCAGGTGGATGTTGTAGACCATGTTGTTGGCCCACACGCCGCGGGTGTGCTGGTTGAAGCCCATGGTCCAGAACGAGGTGACCTTGATCGCCGGATCGGCGTACAGCGCGGCCAGCTTCTCCAGCCAGCCGCGCTCCACCCCGGTCATCGCCACCGCCTTGTCCAGCGTGTAGGGCGCGACGAAGGCGGCGAAGGCCTCGAAGTCGATCGGCTCGCCGCCGTTGGGATCCTTGGCGTGCCTGGCCTTCACTTCCAACGGGTTGTCCGGGCGCAGGCCGTAGCCGATGTCGTCGTTGCCGCGCTTGAAGCTGACGTGCTTGCCGACGAAGTCCTTGTCGACCTTGCCGGTCTTGATGATGTGGTTGGCGATGTAGTTGAGGATGACCAGGTCGGTCTGCGGCTTGAAGACGATCGGGATATCGGCCAGCTCGAAGCTGCGATGCTCGAACGTGGACAGCACCGCCACCTGCACGTGCGGCTGCGAGAGGCGCCGGTCGGTCACGCGCGTCCACAGGATCGGGTGCATCTCGGCCATGTTCGAGCCCCACAGCACGAAGGCGTCGGCGGCCTCGATGTCGTCGTAGCAGCCCATCGGCTCGTCCATGCCGAAGGTGCGCATGAAGCCCATGACCGCTGAGGCCATGCAGTGGCGCGCGTTGGGGTCGATGTGGTTGCTGCCGAAGCCGGCCTTCCACAGCTTGTTGGCGGCATAGCCTTCGAAGATGGTCCACTGGCCGGAGCCGAACATGCCGAGCGCACCCGGCCCCTTCTCCTTGAGCACGCGCTTGAACTGCGCGGCCATGACGTCGAAGGCCTCCTCCCAGCTCACCTCGGTGAAATCGCCGTCCTTCGCGTAGACGCCGTTCTTCTTGCGCAGCAGCGGCATCGTCAGGCGGTCGGCACCGTAGAGCACCTTGGACAGGAAATAGCCCTTGACGCAGTTGAGGCCGCGGTTGACCTCGGCATGGACGTCGCCGTGCGTGGCGACGACGCGGCCGTCCTTGACCGCCACGTTGACGCCGCAGCCGGTGCCGCAGTAGCGGCACGGTGCCTTGTCCCACTTCAGCGCGGTCCGGTCGCCCTCGGTGACGAGGTTGCTGCCGGCGCCGCTCTGCGGGAGGCCGGCCGCGGCCGCGGCGCTGGCGATCGCACTGGCACGGATGAAGTCTCGACGCGTGGTCATCGGCGGGCTCCGGCGGGAACGGGATCGGCCAGCGGCGCCGCCATCGCGGCACGCGGCTCGGCATGGTGGTAGACGAGGACGACGTTGAGGACCCCGGCTACACCTCGCAGCATCTCGATGCGGTCCATCACGGCGCGCGTGTCGTCCGACTCGCACACGACGACGCTGCGCGTGGCGCCGGCGATCGCCAGCTCCAGGTCGGCACAGCCGGCGAGCGCCCGGTCCAGCGCCGCACCGGCGTCGGGCCGGTGCTGGACCATGAAGCTGGCGATGTGGAGCTCGGCCTCGGCGTGGCTCATCGGATGGCCTCCGGCGCGACGACCGCCAGCGCGATCGCACCGGCGGGACACACCGCCACGCAGGCACCGCACCCGCTGCAGCGCTCCGGATCGACGACCGGCATCGCCGTCCGGCCCGGCGTGCGGCCGATCGCTGCTTTGGGACAGGCGTCCAGGCAGCTGGCGCAGACGATGCCGTGGTTCTGGAAGCAGCGGTCGGCAATGACGGCCGGCTGCTGCCACGGTCGCGTCACCGCGCTCGGATCGAGCGCCCGCGGCAGGCAGGCCTCGGCGCAACGGCCGCAGAACGTGCATTCACCGGCGGCCGGATCGAACTGCGGGAAACCGCCGTCGCCGGTGCCGAGCACCTGCTGCGGGCAGGCGGCGATGCAGGCGCTACAGCGCGTGCAAGTGTCCAGGAAGGCGGCGGGCGGCAGCGCCCAGGGGGGCCGCATCGCGCGGTGATCGGCCCGGCGGCCGAGGAAGAGATCGCGACGCGTGAGACGGGCGTCCGGCGGCATCGTTCACGCGCCGCCCGGCGGACCGGCGAACATCTGCCAGATCCAGACCACGAAACCGTAGCCCGCGACGAACAGCACCGCCAGCAGCGGGAACACGACCACCGTGAGCAGCAGGAAGGCGAAGCGTTCCTGCTGGCGGCTCGACGCGGCGGGCGCTGGCTGGTCCATGATGCGTCTCCGGCAGTCACGACTGGCTCGCGGCCGAGGCTAGCACAGGTGCCGGCGGCGATTCGTGACGCGGCGCGGCGACGCGGCCTTGGCACTCGTCGGCCGGCACCGCCCTGTCGATCACCTGCGCAGGGCCGTTGGCACCCGGTATCGGGCGGTGTCCCGATGGCGGCTTGCGCGGACCGCTAACGCGTGCGCATCAGGTGGCGGGCCACTGCATCGAACGCCGGCAGGGTGGTCGGATCGTTGGCGCTGTTGGCGGCGACCGGGTGCGAGCTGAAGCGGGCGATCACCACGCGCGCGGCCGGATCGACATAGAGCGCCTGCCCGTGGACGCCACGCGCCATGTAGGCGCCGTGCGCGTCATGCGAGATCCACCACATGCCGCGATAGCTCCAGCCCGCCAGCAGCGCGTAGCCGGCCTTGGCGAAGGCGGCCCGGTCGCCACCGGCGCGGATGCGGCGGATCGCCGCCGCCGGCACCCACCGGCGGCCATCGACCGTTCCCTCGTCGAGCATCAGCTGGCCGATGCGCGCGAGGTCCCGCAGGCCGGCGCTGAAGCCACCGCCGGCGTACGGCGTGCCGGTCGAGTCGACCGTGTAGTAGCCGTCCTGCTCGGCGCCGATGCGGCTCCAGATCCGCTCGGACAGGAGGTCGGCCACCGACCTTCCGCTCACGCGCGCGATGATCCAGCCCAGGGCATCGGTATTGATCGTCTTGTAGCCGAACGCCTCGCCGTGCCGTCCCTGCTTGCGCACGGTCTTCAAGTAGTCGAAGTAACCCCGCGGCCCGGTGTAGCCGGCCGGCCGCGGCAAGGGGCTGCCGGCGGCGGCATAGGTCCACACGTCCGCGTCCGGATCGGCGTAGTCCTCGCTGTAGCGCAGGCCGGTGGTCATCTCCAGCACCTGCCTCACGGTGGCGTCGGCGAAGGCGCTGCCCGCCAGTTCCGGCACGATCGAAGCCACCTTCGCGGACTCGTCCAGCGTGCCTTCGGCCACCAGCATCTCGCCGAGCAGGCCGGTCAGCGACTTGGTGACCGACATCGCCGCATGCTGGCCGGCCGCGTCCAGGCAGCCGAAGTAGCGCTCGTAGACCAGGACGCCCTCATGCAGGACCACGATGCCGTCGGTGTAGTTGGCCGGCAGCGAGTCGGCCCAGGTCATGGCCGTGTCCGCACCCAGCGGCGTGAACGTGACCGCATCGATCGACGGGTCGATCCGCCGCTTCATCGGTGACGCGCCGCCCGGTCCCCGCGCCACGCCGACCGTGGGCATCAGCTGCCGGAAATGGCAGACCGTCCAGCGCAGCTTCGGAAAGGCGAAGTAGTCCGCGTCCGAGAACCGGATCGTCTTGTCTTCGGGCGGCGGAAAGCCGGTCATCCAGCCGAGCCGGCGCGGGTCGGACTGCTCGGCCGACGCGAACGCGGCCGCGCCGGGCGGTGCCGGTGCGGCGGCCGGCGCGGCAACGCAGGCCGATGCGAGCACCAGGCCGAGCAGATGACACGACGCGACCAGGCGCCTGGCCGGATACGCGAATGCGGCGACGGGCGTTGCCATGGGCGATCCCTCTGGCCGTAGCGGCGGCGACCCAGGGTACGCCCGATGGCAGCGCCAGGGACAGGTCCGCCGGCCCGCGGCGGCGAACGCTGAAAGGATTCGGTGTCTTCGTCAGGACATGACTGGCGTCGACGTCCGCGCACGTCCTCGAAACGCGCGCGTTAGAGACCGGCGTGACCTGCCGGCCCGAACGGGGACCACCCGTCCTAGGCCGATCCGAACTCGTCGGCCAGCAGCCACAGCGCAGTACCGGCCAGCAGCCCCGCCATGCCGAGGTTGAACGCCTGCAGCGCCCACGGCCGATGCAGCCAGCGGCGCAGCCGCTCGCCGCCCCAGGCCCACAACGCCAGCGACGGCAGGCCCACGGCGATGCCGATCAGCGCGACGAGGAGAATCAGCGCCAGCGAGGCCTGTGCCGGCAGGAACAGCACCGCCGTGTTGAGCACCATGATCCAGGCCTTCGGGTTGACACACTGGAACAGCGCGCCACCGAAGAAGCCGATCGGTCCCGGCGCCGCCGCCTGCCCCGGCGCATCGGCACGCGCCAGCTTGAACGCCATCCAGATCAGGTAGGCGCAACCCGCCGCCGCCAGCGGCTTGCGCACGGCGGCGATCCATTCCGTCGCCGCGTTCAATAGCAGCGCGCACAGCACGAACAGCGCGGCACTGCCCAGGCAGATGCCGATGATGTGCGGGATCGTGCGCCGGAAGCCGAAGTTCACGCCGGAGGCGGTCAGCATGATGTTGTTGGGGCCCGGCGTGACGGTCATCGCCAGGAGGTAGCTCAGCAGCGGCAGCAGGTCGGTCATTCCAGCGGGGGTCCGGAGCGGAGCCACGATGCTAGGGCGGCGATGGCGATGGGTACAGATACAGCAGGTTCGTGGTTGAATGGGTACAGTTCCGTTCGCTACGGAGTAGCGCATGACCGCTGCCGCCCCCCGCTACCAGTCGCTCGCCGACGATCTCGGCCACGCCATCCGTAGCGGCCGCCTGCCCGCCGGTGCCGCGCTGCCGTCGCTGCGCGACTGCGCCGCGCAGCGCGCGCTCAGCCTCAACACGGTGACCGCCGCCTACCGCCTGCTGGAGGATCGCGGGCTGATCGTGGCGCGGCCGCAATCGGGCTTCTACGTGCGCAGCGCGCTGCCCGAACCGCGGCAGTCGCTGCGCAGTGCGCCGAGCCAGGCGATCGGCAGCGCGCAGGACGACCTGCTGGCGCTGGTGCTGGAGGCGCGACGGCAGCCGGATTGCCTGGAACTGGCGCTGGCCTGCCCGCGCGGGCGGTCGTTCTACCCCGGCGAGCGCCTCGCGCGGCTGACCCACACGGTCCTGACGCGCCAGGCCGGCGTGGCGTCCGGGTATGCGCTGCCGCCGGGCTCGCTACGGCTGCGCGAGCAGATCGCGCTGCGCGGCCAGCGGCTGGGCATGACGCTGGCGGCCGACGATATCGAGCTGACCCACGGCGCGACCGAGGCGCTGCAGCTGGCGCTGCGCGCCGTGGCCCGCCCCGGCGACGGCATCGGCATCGAGGCGCCGGCCTACTTCAACCTGTATCCGCTGCTGGCCAGCCTGGGCCTGAAGGCGATCGAGATCCCGACGCATCCACGCCACGGTTTGGATCTCGACGCCGTGGAACGGCTGCTCGAACAGCGGCAGCTGGCCGCGCTGGTGGCGATGCCGACCGTGCACAACCCGCTGGGCTGCACGATGCCGCCGGCGGCCAAGCAGCGCCTGGCGGACCTGGTCGCGCGACACGGCGTGCCGCTGATCGAGGACCTGGTCTACGCGGAGCTGCAGTTCGCCGATCCGCCGGAACCGGCGGTCAAGGCGTTCGACCGCGACGGCTGGGTGCTGGCCTGTTCGGGCTTTTCCAAGACGCTGGCACCGGACTACCGCGTGGGCTGGCTGGCCGCGGGCCGGTTCGCACCGGCGGTCCGGCGCCTGAAGTTCGCCTCCA
The DNA here is from genome assembly GCF_001632775.1 of Dokdonella koreensis DS-123. NCBI lineage: Bacteria > Pseudomonadati > Pseudomonadota > Gammaproteobacteria > Lysobacterales > Rhodanobacteraceae > Dokdonella > Dokdonella koreensis. Next base: position 3,287,611 of record NZ_CP015249.1, read on the forward strand.
GCGGCGCCGAGCCGCTGCTGCTCGGCGAAGCAGTGGGCCTGTACCTGGAGAGCGGCGGCTACGCGCATCACCTCAAGCACCTGCGGCGGCTCTGCGAGGCGCAGGTCGCCACCGTGCGCGGCCTGGTCGCCGACCATTTCCCGGCCGGCACCTGCGCCACCCAGCCCACCGGCGGCTTCCTGCTGTGGATCGAGCTGCCGGCCGCCGTCGACAGCGCCGCGCTGTTCCAGGCCGCGCTGCGCGAGCGCATCGTGATCCTGCCCGGGCGGGTCTACTCGAAGGGCACGCGCTACCGCCACTGCATCCGGCTGTCCTGCGGCCAGGCGATCGATACGCGGTTCGTCGCCGCGATGCGCACGCTCGGGCGTATCGCCCACGGCCTGGCGCGGCGCCGGCCGGTGAAACAGGCCGGCGCACGGCAACGCCGGCGGGGCACGGATCAGGCGTAGGCCACCCAGCCGCGGAAGGTGAAGCCGGTATGGAACAGCTCTACGCCGGAGAAGCCGGCCTCGCGCAGCAGCGCCTCGTCCTGGGCCGGCGTCAGGAGGCTCAGATGCGCCTCGACCGCCGCGCGCCCGTCCGCCGCCCTCACCGGGTCCACGCCCGACGCCACCGCGAAGGCGGCATAGCGCGACAGCCAGCGGTCGCGTGCGCCGTCCTCCTGCGGAACGCTGGCATGGACCGCCACGAACGGCGCGCCGGGCAGCAGACGGCGGTGGATCCCGGCCAGGGTGCGGCGGCGCTCGTCGATCGGCAGGAAGTGCAGGGTCAGCAGGCTGGTCGCGGCATCGAACGGCCCTTCCGGCGCGTCCTCGATGAGGCCGTGATGCAGGCGGGCGCGCGGCGCCAGCGGCCCCAGTGTCCGCGCGGCCAGCCCCAGCATGTCGGCTGACGGATCGACACCGGTGAAAGTCCAGGCCGGATGCGCCTCGGCGAAGGCCTTCAGTTCCAGGCCGCCGCCCGCGCCGTGGACCAGCACGTGAGCGGCCGGCGGGGTGCGTTCGGCCAGCAGGACGGCGGTCATGCGATGCAGGCTGGCATAGCCGGGCACGAGGCGCGGCGGGCCGTCCGCATAGTGCGCGACGGCGGCGGCATCGGAGAACGGGGCGAGCGATTCACGCATGAGGCGATCCGGAGCGGTGAGAGCGGGACGAGGGCGCTGGCGGGCACGAGAACGAGCGCGTCGCCGCGCAGCGATGCCCGGCCAGCGGCCAGCGCCATCACGTAACAAATTATGTTACATGATGGCGCGAGTCAACGCCCTCACCCGCCGCAAGCGTCTCCACCGGCGCAAGGCCACCGCGTGGGCCCCACGCGCCGGTGGCGGGCGTGGCTCAAAGCGCCGTCGGCCGGAACAGCGGCTCGCGCCCCAGCAGGCGCACCCCGTCCGGGCTGCTTTCCAGCAGGCGGCGCTCGCCATCGGCCACCCACAGCTCCAGCTGGTAACCGTCGGCCGCATGCAGCCGCGCGGCGATGTCGCGGACGGCCGCCGCGGCGTCGGGGACATCGGACTCGAACTGGCCCAGCCGCTTGCCGTGGCGATGGACGACCAGGCGATAGCAGGGCATGGGCTCAGCCCCCGCACCACCGCCGGCGACCGGCGGCAGCAGCAGTTCCGCGCAGCGCGCCCGGTGCGTGCGCTCCAGCGCGGCGACGACCTGGTCGCAGGCGTGTGCCGCCGCATCGAAAACCGCGGCCCCCTCCAGCAGCCGCGCGGCCAGCACGGCGCTGAACAGGTCGCCGGTGCCCTTGGGCATTGCGTCGATACGCGGATGGCGCAGGATGCGCGCCTCCTCGTGCGTGACCACCGCCACCTGCATCTGGCCCGGTGCCCAGGCTGCCGGCGCGGCACTGGTCACCACCACCCAGCGGGTGCGCCCGCCGAGCAGCGTCCGTGCGGCAGCGATCACGTCCGCCTCGTCCGCGACCGGCCGGCCGGTCAGCTGCTCCAGCTCGAAGCCGTTCGGCGCCAGGCCCTGGGCCCGCGGCAGCAGGTGCGTACGGCAGGCCGCGATCAGGCCCGGATCGACATAGATGCCGTGGTCGTGGTCACCGATCACCGGATCCACGATCACGCGCAGGCCCGGATGCATCGCTTGCACGCGATCGATCCAGTGCGCCAGCGCCGCCGCCTGGGCCGGGCTGCCGAGATAGCCGACCAGGACCGCTCGCAGGCTGCGCAGCGCATCGCGCGCGATCAGGTCCTGCAGGTAGCCGTCGAACCAGTCGATCGGCAGCGCACCGCCGTGCAGCGTCGGGTAGTGCGGCGTGTTGCTGAAGACGACCGTCGGCACCGCGGCGACGGTGAGACCGTGCGCCTGCAGCGCCGGCACCGCCACGCTGTTGCCGACGCGGCCGTAGACCACCTGCGACTGCACCGACACGACGTCGATGGCCAGCGGCTGCAGCGGCTCGGGAAGCGCGGTCGGCGGCGGCGTCATGCGTCCGGCTCCACCGCGCCGCCGGTCGGCCAGTAGTGGGCATCGGGCGTGCTGCGCGCGCCGAAGATCGCCTGCCCCACGCGCACGACGGTGGCCCCTTCCTCGATCGCGATCTCGTAGTCGCCGGACATCCCCATCGACAGTGCATCCAGCCCGATGCCGGCCGGCGTCTGCTGGCGCAGGCGGTCGCGCAGCGTCCGCAGCCGGACGAAGCAGGCGCGCACGCGCGCCGCCTCCGCGGAGAACACGGCCAGCGTCATCAGCCCGCGCACGCGCAACGCTGCATAGGCCGGCAGTGCCTGGACGAAGGCGGCGACCGCCTCCGGCGCCAGGCCGTACTTGCTGGCCTCGCCGGAGGTGTTGACCTGCACGAACACGTCCAGCGCGCGGCCTTCCGCCTGCAGCCGGCGATCGAGCGCCTCGGCCACGCGCAGGCTGTCCAGCGCCTGGAACTCGGCCGCAAAGCGTGCCACCGCCTTGGCCTTGTTGGTCTGCAGGTGGCCGACGATCGACCAGCGCAGGTCGGTCAGGTCGGCCATCGCCTCCCACTTGCGCTGCGCCTCCTGCACCTTGTTCTCGCCGAGCCAGCCGCAGCCGGCCGCATGGGCCAGGCGGATGCGCGCCTCGTCGACGGTCTTGCTGATCGGCAGCAGGCGCACCTCGGCCGGGTCGCGGCCGGCACGCTCGCAGGCCGCGGCGATGCGCGCATCCACCGCGGCCAGGTTGCGACGGAAATCCTCGACGGTTTCCGCCCGGGGCCAGCGGTCGTGCTGGTCGTGCCGGGTCGGGGTGCCGGGCGCTGCGCCGGCGTGTGACTCGCTCACTGCTTCAACCTCGCAAACGGGTGACGCTCGTCCCGCGGACGAACCCGGCACGATTCTATCATTGACCTAGGACAAAGATCAGGCTGTGATACCCGCCATGACCATCACCGGAACCACCGCCGCCGAGATCTTCGACAGCATCCGCCTGCTGGCGCGCGGCGGCGACCTGCCCCCCGGGCACGCGCTGCCGCCGGTGCGCGACCTGGCCGCGACGCTGGGCGTCAACCGCAACACCGTGGCGCTGGCCTACCGGCGCCTGGCGACCGCCGGCATCGCGACGACGCAGGGGCGCCTGGGCACCCGCATCCGGCCGCCGCACGGCGCCGGCGAGCAGGAAGGTGCCCTGCCCGGCTCGCCCCTGGTCGACCTGGCCAGCGGCAATCCCGCGCCGCGCTGGCTGCCGGACGTCCCGGCCCTGCTGGCGCAGCGCCCGTATCGGCCGCGCCTGTACGGCGAGGCGCCGGTCGCCCCCGCGCTGGACGCGCACGCGCGGCGCTGGTTCGACGGCGACTGTCCGGCCCGCTTCGCGATCAGCCTGGCGCACGGCGCCGTGGACGCCGTCGAGCGGCTGCTGGCGGCCTGCCTGGTGCCCGGCGACACCGTGGCGGTCGAGGACCCGTGCTTCCTCGGCAGCATCAATACGCTGCGCATCGGCGGCTACCAGGCCGTGGGCGTGGCCGTCGACGCCGAGGGCATGCGCGCCGACGCATTGGACGCGGCGCTGGCCGGCGGCGCCCAGGCCGTGATCGTCACCCCGCGCGCGCAGAACCCCACCGGTTGCAGCCTGAGCGCGGCGCGCGCACGGCAGCTGCGTGCCGTGCTGGCGCGCCACCGGCACGCGCTGGTGATCGCCGACGACCATTTCTCGCTGCTGTCCGCCGCCGGCTACCACGACGTGATCCCGCGCGGCGCCCGGCGCTGGGCCGTGGTCCGCTCGGTCTCCAAACCGTTCGGGCCCGACCTTCGCCTCGCCTTCGTCGCCAGCGACACGCAGACCGCGCAGCGGCTGCAGCTGCGCCTGGCGCCCGGCACCGGCTGGGTCAGCCACCTGCTGCAGGACGTGGTCGGCGCCTGCCTCGCCTCACCGGCCGTCACCCGGCGGATCGCAGGCGCGCGCGCCGACTACGCGCGCCGCCGCGACGCCCTGCGCGCCGCCCTCGCCGCCCAATCCGTACCGGTCCTGGCCCCGGCCGACGGCCTCAACCTCTGGCTGCCGCTGCCGGCGGACAGCCGCCCGGTCACCACCGCCCTGGCCCGGCGCGGCTGGCGCGTCCGCGGCGGCGAGGCCTTCGGCGTGCAGGCCCCCGCCCACGGCCTGCGCATCACGGTCTCGACGCTGGACCCCGCGCAGGCCCGGTGCCTGGCGCGCGACCTCGGGCAGGTGCTGGCCGCCGAAGCGGACTGATACCCCCAGGCCAGTTAACGCTGCAACGGCCTGTGCAGCCCGGTCATTCCCGGCCGACCGCGCCGTCCAGCCAGGCCGTCACCCGCGCGCGCACGGCCTCGGGCTGTTCGCGATGCGGAACATGGCCGCAGTCCGGCAGGATCACCACCGTGGCCGGTCCGGCCACCTGCTCGGCGATGCGCCGGGGATGGCGGACCGAGCCGTACGCGTCGTGGTCGCCGTGCAGCGCCAGCACCGGGCAGCGCACGCCGCGCAGGTCCGCATCCAGGTTCCAGCCGGCGAAGTCCGGCGCCAGCCAGGTCTCGATCCAGGCGGCCAGCACCCAGTCCGTCTTGTCGCCGTGGTACTTCACCAGGCGATCGCGCTGGCCCGCCGCCTGGAAGCTGCGCCGTGCATCGCCGATGCCCTGGATCGTGCGGTCCTCGACGAACGCCTGCGCGGACTCGGTGACGAGCGCAATGCACGCGGGCGCGTGGCGTGCCGCACAGGCCACCGCCATGCCGCCGCCGACGCTGTGGCCGAAGGCGATGAAGCGCTCGATCCGCAACTGCTCGCGGACTGCGGCAAACGCGCCACGCGCCTCGTCCTGGACGAAATCGCGGTCCAGCCGGCCGGGATGCGGATCGGACCGGCCGAAGCCGAGCCGGTCATAGGCGATGACGGTCCGGCCCGAGGCCTGCGCCAGGCGCTCCGGGAAGTCGCGCCACAGCGCGACGCAGCCCAGCGAGTCGTGGAACAGCACGATCGGGACATCGCGCCCGGGATTACCGGCGCCGGGACTCCAGCAACGGGTGAAGAGCCGGCCCTGGGGCGTGCTCACCCAGCGCTCCTGCGCCGGGATGGGGGACAATGGCATGCGCATGGACTCCGATTTCAACGCCCACCCCGCAAGGCCGGCCCCGAGCCGCGATCGGCTCGAACGCCGCTGGATCAACCGCAAGGACGTCGCACATGAAGCTGATCGGGCTCGAAAAGGCTGGGTATCCTTTGCCCAACCTCAACCAGGACTGTCTTCCCGATTGCGAGGAAGTGAAGGCGGCAATCCCTTACGCCGAACATGGAAATGGCGACCTGCTGCTCTTCGATGCAGCACAGCGGCTGGACAAGCCCGTGACATTCTACGGGCGCATCGACGGCACCTGCCCGATCGATCCGGCGGTGCTGCGCTGGTTCCTGATGCGCCAGCGCAACAGCGCGGACGTCGAGTGTCGCCTGGTCCCTCACTGGCTCCACGCCAAGGTGATCTGGTGGGTCGGCGTCGGCGCCTACATCGGCTCGGCGAACCTCACCGATCGTGCGTGGAACCAGAACCACGAGGCCGGCGTGTTCCTGACGCAGGACGAACTCGACGCGCAAGGCATGACCGAGCGGCTCGACGGGTTCTTCGATCAGGTGGCGGCGCAGTCGATCCCGCTCGACGAGACGATCTACCGCGCTCAGCGGCAGCTGCACGAGCGCCTCAAGCAGATCCGCAAGGATGCCTACCTCGTCCAGAAGGAATTCGAGGACGGGCACGCGGCCTTGATGGACCGGAACAGCCCCATCGCGCATCAGCCGGCCCGCAGCTCTTTCACGATGAGGAAAAGGAGATTCGTGGCCGAGTGGCACGAGACGCTCGCCTACCTGCGCCCCCTTGCACTGCGTGTCGCCAGTCCCGAGAACCGCCCCGGATGGATCCGGGAAGGGATCCCGCCCGGCGTGCAGTGTGACCAGTTCCTGCACGCCTACTACTACACCATCGTCGATCCGCGATCCGAAAAGGACGCCTATCTCGGCCACTACGAGCGCAACAGCCGCCATGCCGAAGCCGCGATGCAGGACGCCCTCGCGTGGTGGAAGACCTCGGATTTCGACTACGAGAACGAACGCGACATGATGGAGAGAGTCGCGCCTCTGTTCGTGGAGCATTTCGCCGAAGATCGCATCCTGGCGCTGGACCAGGAAACCTTTGCCGAGACGCTTGCGTGCTCCCACGCGTTCGGCATGCATTCCACGCGCAAGGGCGTGGAAGAGCTCGGCTTCACCCGCAGTCCCGGCGCATGGCCCAAGATCCTCGCTCACGCCCGCATGATCTACGACGCCCGTTCGGCCAGCGGCTCTCACTCCGGGCCCGAGGTGTTCCGCTACGTGATATGGGGGCCGGGCGACGTGGCCGAACGCATCTGGAACGCCATCCACGAACCCGACTACCGCCTGGACGGCGTTGGCGTTTCCACCCTGGGGGAGGTCGTCGGCTGGACTCGCCCCAACGACTTTCCCCCGCGTAACCAGCGCACCAACAAAGCCATCAAGGCCCTGGGACGCAAGATCAAGATCGCTCCTTGAGCCGATGTCCGGGTAACCTCTGCGCAGCGCGAGCACCGTTGCGATAGCGACACGCCCCATGCGATGGTGCGCGGCCGCCGCGGCGCCGCGCGCCATCGTTGCCCGGCGATCCGGGCGCGGCACCCTCAAGACAACGATTCGAGCCCCGGAGCGCTCGCCCCATGAGCAAGGTCACGCGGCTGTTCCACGCCGTCAGCTATCTGCAGTACCCGCTGCTGCTGGTGTCGTTGTTCTACGTCGTACAACCGTATTTCACGGGTTTCGACGGGTTCTGGCAGGGCCTCAACAAGGCGCTGGTCGTCGCCGGCGTGGCGATCAGCTTTTCGACGCTGCAGGACACCACCACGACGCAGAACGCGTTCTCCAAACGGATCTGGCAGGACCCGCGCAAGGGCCGGCTGGCCCTGATCGCGTTGGCGGCCTCCGCGGCGGCCATGCTGGTCGCGGGCCTGTACGGCTTCCTGGTTTCGTCCGGAGGCATCATCCAGGAAGTGGCGTTCGGCGTGCTGATGCTCGGCATCGGCTACATCGGGCTGTTGAAGGCCGCGATCGAGATGTACGAGAACCACCGACTGGACAAGCACGCGCCCGACGCATCGGGCGGGTCCGGCGCCGCCCGGCGCAGCTGAAAAGCCCAGGTCACCGCTGCGCGGCCGGCTCCACGCCATGCCGCCACCGTGGCGCTACGCGAATCCCGCATCACGTCGATCGCGAGCGTCATCCCGGAACGCGCACGCCAAGCGCCGGTCGTGCGTGCGCCGGCTCCGGCCCGGCACGTCGGCGGCCTGCTCCCGCATCGATCCGGCGAGCGCGGGAGTTCCCCGATAGGCGCCGCACGCGGGCCGGTCGCCGCAAGGCGATCGAGCGCACGGCGGTGCAGCAGGTAGCGGAGCGCGCGCGCCGCAGGGTGCGGCTCAGGTTGCCGCCGCGCCGCGCCACCAGCACCGGCCCTGCACCGTGCGACCGCCACCACCGCCTGCATCGGGCCCAGGCGGAACGCGTCGTCGAACAGCATCAGGCAGAACCACCATAGGAACACCGCCGCGCTGCCGCTGAGCACACCGGCCACCACGGCCGCCGTGCCCGGCAGCAGCAACGCCGGCTGCACCGTAGTGCCGGCCAGGAAACCCACCAGACCCAGCGCCAGCGGGACGAACAAGCGCACGACGCGTTCGCCGCCCGCCGCCCACACCAGCCGCCAGGCCAGCAGCAGCCACAGCGTGGCCGCCACCGCCCGAACGATCAGATCCAACGCCTGCAACACCGTCTCCGGCCCAAGGACAGCCGTCCCGTGGACGCGGAAGTGAAACCGAGCCGCCGGAGGCCCGCAAGCACCGCGCGCAAGGCCCTGTTGATGTCCGGGCATATCTGTGTATACTCACTATACACAGTGAGGCCTGATCCTATGCATGCGTGATGCACTCGTTCTCTCCAGCCACTCCGGCACGCCGATGTATGCGCAGATCGTCGAGCAGGTGGTGGCGAAGGTGATGGCCGGCGAATGGCCGTCCGGCCATCCGTTGCCGTCGATCCGCGAACTGGCCAGCGCCAGCCGCGTCAGCGTGATCACCGTCAAGCGCGCCTACCTGGAACTGGAACGCGCCGGCGTGATCGTGACGCAGCAGGGCAAGGGCTCGTTCGTGGCCGACCAGCCCGACGCGTCTCGGGCCGTACTGATGGACACGTTCCGCACGCAACTGGCCGAGCTGGTCACCACCGCGCGAACGCTCGGCCTGGAACCCCAGGACGTGCTGACGCAGGTCGAAGAAGCCTTGTCCCACCCTTCCGACAGTCCCTAACCGCCTCCGGACCCTTGCAGGAACCATGGACATCCAATCTCCCGCCATCGCCCTCTCGGGCGTGCAAAAGCACTACGGCGAATTCGCGCTCCACGACATCGACCTGGTCGTGCCCACCGGCCAGATCATGGGCCTGGTCGGCGTCAACGGCGCCGGCAAGTCCACGCTGCTGCGGCTGCTGGTCGGCCTGATCCGCGCCGACGACGGCGCGGTGGCGGTGCTCGGCCAGCGGCTGCCCGAGGCACAGGTCGCGGTGAAGCGCGACATCGGCTACGCCTCGGACGACATGCGCCTGTACCGCGGCCAGACGCTGCGCTGGCACATGGATTTCGTCGCGCGGATCTATCCCGGCTGGGACGAGGCCTATGCGCAGACACTGCTGGCGCGCTTCGACCTGCGCCCGCAGCAGAAGCTGGCCGGCTTCTCGCACGGCCAGCGGGTCAAGGCGCTGCTGCTGCTGATCTTCGCGCGGCACCCGCGGTTGCTGCTGCTGGACGAGCCCACCACCGGCCTGGACCCGATCGCGCGCGGCGAGGTGCTGGACGCGCTGGCCGAGGTCCTGCGCGACGAGGAGCGGTCGGTGCTGTTCTCCTCGCACAACACCGCCGACATCGAACAGCTGGCGGACGCGATCACGTTCCTGCATCGCGGCGGGATCGTCGCCTCGCGCGACAAGGAGTCCTTCCTCGACAGCTGGCGGCGCATCCTGTGCCGCGGGCCGGCGATCGGGCCGCTCGACGCGATCGCCGGCATCGCATCCGTCCGCGAAAGCCCGCCGCTGATCGAGATCAAGACCGGCGCCTTCGACGAAGGGCTGCTGCAGCGGCTGAAGGCGCAGGGCCTGGAGGTCACGGCAGTGGAGCCGATGACGCTGGAAGACATTTTCGTGACGACGGTGCGTGGAGGAACGAGCCGATGAACCTGTTCGCCTGTGATGCCCGCCTGGTCGGGCGGCTGATCGTCAAGGACTGGCAGGTCTGCCAGAAGCAGCTGGCCGGCTACCTGGCCGGCATCGTGCTGGCGCTGGGCCTGATCGGCACCGGCGCGCCGTGGGCCGCTGCCGCCGGCGCGTTGTTGCTGCTGGTGCTACTGGTCGTGTGCGGCTCGTACACGATCGAGACGTCCCTGCTGGCCGAGCGCAAGCAGCAGACCCTCGCCTTCGTCATGAGCCTGCCGGTCTCGCCGATGGACGTGTACTGGGGCAAGCTGCTGGCGAACCTGGTGATCTACCTGGTGCCGTTCGCCGTGGTCACCGGCGGCATGATCGTGCTGATCCTGACCACGCCGATCCCCGACGGCACCGTGGTCTGGACCGTACTGACCGCCGGTTTCATGCTGGCCAGCTTCTGCGCCTCGCTGGGCTTCGCGATCGCCTGCGAGTCCGAGGGCTGGAACATCTTCGTCATGCTGGGGCTGATGACGCTGATCGGGCCCTTCATGTACCTGGTGAGCCGGCTCGACGGCGTCGCACCGTTCATCCGGACCGAGGACATCGTCTGGAGCGCCACGGTGCTACGCGTACTGGCGGCGGAGCTCGCGGCGATCGTGCTGGCCCTACTCGCGAGCAGTTGGTTCCACACGCGCAAGACCGCGTTCCTCTGAGCACCCGGCCATGACCACGACATCGCGCATCCACTACATGGACAACCTGCGCGCGCTGGCGATGCTCGCCGGCGTGGTGTTCCACGCCGCGCTCGCCTACAGCCCGCTGATCCGGCCCTACTGGCCGCCCGCCGATGCCGCCGGTTCCGCGGCCGTGGACATGGTGGCCTGGTGGCTGCACGCGTTCCGGATGCCGCTGTTCTTCGTCGTGGCCGGCTTCTTCAGCGCATTGCTGGTGCAGCGCCGCGGGCTGGCCGGCCTGTTCCGTACGCGCCTCGTGCGCGTGCTGCTGCCGCTGCTGGCCGGCGTTCCGCTGGTGGTGCTGGGCATGTACCGGCTGACCGTCTACGCCGCGACGACCGTGCAGCACCCCTCGCCGGTGCTCGCCTGGCTGCGCGACTACGCCGCCACGCAAGGCAGCGTGCCGCTGATACCCAGCCTTGCGCACCTGTGGTTCCTCGCCTACCTGATGCTGTTCACGCTGCTGGTCTGGGTCGTCGCCGCCATCGAGCCGCAGCGCGCCTACGCCCGGATACGCGCGCTGCCGGTCTCCTGGCCGACGGTCCTGGTCGCCCCGCTGCTGCTGGCGCCTGCGCTGGCGATGACGACCAACCCATGGCCGGCGCCCGAAGCGCTGCTGCCGCAGCTGTGGGCCGTGGCGTACTTCGGCGCGTACTTCGCGCTCGGCTATCACCTGTACCTGCAGCCCGCGCTGATCGACGGCCTGCGGCGCTTCGGGCCGCTGCTGCTGGTCGGCGCGCTCGTGGCGTACGCGGCCTCGCCGTGGGTGCTCGGCACGCCGCGCCCGGTGCCGGCCGGTTGGGCCACGCGCGGGCTCGACGCCGTGCTTCAAGCCTGCGCCGGCCTGTGGATGACGCTGTGCTGCCTGATCGCCGGCCGCGCCTGGCTGGACACGTCCAATCGGGTGATGCGCTGGTTCGCCGACGCCGCCTACTGGGTCTACCTGGTGCACCTGCCGGTGCTGTTCGCGATCCAGTACCGGCTGCTGGACGTGCCGCTGCCCTGGCCCGCCAAGTTCGCGCTGGCCACCACGCTCACGCTCGTCGTTTCGCTGGCCAGCTACCAGCTGCTGGTGCGGCACACGGTGCTGGGGCGGTGGTTGAACGGCCGACGGCCGGGTCGCACGCCGGCGCACGCGACGCAGGCCGCAATGCCGGCCGACTGACGCCGCGCACGCGCCGCCCCGACGCCCGGCCTGCCGGCGTGGGTCGGGCATGTTTTCGCCGGGCGCACTGAACATCCGAGCCGTCCATGGGCCTGCCGCCCGCACGAGGACAGCCCATCGTCCAGCCGGCGGAAACGACCGGCCAGGCGGCCTTGATCCCTCGACGGGCGTCACTCAAGATGCAGGCGGGTGACGGTGCACGCCCGCAGCCGCTGCCGGGATCGGGCAGGGAAGCTCGCAGCGTCCGCCGCCGGCCCGCCGGCAAGCCTGTCCCGAACCAAACGCGGCCCTGAGGAGCGAACCCGTGAAACCGACGACACCGATTGGCGGCGCCAGACCCCTTCTCGCCCTCGTGCTGCTGGCCGTGCCGCTGGCGGCCGGTGCCCAGACGGTGACGACGACGAACGTGCTGACGCAGGCGCCGCAGTTCAGCATCTACTCCGACGACCTGCCACCGCTCTACACCACGCCGCCCGGCATCGTCCTGCTGCGCGGCAATGAGTCCTGGTACACGCTGACGCTGCTGAGCGCGCAGCAGAAGGCGCAGCTCGGTGCGGACCTGGCCGCCAAGGTCACCAAGTTCGCCGGCTGCGACGCCTTCGACCGCATCGAAAGCATCGTCTACCTGCCGAAGGCCGCCGGCGCCGTCCCCACCACCGCCGACATCCCGCGCACGATCGAGATCGCGCGCTTCATGACGACGTTCAGCACCTACAACCGCGACAGCAATCCGTCGCCGTACGTGTCGCCGCTGATGGACGTCAGCGCCTACGCACCGCACCTGGCCGATCCGACGCAGGACATCTGGGTCGGCTTCGCCGGCGGCTCCTACCCGACCTACCCTAATGGATCGGGCACCTACAACCCGTGCTGGACCAACGCCGGTGCCCAGGTGGCGAACCTGCCGCTCGCGCCGTATCCGCCGGGCCTGACCACCGAGGAGGCCCAGGCGATCTTCGCGCGCACCGGCTTCAGCTTCTCGCTGGACCTGCTCTCCACGCAACCGCCCGGCCCGCCCGCGCCCGGCCCCGCGGTGCGCGCCGCGCTCAACGCGCCGACCGGCCCTGCCTCCGGCGCGTCGCTGACGATCGCCGGCACGCTCGACGTGCCCGACCCGGGCGACGGCAGCACCACCGTCGACGGCACGCTGCATCTGATCGTCACCACGCACGGCGGCAACTCCGAGTACGGCTTCAGCACCGGCAACACCGTGCAGGTCAACGGCGCTCCGGTCGGCGACGCGTTCAGCACGCAGACCAATTGCAATGCGTTCGTCGGTACCGCGATCAATCCGCTCAACGGCTCGATCAGTTCCGGCACCGTCGGCGCCAATCCGACCAACCCGCGCAACTGGTGCCCGGGCGGCCCGGTGCGCACCACCGTGGCCAATCCCGGCACCACCAACCCGACCGACGCCAACCCCGGCGTGCCGGTGCGTTCCAACCGCTTCCACAGCGTGCGGCTCAACGTCGGCGCCAACCCCGTCCAGCTCGACCTCGGTCCGTTCGTGACGCGCTTCGGCGGGCCCTACGATCCCGGCTGCGGCAACTGCTACCCGACCTCGATCGTGTTCGTGCCGGTGATCGACGCGCTGTTCGACGACGACTTCGAGGCCGCCGGACGCCCCTAGACCGCGAGGCTTCGGAGCCGCCCCGCGCGCGTCAGAACCCGCGCGAGAGGCCGAAGAACACCGACGCGGTACCCTTGGCGTCCGCATCGATCAACGGACTGTCCTTGATCTCGTCGGGCAGGCTGCTGTACTTGACCGAGGCCAGCAGCGACCACTTCTGGCCGATCGGCCGGAAGTAGTTGAAGCCGACATGGCCGATCGCGACCGAGCCGGGCTTGTAGTCGACGACGCCGCGCGCGACTTCCTTGTCGAGCGTGCCGTAGTAGTAGTTCGCCATGTCCTTGGACTGCCAGGTGGCGCCCACGATCGGCGTCAACTGGCCCTGGCCGAGCGCGAACGGGTAGCCGTACTGGATCGAGACCTCCTGCCCGCCGCTGGTGTCGGTCGCGTCGGCCAGCAGCTCGACCTCCAGCTCGCCGGCGCGGCCGCTCCACTTCATGCCCAGGCCGAGGTCGAACGCGAGGTCGCGGTCTTCCAGCAGCCGGTAGTCGACGCCGTTGTCGGCCAGTTCGCGCCGGCCGAGGTCCTTGACGTCGAAGCCGTCGAAGCGGAGCTTTCCGATCGCGGCCAGCTCGAACGACTCGCTGCTGACGAAACGCCAGCCGGCGGTGATGCCGCGGAAGTAGAAGCGCTCGCCTTCGTAGGTCACCAGCGGGACCGGCATCACCCGCGTGCCCTCGCCGGCAAACGGGCTGTCCGAGACCATCGCGGCGATACCCAGGCTCCAGCGCGGCGGGTGTTGTTCCGCCGGCACCTCGTCGGCCGCGCCCGGCTGGGCGACGGCGTTGAGCGACAAGCCGGACAGCACGAGGGACCACAGTCGTTTCTTCATGGGACGCCTGACCTCATCGAGTGGGGGAATGTCATGTGCGTCCACCGGCGCGCACCCGTGCGGCGGGTGCGGTGGCAAACGTCCACCCCAGCATGAATCGGTCGTGTCGCCGAAATGTCGTGTCCCGCACCGGCCGCCAGCCGGTGGTCCGCCGCCTACGGCGTGATGACGCTGGCGGTCACGTCGAGGCGGGCACGCGTGCCCGACAGCCCGCCCGGTTCGATCGCCAGCGTCCAGCCGAAGCGATCGCAGATGCGGCCGATCAGGAACAGTCCCAGGCCCTGCCCGCGCACCGGTGCGGCCTGCCGCAGGCTGTCGCGATAGCGCCGCGCGGCCTCGACCGGATCGAACCCGCTGCCGGAATCGGCGACGGTGACCACACCCTCGCTCAGCGCGATCTCGACATAGCCCGCCTCGGTGCTCTCTATCGCGTTGCGCAGCAGGTTGCTGACGGCGATGCGCACGATCGCCTCCGGCACGGCGATGAAGGTGGGCACCAGCTCGCCCAGCTCCAACCGCGCCGGTTTCCCGTGCAGCAGGTGCTCGTGGTCGCGCGCCAGGCGCGGCAGCAGCTCGTGCAGCACGGTGACGTCCGCCGGCTCGGTCGCAGGGTCGGGCTCGCGCGCCAGGTACAGCAGGGCGACCATCGTCTCGGACAGGTCCGCCACCGCGTGCTCGATGCGGCCGAGCACCGGCCGCGACGCCTCCGGCAGCGGCATCTGCCCGAGCACGTCGGCGGCGCCGGCGATCACCGCGATCGGCGTGCGGAACTCGTGGCTGGCCTGGTCGAGCAGGCTGCGCTCGCGCGCGATGAACTGCGCCACGCGCTCCAGGTGCGCATTGCTGGCCTGCGCGATGACCTGGATCTCCTCGCGCGGGTACGTCGTCGGCAGCCGCGCCGCGGTGTCGCTGGGGTCGATCGCCTGCATGCGCTCGGCCAGGTCGCGCACCGGCCGCACCAGGTTGGCGTGCAGCCAGCCGATGACCCCCGCGATCAGTACGGCGAAGACGACGGCCCAGCCGGTGCTGAGCAGGGAGTCGTGGTTCTGCTGGTCCTCCAGCGCCTGGATGTCGAGCGTGGTGACCAGCCGGCCGTGCGGCAGATCGGCGACCCGCGCATGGAAGCTGCTCTCGCCGGGAAAGTCGTCGAGCGATTGGAACGAACCGAAAAAGCCGCTCTCGGTCGAGTAGTAGCCGGCCGGCAGATCGGCCAGATACGCCGGATCCGGCAAGGTGCTGCCGCCTTCGGCCAGGTACCAGGACCGGACCAGTCCGCGCTGCGGCAGCGAAGCGCCCTGCCCCTGCTCGACGCGCGCGACTTGGTCGGCCGACAGCGACGCCAGCAAGTCGGCCCAGAAGCGGTGCTCGATCAGGCGCTGGCTGCTGAAGCTCTGCGCCGCCAGCGCCGCCAGCATGGTCAGCCCGAATACGACCAGCGCGGCGCTGATCCAGGCGTGGATGCCGCGCGACCGGCCCGGCGGGACGTCGCGCCTAGCCATGTTCGCAGAGCCTGTAGCCGGAGCCCGGCACGGTGTACAGCAGCGGCGGCTCCGTGTCGCGCTGGATCGCACGGCGCAGCACGTGCATGTGCGAGCGCAACAGGTCCGTCGCCGGCACGGCGTCGCCCCAGGCCGCGCGCTCCAATCGCACCCGCGTGACGACGCGCGGGCTCTCGCGCATCAGCAGCTCCAACAGGTGCCGTCCGGTGCGGCTCAGCGCGATCGGCCGTCCGGCGCGCCGGATTTCCAGCGTACCGAGGTGGAACGTGAGATCACCCACCGTGAGCACGTCCTCCGGCGCAACCGACTGCCGCAGGCGCGCCACCAGCGACCGCAGGCGCACCTCGATCTCGGGCAGGGCGACCGGCTTGACCAGGTAGTCGTCCAGGCCCGCCTCGAAGCCGTCGATCTTGTCGGCCAGCTGGTCGCGTGCCGTCAGCATGATCACCGGTACGCGCTGCTTCGCCTCGCCGCGCAGCTTGCGCAGCACGGTCAGGCCGTCGAGGCGCGGCAGGTTCCAGTCGAGCACGATCGCGTCGTAGTCCCGGGTCGCGGCCAGGTGCAGGCCGGACAGCCCGTCGGGTGCGGCATCCAGGCTGTGTCCGCAGCCTTCCAGGTAGTCGTAGAGGTTCGCCGCGAGCTGCGCGTTGTCCTCGATGATCAGGATCGAGAGGGGATGCGTGCTCATGGTTCGTCCGCCGATGGGCGCGCGGCCGGGCCGCATGAAGGATTGCACGCGCCATCGCCGGGCACGACGCCGGCGGCGCGCGCGATCCACTCTAGCATGGCCCTTGCGCGCGCGAAGGCGAGGCCGAGGTCCTGCTCGGGCGTCGCGCGCGGCAGCCGGCGGCCGCTGTCCGCCGCGCAGGATTCTCGATCGACGCTGCCGGCAGCGACGCCCGCAGCGCGCCGTTCGGCCGCATCCGGCGGCGTGCCCGGCGCGGCGCGCTCCGGCGCATCCCGGTCACGTGCCGGGGCCGGTGCGGTCTGCCCGGGGATCGGTGCCATGCCTTATACCTCGACCGCGTAGCCGCCGACTGCGCCATCCAGGCGCTGCCGCATCGAGACGCGCGCATACCCTACCAGGTCGTCCACCAGGCTGTAGACGACCGGGATCACCAGCAGGCACAGCACGGTCGACGTCACGAGCCCGCCGATCACGACGATCGCCATCGGCGCGCGGAAGCTCGGATCGGCGCCGATGCCGAGCGCGACCGGCAGCATGCCGGCCCCCATCGCGATCGTCGTCATGACGATCGGCCGGGCGCGCTTGCGGCAGGCATCGACGATCGCGCACCGGCGGCCCTTGCCGTGGTCCCGGCGGGCGATGACGACGTAGTCCACCAGCAGGATCGCGTTCTTGGTGGTGATGCCCATCAGCATGATCAAGCCGATCATCGACGGCATCGACAGGCTGGCACCGGTCACCCACAGCGCAAGGAACGCGCCCGGGATCGACAGCACCAGCGCCACCAGCACGGTCAACGGCTGCGCGAAGTCCTTCAGCAGCAGCACCAGCACCATGTACACGCACAGCACGCCCGCGGCCATCGCCAGCAAGAAGCCCCGGGCCAGCTCGCCCATGGCTTCCGCGTCGCCGGTGGCGGCCTGGACGATGCCGTGCGGCAGGTTGCGCAGGCTCGGCAGCGCCGCCGCCGCACGCTCGACGTCGCCCAGCGGGCGGCCGTTGAGCTCCACCTTGAGGGTGACGTTGCGCTGGCGGTCGTAGCGCGTCAGCTCGGACGGGCCGCTGGCGATCGCCAGGTCCGCGACGCTCTCCAGCGGCACCGGCCCGCGCGCGCCGGGTACCGGCAGCCGTCGCAGCACGTCCAGGTCGTCGCGGCCCCGATCGGCCAGCCGTACCACCACCGGCACCTGGCGCTCACCGAGATTCAGTTTGGCGAGGGCCTGGTCGTAGTCGCCCGCGGTGGCGATCCGCAGCGTCTCGGCGATCGCCGCCGAGGTGACGCCGAGGTCCGCGGCGCGTGCGAAATCGGGCTGGACGACCAGCTCCGGCCGCACCAGGCTGGCCGAAGAGGTCACCGCGCCGACACCGGGAATCCCGCGCAGCTCGCGCTCGACGCGGCCGGCATGACGCGCCAGCAATGCCCCGTCCTCCGAGGCCAGCACCAGCTGGTAGCCCTCGCTGTCGCCACCGGCGCCCACGCCGATCCGCACGCCCGGCAGCACCGACAGCGCCTGCCGCAGCGTGGCCTCGATCATCGCCCGGGTCAGGCCGTCGCGCTGGCCGCGCGGTACCAGGTTCACGGTGAGCACGGCCGTCGTCACGCTCGCGACCGGCGCCGCCTCGTCCGGATCGCCGCTGCCACCGCTGCCGCCACCGACGGCGGTGTAGACCGAGGTCACGTACGGAAGCGCACCGATCCGCGCGCGCGCCTGCTCGGCGACGGCCAGCGTATCGCCCAGCCGGCTGCCCGGCGGCAGCGCGACGGTCACCTGCGTATGGTCGCCGTCATCAGCCGGAATGAACTCGCCGGGCAGCTGCGTGGCGACGAGCAGGCCGAGGGCCACCAGCAGCGCGGCCGTGCCGATCGTCAGCGCGCGATGGCGCAGGCACGTCCGCACGATCCACAGGTACCGCGCCAGCCAGCGCGGCGCGGCCGGCGGGCGCTGCGGCGCCGCCAGGAAATACGCCGCCAGCGTCGGCGTCAGCATGCGGGCGACCACCAGCGAGAAGAACACCGCCACCGCCGCGGTCCAACCGAACTGCACGAAGTACTGGCCGACCGTCCCGCCCATCAGCGACGTCGGCACGAACACCGCGATCAGCGTGAACGTGGTCGCGATCACCGCCAGCCCGATCTCGTCGGCCGCCTCCGTCGCCGCGCGCAGCGGTGTCTTGCCCATCCGCCGGTGCCGCTCGATGTTCTCGATCTCGACGATCGCATCGTCCACCAGCACGCCGATCACCAGCGACAGCGACAGCAGCGAGACCGTGTTCAGCGTGAAGCCCAGCAGGTGCATGACCGCGAACGTCGGGATCGCCGACAGCGGCAGCGCCACCGCGGCGATCAGTGTCGCCCGCCAGTCGCGCAGGAACCCCAACACCACCAGCACCGCCAGCGCAGCGCCCTCGACCATCAGCATCATCGAGCCGCGGTAGTTCTCGGCGATCGGGCCGACGTGGTCGACCGCCTCGGCGAACGCGATATCCGGATGCGCGGCCGCCAGTTCCGCGATCGTGGCGCGCGCGGCCGCGGCCACCTCCAGCTCGCCGGCACCGCGCGCACGCAGCACCTCGAACGCCACCACCGGCCTGCCGTCCATCAGCGCGGCCGCACGCGGCTCCGCCGTGGTATCCGACACCGTCGCGACCTGGGCCAGGCGAATCCGGCGCCCGTCGCCCAGCGCCAGATCCAGGTTCTCGATTGCCTGCGCGGATGCCACCGTGCCCAGCGTGCGCACCGACTGCTCGGCCCCGCCGAGCGTGACGCGCCCGCCGGACGCCTCCTGCTGCAGCGCGCGCAACTGCCGGGAGATGTCGGCCGCGCCGGCGTTCAGCGCCAGCAGCCGCTGCGGGTCGAGCGCGACGCGGATCTCGCGGTCCAAGCCGCCGACGCGCGACACCGCGCCGATGCCCGGCACCGCCAGCAGCCGCCGCGTGACCTGGCCGTCGACGAACCACGACAGCGCCTCGTCGTCGCGCCGTGTCGAGGACACCGTGTAGATCGTGACTGGTGTGCTGGCCAGCTCGAGCTTTTCGATCACCGGGTCCTGCAGGTCTGCCGGCAGCCGGGCGCGCGTGCGTGCCACCGCGTCGCGCACGTCGTCCATCGCCGCCTGCACCGGCGTGCCGACGCGGAACTCCGCCGTGATGCGCGCTGTGCCGTCGCTCAACACGCTGGTGAGGTGCTTGAGGCCCTGCACGTTCGCCAGCGCGTCCTCGATCTTGCGCGCCACGTCGTTCTCCAGCTGCGCCGGCGAGGCACCCGGCAGCACCGCGGTGACCGTGACCACGGGGAAGTCGATGTCCGGGAAGTTCTGCACCTTCATCGCCGCGAAGCCCGCCAGCCCCGCCAGCGTCAGCAGGATGAAAAGCAGCGTGACGGCGACCGGGTTGCGGATCGACCAGGCCGAGACGTTGAGGTTCACGGACTACTCCGCGGCGGTGCGGACCGCTCCGGCGGCGGCGCGTTCGATTCGGTCACGTCCGCGTCGGCCGTGCTCGACACCGGCACGGCGGCCGCACCCGGCCCCAGCTCGCCGACCACGCGCACCGTGTCCCCCTCGCTCAGGAAGCCCAGACCCGCGGCGATGACCGGCTCCGACGCCGCGAGTCCCGCCGTGATCTCGATCCGGTCGTCGACCGACCGGCCGACGTCCACCTTCTGCACGACCACGCGCGACGCGACACTCACGCGCATGACGGTGTGGAAGCCGTCGCGCAGCAGCACCGCGCTGCGTGGCAGCGTCAGCGCCCAGCGATCACCCACCGCGATATGGCCGCTGACGAACGCACCCGCACGCACCGCGCTGCCGCGCGGCAGGTCCGCATAGGCCAGGCCCGTATGCGTCGCCACGTCGATCACCGGCCCCAGCCTGCGCAGCGTGCCGTGGATCGGCGCGTGGCCCGGCAGGCTGATCGTCGCCGCCTGGCCGGGCGCGAGCGCATCCAGGTCCGCCGCCGACACCGCCGCCCGCCATTCGAGGCGGCCATCGCGGATCAGGCGGAACAGCTCCTGCCCCGCAGTGACCACCGCCCCCACCGTCGCCGGCCGCGCCGTGATGACACCGTCGCTCGGCGCCAGCACGCGCGTCTGCGCCAGGCGCAGGCCGACGCGCCGCTCCACCGCCCGCGCCGCGTCCAGCCGCGCCCGCGCCGTCGCCGCGCCGGCCGCGTATTGCCCCACCTGCTGCGCGGCGATCGCGCCGGTGGCACCCAGCCGTCCCGCGCGGCGATGGTTGGTCTCGGCCTCCCCGGCCTCGGCCGCCGCCTGCGCGACCGCCGCGCGCACCTCCGCCAGCTCCGCCTCGATCGTGTCGGCCTTGAACAACGCCAGCACCTGGCCGCGCGTCACCGTATCGCCGACATTGACGCGCACCTCGGTCAGGCGCAGCCCGTCCGCCTCCGCGCCGACGCTCGCCTCCTGCCAGGCCACGACATGGCCCGTCGCCGACACGCGTACCGGCAGCACGCTCTCCTGTGGCCGGATCAGCGTCACCGACAGCACCGGTACCGGCGATGCGTCCACCCCGCCGTCGGCCTCGCGCGCCCGGCCCTGCCCGAACAGCGCGAGCGCAACAACGGCAAGCCCGGCGCAGGCCAGGGCGATCAAACCACGCTTCATGTCGCGACGGGACCTCACGGATCGGATGCGGGACGACCCGTCGCCGCCGGCGAGGGGGCAGGCTCGCCGTGGCGGCTTCGGGTCGGTGCCGATCGTGGGGCGGGGATGTCGGTGAAATGTCGCGCGGCGCGGTCACGCGCACGACGGCGAGCACAGGCATGCAAGCCTGCGGGCGGCTACCGGTCCGATCGACATTCCTTCGCGGCCGGTCGGGGCCGGTGCCGGCCGCCTTGTGGCGCGCGATCTTTTCCGCCGGGCCTGACGGCCGAGCAGGCCCCGGCGATCCTCGGGCGGTGCCCGGCGTGGCCGGCGCCTCGTGGCGCGGCGCGCTACGGGCCGACCGGCGCGACGTTGTCGCGGGCGTTCCGGTCGATGTAGGCGTTGTACGGGTCCACGCCGGCGTGGGTGGGCCTTGCGTCGGTGACGAAGCGGAAGACCTGCGATCCGCTGCGCACCGGCTGCCGCTCGATGAGGATCACGCGCGCGCCGTCGAAGGCGCGGCTCCCCGGCTCGGCGGTGAACAGGCCCAGCTCGATGGCCTCGTCGAGGGGCGCGTCCTGCTCTGCGCCGCGACCGTCCGCATGGACCTTGCGCGCCTCCACCGGCACGGTCACGTCCCATCGCCCGTCGGCCCGCTGCACGGCCCGGGGCTGTGTGACCTTGAGGTCGTAGAGCGTGATCCGCTCGAACAGGTCGGTGATCAGCGCCTGCTGCTCGGGCGTGCGCGCTTCCTCGCGCAGCAGGGCGACCAGGTCCACCGAGCGCGGGTACGGCGGCGTCGTGAAGCGGTAGCGGTCGACGAAGCGCTTCAGCGCGCGGTTGACCGCGTCCTCGCCGAGCCGTTGCTGGAGCAGGTACATCGCGAGCGCACCCTTTCCATAGGCGACGTGTTTCTGGCTGATCTCGACGCTGACGAGCGGCGCCTCCTCGATCACCTGGGTGCGGCGGCCGCTCAGGTAGCGGTCCAGCTGGAACTGCAGGAAACGGCGGATCCTGTCCTCCCCGTGGAGGCGCTTCATCACCATCAGCGCGGAGTACTGCGCCAGCGTCTCGTACAGCAGGCCGGCGCCCTGCATCCGGGCCCCCAGGACCTGGTGCCCCCACCACTGGTGGGCGAGCTCGTGAGCGGTGACCATCGTGACCACGTCGATCGCGTCCGGGTCCTCCAGGTCCATCGCGAAGCCGGCCGTCTCCCCGAGCGGAATGGTGTTCGCAAAGGCCTGGGCGCCCGACCGGTAGGCGGGCGTCTCGACGATCCGCGCCTGGTCGAATTGGTAGGGACCGAAGGCCTGGCCGTAGTAGTCGATGGA
Organism: Dokdonella koreensis DS-123; assembly: GCF_001632775.1. NCBI lineage: Bacteria > Pseudomonadati > Pseudomonadota > Gammaproteobacteria > Lysobacterales > Rhodanobacteraceae > Dokdonella > Dokdonella koreensis. The sequence goes on from NZ_CP015249.1 coordinate 3,309,773, forward strand.
GGCCTGCATCGCCGTCATCATGCGATCGACGTTCCAGGGGTGCGCAGGATGGAAGTAGATCGCGTGCTCGACGCCCGCGTGGACCTGCCGCCTGACGGCGTAGCGGCCCGACTGGATCGAGAAGTAGTTCTTGATCGGCGTGTCGGACACGAAGCGGACGATGCGGCGGCCGTTCTCGACCCGCTCCGACACCGGCTTGCCGGGGGCGATCGGGACCTGGTCGGCGGTGGTGGAGACGGTGATGTCCGCCGTGGTCCAGCCGACGTCGCCGCCGGGCAGGAGGTAGGTGGCCGCCACATCGTCCAGCCGCGGCAGCGGTTGCAGATCCGGCAGGCCGAGTGCGCGGCGCACCGCCGGCGACTCGATCAGGCCCACGTCGCTCATGCCGATCCGCGGCGTCAGCTCGAACGTGTCGAGGTCGGTGCCGTTCGGCGCCAGGCCGGTCTCGGTGCCGGCGGCCCGGAACCCGACCTGCTCGCGGCGGGTGTGGAAGGCGAGCGAGCGCGCCTCCCCCGGCTGCATCGGCGTGTCGAGGCGATAGATGCGGTAGCCGAACGCTGCGTCGTCGCGTTCCAACCGCGCCGCCGGGAATTCCAGCTCGACCAGCACGAGATCGCGATTCACGAGGCGCACGTGCACCTGCTCGATCGGCGATCCGGTGTCGTTGACCAGCCGGTAGCGGCCGCGCACCTCGGCACGGATCGCCTCCGGGTACAGCGCCACGTCCAGTTCCACGCGCCTGACCGCCGGTTGCGGCAAGCGCGCGTAGCGGAAGAAGCGCTTCTCGTACTCGGCCAGGTAGCGCTGCGTGTCCGCGTCGGTGCGGAAGTCGTTCAGGACCAGCGTGTTGTAGACGATCCAGGCGCCGCTCAGCACGCACAGCGCCGCTGCCCCGGCGGCCGCCAGCCCGGCCGGGCCGGCCAGCCGCGCGGGCATCCGGCGCAGCCGCGGCATCAGGCGCGCCTCGGCGCCGCGCGGCCAGAGCCGCTGTGCCGCCACCAGCAGCAGCACCGCCGTCGCGGCCCAGAACAGCCGGAACCACCAGGCCGCCTCCCAGAAGAGGCCGGCACCGGCCAGGTCGGACAGCGGTACGGCCGGCACGCTGCCGTACACGAACAGCGGATGCTCCAGCCCCAGCGAGGGTCCGAAGAAGCGCAGCGCGAGGTACAGCACCATCACGCCCCAGCCGGCGTACTTGCTGGGGCTGAGCGCCTGGACGAACACCGCCAGCGCCGCGATCAGCAGCGCGTCCACCGCGCCCGGCAGCAGATACCAGAGCAGGTAGCCGCCGGGCGCGAGGTCCACGCCGCCCCACAGCAGCTGCACGGCCATGCCGACCGCCGCGCCGACGAGCAGCGTCGAGAACAGCACCAGCGCCAGCCCGAGCACCTTCGGCAGCATCAGGGACCACGCCGGGAGCGCCGTCGCGTCGATGATCTCGTGCATCCGGCGTTCGCGCTCGCGCCACACCAGCTCGCCGCCGTAGTAGGTGGCGATGACGACCAGGAGCGTCTCGAAGCTGGCCCCGATGATCGGTACGGACACCGACGTCAGCGGACGGAGCGCCGCGCCGACCCAGCCCGACGCGGTCAACAGGTTCGCGAGCGTGACCACGCAGGCGACGAGCAGGAGGATCAGGAACAGCGAGCTGCCGAGGATGTAACGCGCCTCCATCGCGGCGCGTGCGACGAACTGCGTCCGCGCGGTACGGCCATCGAAGCGTGGCTCCGCCAGCCGCGCGAAGCGCGCGCCTGTGCCGGCCTCGCAGGACGACACGACCGGCGCACCCCGTCGATGCAGCCGGCGTTGCCGGCGCCGCGACAGGCGCCGCTCCGCGAACCGGAACCGGTGCCAGGTCAACGCCAGCAGGGCGATCGACAGGCCCACCCACAGCAGCCGGCTCTGCAGCATCAGGGCCGTGATGGGAATCGCCCCGGCGTTGAGCTCCGCCGCCGTGTAGTAGCGCGATGTCGCCATGTAGGCCGACAGGCCGAGGGGATCGGCCAGCACGCGCAGGCCGGCGAGCTGCGGCTGCCCCTCCATCAGCCGCTGGGAGACCAGGTACAGGGCCAGCAGTAGCACCACCCCGACGAAGGTCCCGGCCGTCGAGCGCGTCGCGGTGGCCAGCGCGAACAGGATCGCGCAGATGATCAGCGCGTTCGGTAACGCGAACAGCCCGTAGCCGTACGCGAAGGCGGCGAGCCGGTGGGGCCCGAGCATCGTCGGGTCGGCGAACGGCATCAGCGTGCCGAGCCACTGGCCGGCGGTCGCGGCCGCCAGGAGGAGCGCAGCCACCGCGAAGGCGCCGAGAAAACGGCCGAACAGGTAGCTCGCCTTGCTGATGCCCGTGGTGCGCAGGATCGGACCGAAGCCCGTCTGGTCGTCGCGCACGATGACGTTCGAGACGAAGGCCGCGCCGACGAACAGGAACACGAGCGACACCAGCAGGTGGGACACGATGATCGAATGCGGGCTGTTGTACAGCACGTTCCCGCCGCCGATGGTCAGGAGCTTCGCCACCGCCATGTCGACGAAGGCCCCCAGGAAGAGCGCCGCCGCAGACACGGCGAACAGCGGGCTGCGGACCTGGTAGCGGAATTCGAACGCCGCGATCGTGCCGAGCATGTTCTTCGCGCCTCAGGCCGCGCGGCGGGCGTGCGCCAGGGTGCAGAAGTAGACGTCCTCCAGGTCGCCCTCGTGGGGCGTGAAGCCGTCGCCCGGGTCCGTATCGGAAAGCACGTGGACCATCGTTCGCCCGGCGGACAGGCGGGTCGAGACCACCGGGTGGCGCGCCTTGTAGCCCTCGAGCTCGGCCCGCTCGATCGTCTTCGTCCAGAGCCGGCCGCGCGTGCCGCGGATCAGCTCGAGCGGTGCGCCCTCCAGCTGGATGCGCCCGCCCGCGAGCACCGCCATGCGCGGGCACAGGTCCGCCACGTCGCCGACGATGTGGGTCGAGAGGATGACGACCACGTTCTCGCCGATCTCCGCGAGCAGGTCGAGGAAGCGGTTGCGCTCCTCCGGGTCGAGGCCCGCCGTCGGCTCGTCGACGACGATGAGCCAGGGGTTGCCGATCAGCGCCTGGGCAATGCCGAAGCGCTGGCGCATGCCGCCCGACAAGCCCGCCAGCGCCTTCTTGCGGACACCCCAGAGGTTGACCTGGTGCAGCAGGGCCTCGACCGTCTGCCGGCGCTCGGCCGCCACCCCGATGCCTTTCAGCGCGGCCATGTGATGGAGCATGTCGTAGGCCGAAACCCGCGGATAGACCCCGAAATCCTGCGGCAGGTAGCCCAGCCTGCGCCGCAGCCGCTGGGGTTCGGCGATCACGTCGATCTCCCCGAAACGGATGCTTCCTTCCGTTGGCACCTGCAACGTGGCGATCGTCCGCATCAGGGTCGACTTGCCGGCACCGTTCGGCCCCAGCAGCCCGTACATGCCCCGCGGGATCGACAGCGTCACCTGATCGAGCGCGCGCGTGCCGTTGCCGTAGACGTGGCTGAGGTGGGTGAGCTCGAGCATGGGGCGCCCCTGGGACCAGTTCCGCGGCACACTGACATAGTGTTCTACTAATGTAAATCACCAATTCAGCACTGGCGCAGCGCGCTGTGCGGCGCTCTCGGAGCTATGGACTTGCGTCTGGAGGTAGCTGCCCCTGCCCTCGCGTTCGGCCCGCCCGTGGTCGCGCTTCCTTCCTGGATGGGCGTCGGGCGGGCACACGCAGCTGCCGGGACCGCGGCGGCCGAGGCGGGCAACCGCAGAGGCAAGCCCCTCGGACGGGGGCAGCGAGCGGATCTCAAGTCGGACGTAGTGGAACCGATTCCCTAGGGGTGCTGTCCGGAGGGCGGCTCACGCACGACCGCGCAAGTGAGAACCCCAGCGCCGACAACGGCACCTGGAACCATCGATCGTGAAGTGAAGGTCAGCGATGTGAGGCGCCCCACATCCCGCATCGTCGCCGGTGCGCAAAGGCCAGCACAGACAGGCCGATCGCCAAGCCCATCAGCGTCCACCGCGATAGCGAGGGAACCGGTTCTGGCGGGACGTAGGGCTCGCCGGCGACGATCGTGTAGAACACCTCGTTGTTGGCGGGGTTCGTGTCCTCCTGCGCCGCACTGATCGTATAGCTCCAGCGTGTCTCAAAGGTCTCGAACGGCTCCTGCAGGAACTGGATGTCGAACGTGCAAACCCGCGATTCACCAGGCGGAATCACCTCGAAGTAGAACTGGAACACCAGCGCAAAGAAGAAATCCGGCGGCGGACCGGGACCGATGACATCGTAGGTAGCAACGCAGCCACTGACGGTACTCCACAAGATGTCGAACGGCCCCCAATCCCACGTAGTGGGAAGCCTGAATCCAGGACCGATGACGTAATTGGCAAACTGGTCGCCAAAAGGCCCGGGCTGCGCAACACCCGCCGCAGTGGGGCCAGCGTTGTGCAAGGTCAACGTCACCGTTCCGCGATCGCCCGGCTGGAACGCCGAAGGCGTGACCGAAACGGCGATCGAGACGTCGATCTGCGGCCACGCACCTGTCCCTGCATAGGCAAGCTGTGGCAGTACTGCGGCACAGATCGCCAAAGACCTCACCAGCCATTGATGACCGCGATTCATGGAAGTCCCGGCACGTATGTAATGGATGGGCACGCAGCAAGACTGTCAAAACCGTTAGAAAAAATAACATTCGGCCGAATACGTAGCGCCTCGATGCCGGCCGTGAGATTGTTGATGGCAAGCGCATTGTTTGTCGTAGCAGTTCCCGTTGGGCGCCCACCACTGAGAACGCCAGGATTCGAGAACTGGAGAAGCCGCATGGGAGCCCCTGGGGAAAAATTTTGCGCCATCACGGTCTGGAACCAAGGAGGGTCGTTGTATCCAAACGCGTAAGGAAAAGACGCTTCATGATCAGCCGCCGCGCCAGCACCTCGATTGTGCTCGGCGCCAAGCACATGCCCGAGTTCGTGCGTAAAAACGTCGGCACTCGACGAGCATTCCGCTGTACTTATGTAGTAGGTGTACTCGGAAAAGTTGATCCCTGTGCAGGGCGAAGTAGGAATGCCCTGGCTGGCGCACTCCGTTCGCTGAACATACGCGACGCCGCAGGGACCAAAGGTAGCTTGCGAAGCAGGGATCACTGCAACAACGTCAGCGCCTACGGCGTTCCGAAAAGCCTTGATGGAAGGACTTGCTTGTATCTGGTTTCGGCTTTGAAGAGCTTCCCGGTAGTCCCAACTGCCAGCATAAGGAACCGGTTCCCAACCAGCGAGCTTCGAGATGGTCACCACACCCACCCGCGCATCGATGGCGCTGTTTCTGAAAGCGTCATTGATGTCCCCTATGCCGTTCTGAATCAGACCGACGATGCCGCCCGTATCGCTGCACACCGCCGGATTTCCGCCGGCTGCGATCCGTCCCTGCTCGGTGAACAACACCACCATATCGATCATTCGCGGCGTGGATGACGGCCCCACAGGAGAAAGTGGCCGAGGAGAAATCCTCATCAGCGTAGCTGCGTCCGCCTCGGCCGCAGTCATGACAGGGACTGGCCTATCCGCCACATCGCCGACTCTCGTGCTGGACTCAGCCGCTGCCGATGTTCCAACGGGATCATCGAGCCGGAAGTACTCCATTCGCAGTTCCTTGACGACTTCCCGAGACAGAGCGAAGCGTCCCGCCGCGCCAGCAACGATACCGACGACATGGCCGCGATGGACGTTGATTCTTAGTTCGTACCCGTCTCCTCGACCAGACCACCTGTAGGAAAATTGGTCCGCAGGCAGATTCGGGATAGGTATCAGCTCACATCCGACGAGATCGCCCTGATGACAACCCCAACCATCGCGCTGCACGAATCCGTCGCGCCGATCGGTGGCCTCCAGGTCGATGACAACATCAACCGCGCCACCATGAGGCCGAGGGATCTGAACTCTGACTTGGTCGGGCATCGCCGCCAGTGCCGGGATGTCTATGGTGGAGTAATAGATCTCCAGTGCATCCGGTATGGGAGGCGAGAGTGGCGCCGAGTTCCACTTGATGTCACTGAAGAGCGGAACTGGCTGACCTCCGGCGAAAGCGGGAGCCGCGATACAGGCAACTACCCACAGCATCGTGCTGAAACGCATTTTCATGATGAGCTTTCCTTGCTGTCGGCTCCCCCTGGAGCCCCGTCGGGACGTTATCACACGAGTACTGCGTCTACACCCACGCTTCGCGTGGACCACGGATCGTAAGCAAAGGCCAGCCGTGTATGTCTCGGAGATCACGCCACAGAACGACACCTGCTCGGGCGCAGGCGCCACAGGCCCAGCCCGATCACTACACCGATCAGCCCGATCGCGCTCCATCCCGATCCAGACGGAACCGGCAAGACGGTCTGCGCTTCCAACGTATAGCGCAACGTGTTGTTGGACGGGTCAGGATCGACGTCGGTGTACCAAGTGAACACCGTCCACTCCAGAGGCAGTGGCGGGTGGGTAGACGGGTAGTACTCGATCTCGTACGTGCACGTACGCGATTGGCCCGCGGGGATCGAGTCGAAATAGTAGGCAAACAGGAGCGCGATGCTGTTGTCGGGTAAAGGCTCGGTAACAAAACGCTCGACCCAGCAACCTTGCGCAGTCTCCTCGACGACCTCGTAAGGCGGCGGCCGGGTGTTGATGATGTAGAACTCGCTCGCGACGCTGATCGAGGATTCCGTGCCACCACCAGCCAGGTCAGGCCCTGCATTGTGTACGGTAAGCGCCACCCTGTTGCGTCCGCCGGCGACGAATGTCGATGGTGTCACGACAACGCTGAGCGACAAATCCGCTTGCGCCGGCTGTCCCGCCGCCGGTCCGCCGACGATGAAGAAGAGACACGAGAAAAGCGGGAGCAGTCTACGCATCTCCTTGGTTCCCACTAGCAGGCAATGCCAGGACAAGCAACGGCCTCGTCGAATCCGCTCGCGAAAATTCTGCCAAGATCCATCAGACCAGTCGCCCTCTCGTGAATCCCTCTGGCAATTTGGATCGCTGCTCTGCGATCTTGCGTCTGCCCTTACGTCACAGCCACTGGCCGCCTCGTGCGCTGCGGCGGCCAGTGACTCGGCCTCGATCGGTTACAGGCCGCTCCAGTAACCCATGCCGCTATATGGGCGGAACAAGGTACGCGGCAGGCCCTGCCAGGACGCCACCCCTAGGAGGTTGCGCGCAGGGTCATAGTAGAGCCGGTCCCCGTTCGCGCGCGTCTTGGTCAAGGTGCCGGCCGGTGGCCGGCGCAGGAAGGTGTTCGCCGCTTCCACGTATTGCACCGCGTTGGCGAACTCCGGCAGCCGGTGCCGGTGCTTGCGCCAGTGCTGCATCGCGACCGCCGTGGCCGGCAAACCTTGTGCCTGCTGCCAGAGCGGCAGCCGCGTGGCCGCATAGCCCGCGGTCTCTTCATGGACCGCGTCCGGCATGGGCGCATAGACACCCCAGTACCGATCCACCACCTGCCGGAGGCGACGCACGGCCTGCGTCCGCTCCCCATCTTCAACGTCCATGCGCCGTCGCCCGGCGCTTGCCTTACTCACCTGCCGCGCGCTGCGCGGTGTGCTTCCCGTACGTTCCTTCCTCATGGCAATCACCCTTCCATCTGTGCAGTGAACGATCCGCCGGACCGCAATCCCGCTTCCAGCGGTGCGACAGCACACCGGCGCTATCCGCGCCGGGATGCCGGGAGGTTCGAAACCGCGTGAAGACGGTGGGCGTATTCCCCCTTGCGGGGTATTGCATTAGCCGCCCTCCCGGCACAGAACGTACCGAGGTGGCCCGCCAAAAGCTACGGGCACAAAAAACCCACCGGATTTTCGGAGGTGGGAGCCGCTTCACGAGGAGTTTCGACACTCCTAGTTTTTAATTTACCCCTGACATCACAGCCTGTCAAGCAAAAGCAGGTTTAAATGGTGCGAGAAATCAATGAACAAACAGGCCTTGCTGCTGATTATGTCGCTCCTTATCCAACTTCATGCTAACAAAAACTTTCATCAAGGGGCTAGAGAAACGAAACCTTATGTTGCGAGAGTCGCCTATCCTGGAAAGGATGGAACCCCGCTCTGGCTCACATAATTTTCGGACGTTATACACCAAATCATTAGCCTTAACTTGCTGCCCAGTCAACCTCCTATACGGAACTATTAAATCTTTTATAGCGAATGTTGAATAATCGTCGTGTGCCGCTATTGCGCAAGCCGCAATTACGTCCTCAAACTTAGACTTCTTCTTTTTAACGTCAATAGTAGCCAATTGATAACTGTGAAGAATACTTTGACTCACATCATTCAAAGCCCCATCGAGAGCGCTCCTATAATGATGGTCTCTGATTATAGAGTCGCCATTTAATATACAAACAGAAGAGGCATTCTTAGAAAGAAGATGAGTGAAGTGAGGGAACCCTGAAGAAAAATATATTATCTTAGCTTTTACCGCAGGCTCCATACCTAAGCCAAGAATCGCGAGCCCCTTATCGATAATCTGCTCAAGCTCCTCTCTCGACATCCTTGGCAGTCGAATTTGCTTTAAACAACGCTCAATAGAAGGGTGCTGACCTATAAGACCAGAAACGTCATCAGCAATTCCGACTAAAGCAATAGTTACCAAAGGAGAATTGTCGGAAAGATTCTTAATGATGTCTGCAAATTTTGCCCTAACCGCTTCATCTGCCACACTATCAAATTCATCGAATATAAAAAGAAGATGCCCATTTACACTTTCAAATATACTTTGTATATCCAAAGAATCGAATCCGCCATCGCTCGGAAGGAACATGTCAAGCTGCACAATTTCTTCCGACACTTGCGCCGTAAACCCAGTTCCTCGGACGCTTTTAGTAAACCTTACTCTCGATAGAGCCTTTCTCCACAAATCTTGGAAGCTTTCTCCCCTACTACACGTGACCTTTGCCACCACTACATTTTCAATTTTTGTGGCTACAATATTTGCGAAGGAAGTTTTTCCAACACCACGCTCTCCATGGACCACAAAATGCTGCCCTCTTTCGCTTATAGCATCGACCGCCTTAATTAACTGATCAAATCTACCCAAGAAAAATTCTTCGGAAGTTATGGGCGCCGACGGAGAAAAGGCAAGATTAAGCTTATCGTAATCAACATCCATATCCACCCCTACAGATCATCCAACTCTTTGGTAAGCCCAACTGCCTTCTCTATTATTTCTGCATTAGACACATTTAAACCATGCTTAACACAAGCCTGAACCTTATGCAAGGCCTTCTCAAATTCTTGTATCGCAGCGACTTTCACGGGGCTTCTATTTAGATCCACGCTTAACCTGTGCAAACGGCCGCTATTGCGCCCCACATGCGCCTCAACCTTTTCACTCACGCTCCTTCTAATTGTCGCCTCTTCATCTAAATATCTAACTTCGAGTATTACTTTTCTATCGCCCTCTTCTCGAACAGTCCTTAGGCAAGTGGGAACATCGTGGGGTGAAGGGGCGACGCGTACTGATGTACCTCTGACCTCCCTTCTAACGAAGAGATCTTTATTGGCATTAACAACGGGTATCCAAGACGTGGTCATCACATACCCTCCAAGAGTTTAGATAGCACCCCCGCCACGGTTTTGTAATGCTCGCGAATCTTCTCTGAATCTAATGTAGTATTTCTACTATCAACTACAATAGCACCCCAATTTTTTCCTTTAACTCGAACTGGAATACCGCATATAGAGCGAGCTAAGGGTGGCTTCTCATCTTTGATACGAGACGCGATCCTCTTCACTGGCAAGAAGGTCCGTGCAGCATAATCCTCTATCACAGCCCTCTCTGAAGACACGGAGAGAAGTGGCAGATTTTCTTGGAAAAGCATCTCCTCCATCGTCCAGGCAACTCCAGCTATCCCTTCAGCGCGATCACCATCATCCGGAGCCAAAAAGATAGCGGCGGAATTTCTATTTGTATGACAGGACCTTGCAACGGGTATCATCCAGCCACTTCCCGGCCAAGAACGCCACACCCAGCAGTAGCGTCTTCTTTTAAATAGAGTAACCCTATGGTAGTGAGTAGGATCAGTTGACCTCGGAAAAATTCTGTCGCGAAGCTCCACAAGGGCAGACTCGACAACCTTCCATGTCGCTCGAGATTCGAGTTTCCGCCGCCACCATTCAAAGAATGGCACTGCCAACAACAGCAATGGAATGAGCCAATAGGCTTGAGCTTCTATAGGTGCGGCAATTTTGCCGAGGCTTTCACTGGATGCTTGACGAGGTGTCTTTGTCAACGTGACTAATGCCACAGACACGCCAGCAAAAAGCCGATGCATAAATCGAACAAACGGCATGCAACGTTGGCTCTTCTCGGCTTCCATGCGCATTTTTTAAGCTATCCGCACTTGCTGTAACCACAATTCAAACACGTCGCACACCCATCCATCACGATAGTCGCGTTCGTATTGCACTTGTGGCAGAGGGTGGCGCCGGGCGGGAACGCGCCGGCATCGGCTTCGCCGCCCGTGGCGGCGGCGGAGGATTCGCTCTTGGGGCTGGAAGCGGGCGCGGTGGGCGCGGCTTCTACGCTAGGCTTTTTTTTTGACCGCGATTCGTACTCGGCGCGCTTCTCGGCGATCAGCGCGCGCTGGCCGGCGTCGAGTTCGGGGTCGTGCAGCAGGCCGATCATCTTCATGTGCTGCTCGATGACGGCGCCCAGCTCGGCGACGATGCTGGGCATGTAGACGCCGCCGGCCTTGAAGTAGCCGCCGCGCGGATCGAAGACGGCCTTCAACTCCTCCACCAGGAACGTCACGTCACCGCCCTTGCGGAACACAGCGGACATGATGCGCGTCAGCGCCACGATCCACTGGAAGTGGTCCATGTTCTTGGAGTTGATGAAGATCTCGAACGGGCGGCGCAGTTCGTGCGGGGTGCCCTGGTTCAGCACGATGTCGTTGATGGTCACGTACAGCGCGTGCTCGAACAGCGGGGACTTGATCTTGTAGGTGGCGCCGATGAGGGTTTCGGGGCGCTCCACCTTCTCGTGCATCTGGATCACTTCGGCGCCGGGCGCCTGGGTGTCCTCGACGACCGGGGCCGCGGGGGCGGCGGGCTTGGCGTCCTCAGGTTTAAGGACGGCATAGCCCTTGATCTTCTTGTCGATCTTCACGGTCATCGCGGGTGCTCCTGGATCGGTCGAACGGTGATGCCACCGCGCCGGCGCATTGCGGCGCCGGAGCGGCGATGCCGGCGGTCCGCTGCCGGCCGGCCGCGTGGGACGGCCGGCGCGGACCGGTGCCGGGTCAGCGCCGGCGGGCAGCCTTCTTGGCGGCCTTCTTCGCCGGGGTCTTGCGGGCCGGCGCCTTCTTCATCGGCGCCTTCTTGGCCGGGGCTTTCTTGGCGGGTGCCTTGCGGACGGCGGCCTTCTTGACGGCGGTCTTGCGCACGGCCTTCTTGGCGGCGGCCTTCTTCACCGGTGCCTTCTTGGCGCCCTTCTTGGCCGGCGCCTTCTTCACGGCGGCTTTCTTGACGGCCTTCTTGGCAGCGGCCTTCTTCGCCACCGTCTTCTTCACGGCCTTCTTGGGTGCAGCCTTCTTGGCGGCCTTCGTCGGTGCGGCTTTCTTCACGGCTTTCTTCACTGCCTTCTTGGCGGCCTTGGCGGCCTTCTTCACGGTGGTCTCGGCCTTGACGACCGCCTTCTTGGCGGCCTTCTTCTCGGTGGTGGCGGCCTTCTTGGTCTTGGCCACCACGGCCTTGACCTTGCGCGCGGCCTGCTTGCGGGCCTTCACCACGGCCTTGGCGGCCTTCTTGGCGACACTCTTGGCGGCGTCCTTCACGTCGGTCGCCGCGGTGGCCACGGAACTGGCCAGCGCACTGGCGCCATCGACGACGGCACCGCCGGCTTCGGCGAGGCCTTCCTTGAAATTCTCGAGCGGACTGCCTGACTCATTGGCTTCGCTGTGCATCTGACTACCCCTCCGACCTGGTTTGTGGTTGACGAAAATACGTCGTTCAGAACTTGCCGTAATAGCCTTCTTTCAGGGCATCGAACAGGTTGGCGGCGGTGTGCCGCTCGCCGTCGTATTCGATCTCCTCGTTGCCCTTCACCTCCACCACGGAACCGTCTTCCAGCTCGAAACGGTAGGTGGTGTTCTCCAGATCATGCTCCTTTACCAGCACGCCTTGGAAGGCCGCCGGATTGAACCTGAAGGTCGTGCAGCCCTTCAAGCCCTGCCGGTGGGCGTACCGGTAGATGTCCTTGAAGTCCTCGTAGGGGTAGTCCGTGGGCACGTTGGCGGTCTTGGAGATGGAGGAATCGACCCATTTCTGGGCCGCGGCCTGGATGTCCACGTGCTCGGTCGGGCTGATGTCGTCGGCGGCGACGAAGTAGTCCGGCAGCTTCTCTTCCGGCTTGTCGGAGAACGGCATCGCCTGGCCGTTGATCAGCTCCCGGTAGGCCAGCAGCTCGTAGCTGTAGACGGCCACCTTCTCCTTGGTCTTGCGGCCCTCGCGGATCACGTTGCGGCTGTAGTGGTGGGCGAAGCTGGGCTCGATGCCGTTGGAGGCGTTGTTGGCCAGCGACAGCGAGATCGTGCCGGTGGGGGCGATGGAGGAATGGTGGGTGAAGCGGGCGCCGACCTCGGCCAGCTCCGCCACCAGGGCGGGGGCCACCTCAGCCACGCGCTGCATATAGCGGCTGTAGCGGGCGTGCAGCTGGGCGCCGGTGATGGTGTCGCCCAGCGTCCAGCCGTCGGCGGCCATCTCCGGGCGCTTGCGCAGCATCTCGGCGGTGACGCTGAAGGTCCGCGCCAGCACCGGGGCGGGGCCCTTCTCCTTGGCCAGGTCCAGCGCAACCTCCCAGCCGGCCACGGCCATCTCGCGGGAGACGTCCTCGGTGAAGGCGCAGGCTTCCTTGGAGCCGTAGCGATGCTTGAGCATGGTCAGGGTGGAGCCCAGCCCCAGGAAGCCCATGCCGTGGCGGCGCTTGCCGAGGATCTCGTCGCGCTGCTGCTGCAGCGGCAGGCCGTTGATCTCGACCACGTTGTCGAGCATGCGCGTGAAGATGCGCACCACCTCGCGGTACTCGTCCCAGTCGAACCGCGCCTTGGGCCCGAAAGGATCGCGCACGAAGGTGGTGAGGTTGATCGAGCCGAGCAGGCAGGAGCCGTACGGCGGAAGCGGCTGTTCGCCGCACGGGTTGGTCGCGCGGATGTGCTCGCACCACCAGTTGTTGTTCATCTCGTTGACGCGATCGATCAGGATGAAGCCCGGCTCGGCGAAGTCGTAGGTGGACACCATGATCATGTCCCACAGGTGCCGCGCGCGGATGTGGCCGTAGACCTTGCAGGCGACCAGGCCGTCGTCGCGCACCACGTAGTTCTTGTGCGTGGGCCATTCGCGCCAGGTGACGGCGGCCGGGTCGGCCAGGTCGACCTCGCCCTGCTCCTTGACGTGCACCGGGAACACCAGCGGCCAGTCGGCGTCGGCTTCCACCGCCTGCATGAAGTCGTCGGTGATCAGCAGCGACAGGTTGAACTGGCGCAAGCGCCCGTCCTCGCGCTTGGCGCGGATGAATTCCTTGACGTCCGGATGGGCGATGTCGAACGTGCCCATCTGCGCGCCGCGGCGGCCGCCGGCGGAGGACACGGTGAAGCACATCTTGTCGTAGATATCCATGAACGACAGCGGCCCGGAGGTGTACGCGCCGGCACCGGAGACGTACGCGCCGCGCGGGCGCAGCGTGGAGAACTCGTAGCCAATGCCGCAGCCGGCCTTCAGCGTCAGGCCGGCCTCGTGCACCTTGTCCAGGATGTTGTCCATCGAGTCCTCGATGGTGCCCGACACGGTGCAGTTGATCGTGGAGGTCTTGGGCTTGTGCTCCAGCGCGCCGGCGTTGGAGGTGATGCGCCCGGCGGGGATCGCGCCGCGGCGCAGCGCCCACAGGAAGCGCTCGTACCAGTGGGCGCGCTTGGATTCGTCCTCCACCTCGGCCAGGGCGCGGGCGACGCGCTGCCAGGTGTGGTCGATCGTCTCGTCCACCGGCTCGCCCTGCTTGGATTTCAACCGGTACTTCTTGTCCCAGATGTCCCAGGAGGCCGGCTGCAGCGGGATCTCGACCGCGCCGCGCGCGACCTGTTCCAGACGTACCGTATTCATCGTTTTTTCCGTCTCCCGATTGCGGGCCTCTGGGGGCCGTTTCTCGTTCTTCATGACGCGCATCCGCAGCGAGGTCGGACCGGATGTCGCGGTCGCCGCCAAGCCGGCCGGCTTGCGCAGGAACGACGACGACGCCGGTGGCGGGGCGATCCGGGCCCGGTCCGGGGGCTGTCGGCACGCCCGGTCCGTTCACCCAAACCCTGGTATTCGCCTCGCGCTCAACCACAACATCTTGTGCCCGATAGCAGCTTCAACCCTACGCCCGCGTTTGCGTGATGTAAAGCAATTTTCAGTAACGACCGGCACGGGCAACGCGCGGCGTGGACGTTCATGAAACCCCGGCAAAACCGCGGTGGCGCACGCCGGCCACAGCCCGCGACGCGCGGCCGGAACGATACGGCGGCTGAACCGGCCGGGCGCTGCCGGCGGCCGGCCGGAACCCTGCGGCGGCGCCACGGTCCCATCCGCCCGCTGCGCCCTGCGTCGCCGTGGATGGCGACGTGGCGGATACTGCGCGCAGTCCCTCGTACCTGGAGGCCCGATGCATCCGAAGAAACTCCCCGTCCTTGCCGTGTCGCTGGCGATCGCACTGGCCGGCTTCGCCGCCGGCACCGCCTGGCGCGGCACCGCGCCCTCGCTCGGCGACCACCTGATCGCGCCGGCCGGCGCGGCTCTGCCGGCGGCGGTCGACGGCCAGGCGGTGCCGTCGCTGGCGCCGATGCTCGAGCGCGTGACGCCGGCGGTGGTCAACATCAACACCAAGACGCGCGTGCGCGTGCGGCGCGATCCGTTCTTCGAGCATTTCTTCGGCCTGCCCAACATGCCGCGCGAGCGCGTGCAGCAGTCGCTGGGCTCGGGCGTGATCGTGGATGCCGCCAAGGGCTACGTGCTGACCAACAACCACGTGGTGGAAGGCGCGGACGACGTGTCGGTCACGCTGGCCGACGGCCGCACGCTGACCGGCACCCTGATCGGCACCGACCCGGACACCGACATCGCGGTGCTGCAGATCCCGGCCGAGCGCCTGGCGGCGCTGCCGCTGGCCGACAGCACGGCCCTGCGCGTGGGCGATTTCGTCGTCGCGGTGGGCAATCCGTTCGGCCTCGGCCAGACCGTCACCTCCGGCATCGTCTCGGCGCTCGGGCGCACCGGCCTCGGCGGCCGCGGCTACCAGAACTTCATCCAGACCGATGCCTCGATCAACCCGGGCAACTCCGGCGGCCCGCTGGTGGACCTGCGCGGCAACCTGATCGGCATCAACTCGATGATCTTCTCGCCATCGGGCGGCAACGTCGGCATCGGCTTCGCGATCCCGGCGGACCTGGTGGCGCAGGTGATGGGCCAACTGGTGCAGTTCGGCACGGTCAAGCGCGGCGCGCTCGGCGTGGAGGCACAGGACATCACGCCGGAGCTGGCGCGCCTGCTGAACCTGGGCGAGGCGCGCGGTGCGGTGGTGGCGCGCGTGCGCGCCGGCTCGCCGGCCAGCCGCGCCGGCCTGGCCGCCGGCGACACCATCCTCTCGCTGGACGGCAAGTCGGTGCGCAGCGCACAGGAACTGCACAACCTGGAAGGCCTCACGCCGACCGGTGCCAGGGTGGCGCTGGGCGTGCTGCGCGACGGCAAGCCGCTGACGCTGACCACCACGCTGGAAGCGCCGACGGTGCGCAGCGTGAAGGGCGAGAGCCTGGACCCGCGCCTGGCTGGCGCGCAGATCGCCGACCAGGCCGACAGCCAGCGCCAGGCGCTGGGCGGCGTGGCGGTGACACGCGTGGCCGAGGGCAGCCGCGCCTACGCCAGCGGCTTGCGCAGCGGCGACCTGATCGCCGCGGTCAACCAGCGCGACATCGGCGGCGTGGACGACCTGGAGCAGGTCCTGCAGCGCCGTTCGCGCCAGCTGCTGCTGACGGTGGTGCGCGGGCAGAACGCGTTCTTCCTGCTGGTGGAGTAGCGGCCACGCGACCGCGCGCAGCGGCCGTAAAGCCGCCCAGCGCGCGGTCGCCGCCGTTCAGGGCGGCGATGCGGGCGATGCGGTGGCGCGCGTGGTAAGGTGCGCGCGTTTTTAATGGACTCTTTACGTCGATGCCAGCACGCCACGTCCTGATCGCCGCCCTGCTGTTCCTCGCCGGCGGCGCCTACGCCGCCGATCCCGCGCCGACGGCGCCCAAGCCGGCACCCGCTGCCAAGCCCGCCACGGCCACGCCGGCCAAGCCCGCCGCAGCGGCACCGGCCGCGGCCAAGCCCGCTGCCGCCAAACCGGCGGCCGCCAAGCCGGCGACAAAGCCGGGCGCGAAGAAGGCCGGCCCGCCGCCGAAGGCCACGCTGATCTGGCGCGGCGACCATGCCACCGGTCGCGGCCTGGTCGCCGACATCGCCGCGCTCTACGAGAAGGAACACAAGGTCCGCATCACGCTGCAGCCGTTCAGCACGATCTCGGGCCTGGACGCGGTGGCCGCCGGCAGCGCGGACCTGGCCGGCAGCGCGCGCCTCAAGCACGACGGACGCGAGGAGGAGAAGAACCTCAACTTCATCCCGCAGGCGTTCGACGCGATCGTCCCGATCACGCACCCGAGCAACCCGGTCAACAACCTGACGCTGCGCCAGCTGCGCCAGATTTATCTGGGCCGCGTCCAGAACTGGAAGGAGGTCGGCGGCAAGGACGCGCCGATCAACGTCTATTCGGTGGCCGCGCCGATGGACGGCGTGGAATACAGCCTGCGCTACCTGCTGTACCGCAAGGGCGAGCAGCGCATCTACGCGCCGCGCCAGTACCTCAACGTGACGGTGCTGGAGGAAGGCGTCACGCTCGACCCCAACGGCCTGGGCCTGACCTCGCTGTCGGGCGTGTACGCGCGCAAGGACCTCAAGATGCTGTCGGTGTCGGGTATCCCGGCCTCGACCGACTCGATCGCCAACGGCACCTACCCGCTCTACATGACGCTGTACCTGGTCACCCGCTACGAGGACCCCAAGCGCGAGCTGGTCGATCCGTTCGTCGCGTTCCTGGCCACGCCCGAGGCCAAGGCGGCGATGCGCCGCCACCAGCTGCTGCCGTACGCCGACGCGGCCGGCCTGGCCGCACGCGAGCCCGAGCGCCTGGCGGCGATCGACGACGAGCTCAAGCGCGACGCCGCGCTGGAAGCGGCGGCGCCGGCCGCGGTCGCCACGAGCGCGCCGGTCTCGACCACGCCGACCGGCGCACCGCAGGCGACGCTGGCCTCGAAGGTGGCCACGGCGCCGGGCGCCGAGTCCACGCAGGAGGCGCGCGTGCGTGCCGAGGAAGCCGCCGCCAAGAAGGCCAAGGAGAAAACCGGCGGCAAGTGACGCGGACGGCGGCGAGACAGGCATCCGCGACGTGGACATCCGCGCGATCACGCTGGACCTGGACGACACGCTGTGGCCGATCGCGCCGGTCATGGCGCGCGTGGAGCAGCGGGTGGATGCCTGGCTGCACGCACACTGCCCCGCCGTGGCCGCCGCCTGGCCGATCGAGGCGATGCGCCAGCTGCGCGAAGAGGTCACGCGCGAGCATCCGCAGTACGCGCACGACTACACCATCCAGCGCAAGCTGACCCTGCGGCGCGCGTTTGCGCCGTTCGGCCTCGGCGAGGACTGGGTGGAGGCGGCCTATGCGATCTATCAGGACGAGCGCAACCGCGTGGACTGCTACGCCGATACCGAGTCCGCGCTGGCGCGGCTGGCGCGGCAGCTGCCGCTGGCGTCGCTGTCCAACGGCAACGCCGACCTGGCGCGCATCGGCCTGCACCGGCATTTCCGCTTCAGCGTGACCGCGCGCGAGGTCGGTGTCGCCAAGCCCGACCCGGCGATCTTCCTGCACGCCTGTGAGCGGCTGGGCCTGTCGCCGAACCAGGTGCTGCACGTGGGCGACGATCCGGCGCTGGACGTGGCCGGCGCGCGTGCCGTCGGCATGCACGCGGCCTGGATCAACCGCGACCGCCTCGCCTGGCACGATGCCGATGCACCGGACCTCGATTTCCCCGACCTGGACGCGCTCGCCGGCTGGATCGAAGCGCAGCGGCCCGCGTCCTGACCCGACCCGTTTCCTGACGAGACACTTCCGATGACTGCCTGGATTGCTCCCGCTGCGGCGCCCCAGCCGATCCCGCTGATCGCCGTGGATGGCGCGGCGCTGCCCGCCCTGCTCGACCGCCTCGGTGCCGAGGTGCGGCGCTGGTGCGAGGGCAACGCCTTCGCCGCGCAGCCGGGCCAGTTCCTCGGCCTGCCGGGGACCGACGGCGCCGTCACGGCCGTGCTGGCCGGCTGCCGGCCGACCGACGGCCTGTACGCGCTGGCCTCGCTGCCGCCGCGGCTGCCGGCCGGCGACTACGCGCTGGACCCGCGCGGCATCGACCTGGACGGCGACGCGGTGGCGCTCGGCTGGGCACTGGGTGCCTACCGCTTCACACGCTACCGCAGCGCGCCGCGCGCGCCGGCGCGGCTGGTGGTCGATGCGGCCACGCAGGCGCGCGTCGCGCCGTTCGTCGCCGCGGCGACCCAGGTGCGCGACCTGATCAACACGCCGACCGAGCACATGGGCCCCGCCGACCTGGCCGCGGCGGTGCGCGACCTCGCCGGCCGCCACGGCGGCCGCTACCAGGAATGGGTCGGCGAGGACCTGCTGGCCAACAACTTCCCGACCATCCACGCCGTCGGCCGTGCCGCCGCGCCGGGCCGCGAGCCGCGCCTGGCGATGCTCACGCACGGGCCGGCCGATGCGCCGCACCTGGTGCTGGTCGGCAAGGGCGTGTGCTTCGACACCGGCGGCCTGGACCTCAAGCCCGCCGACGGCATGCGCTGGATGAAGAAGGACATGGGCGGCGCCGCGCACGCGATCGCGCTGGCCGGCCTGGTGCTCGACCAGCGCCTGCCGGTGCGCCTGACGCTGCTGGTGCCGGCGGTGGAGAACGCGGTGTCCGGCAATGCGTTCCGGCCGGGCGAGGTCATCACGACGCGCGCGGGCCTCAGCGTCGAGATCGACAACACCGACGCCGAGGGGCGCCTGGTGCTATGCGACGCGCTGGCCCTGGCGGCCGAGCAAAAACCCGACCTGGTACTGGACTTCGCCACGCTGACCGGCGCGGCACGCATCGCGCTGGGCCCGGACCTGCCGGTGCTGTTCGCCAACCGCGAGGACATCGCCGCCGGCCTGCTCGAGGCGGCGCAGGCGACGCAGGATCCGCTGTGGCGCCTGCCGCTGTGGCGGCCGTACCTGACGATGCTCGACTCGCACATCGCGGACCTGGCCAATGCCGGTCCCTCGCGCCATGCCGGCGCGATCACCGCGGCGCTGTACCTGGAGCGCTTCGTGCCCGAAACACTGCCGTGGTGCCACCTGGACGTGTATTCGTGGAACGACGGCGACAAGCCCGGCCGCCCGCGTGGCGGCGAGGCACAGGGCCTGCGCGCGTACTTCGCGTTCCTGCGCCGGCGCTACGCCGGCTGAGCGGCCGCGACGGCGGCATGCACTGCCGCCGCCCCGCCTCGATCAGGGCTCGAAGCCGTCGGCGAAGATCGCCTCGCCGTCCAGGTGCACGACCGCACGACGGCGCTGGAAGTCGCCGTCCATGCCGTTCAGCAGCAGCTTGGCGCCGTCGCGCGTCATCGCGTTGACGACGAGGTCACCGAAGCCGCTGCCGTAGTCGATGCCGCGGTCGGCGAGGAAATCCACGACGTCCTCGATACCGCCGTCGGCCTGCCAGACGAAGCCGCGGTTGGACGGCCCGAACAACGGGTCGATCGTGTAGTACGAGCCGACGATGAGTGTGCCGTCCTGGTTGGTGTCGAAGGCGTAGTACTTGGCATCGGGCAGCGCACCGGCGACGGTGCCGAGGTAGGTGACGCCGGTCGCCGCGGTCCAGCGCCAGGCCTGCGGCGAGCCGCTGGCGCCGTCGATGCCGGCGCCGACGATCACCGAACAGTCGCTGTTGCAGGCGATCGCCTGGCCGACGCGGCTGCCGCCGGCGTCGAGGATCAACTGCGCGGTGGTGCCGTCCCAGCGCGTGCCGTAGCGGGCGCCGCCGGTCGCCTCGAAGACGAAGCCGGCGGCGTGCAGCGCGCCGGGGGAAACCGCCCAGGCCTGGCCGCCGGCATGCCCGGCCGGCAGGTCCAGCGGCACCTGGCCGCCGGCCTCGGTCCAGGTCCACGGCTGCAGTGCCACGAAGCCGCCGGGCGGCGGCGGCTCGGCCGGGTAGGCGGCGCCGGCCAGCGCGCTGCCGTCGTCGGCGAGGCCGAACGGCGTGGCGTCGCCCAGCACCAGGCCGCCGATGCGCTGCCATGCGGTGCCGCTCCAGATCGCCGGGGCGGCCTCCGGCACGTCCGAGCCCTGGGTCCAGAAATAATGCGAAGCGACGATCGTCGCGCCGTCGGCCGAGATCAGCGGGATCACGTTCTCCAGCGTGAAGGTGTCGCCGCCGAGGTTCTCCGGCGCCTGCCCCGGCCGCCAGCGCAGCACCTGTCCCACCGGCCACAGCGTGCCGACCACGGTGCCGTCGGCGGCGATGTTGGAGACGCCGGCGGTGCCGCCCTCCGGCGGTAGCGGCAGTTCCTCGATGCGGGCCGCCGCGGCCAGGAGCGGCAGGCAGGCCAGGCCGAGGCCGATCAGGACACGGCGGGCGAGAACGAAACGGCACGGCTTCATCAGCGCAGGCTCCTAGGCCAGGACGGGACGCCGGCCGGACGTGCCGGCGCGGCGTCCCGACAGTCTTGCGCTGCCGTCGCCGCGAGGCATTCCATCGGTGCTCCATCCGCGAAACAGGCGTGCTCGCAGGCAATGGGATACATCGCGGCCCCCGCGATGACACGACGGCGTGAATGGTCCGCGAATCCTTTTAATGCGCCCTCGACTCTATAAAGTTTCTGCCAAACCTATAGAAGCTTGTGGTTTTTATAAGGTTTCAGCTGTAGGCTTCTTGAGAGGCGTCGTCTTCATGAGAGCCAACCAGACCAGAGCGGCTTCGCATGCGCCGAGATCAGATCGCCCCTGACCGTCAAAAGTACCTCGTGCCCGCTACCGGTTATCCGCACGCGCACGCACTGGTCGCACCGCCTACTCCGCGCGGCCTTCCCCATGGCGCTCTGCAGCAGGCTGCGTTCGCGCGAGCCCACGCGGCCTTGGGCCGCATGCAAGGCGCGATGGCGCACATCCCGAATGCGGACATGGTGACCCGCACGCTCGCCCGGCGGGAAGCGGTCTCTAGTTCGCAGATCGAGGGCACCAAGGCGAGCCTGCCGGAACTGCTCACGTACGAGGCAACGCAAGGCATCGGCGGCATGACTCCGGACGTCAAGGTGACGGAGCGCTATGTGATCGCGCTGCAGCACGGACTGGCACGCATCCGTGCAGAAGGCCGCGCGGCGCTGGATCTTCGCCTGATCCACGAACTGCATGAGCGACTGATGCAGGACGATGCCTCTCACTTTCCGGTCGGCGCCTATCGAACCGAGCAAGTCTGGATCGGCCCCACCCTCAGGATCGAGGACGCGACCTTCGTGCCCGCGCCGCCGGAGCAGGTGCCCGGATGCATGGAGGAAATGGCCACCAGCATCCTGCAATACGCATCGCGAGAGGACGAACAAGGTGAGCTGACGCTCGTGGCGCAGATCGCGATCGCCCATGCCCAGTTCGAAACCATCCACCCGTATCACGATGGCAACGGTCGCACCGGTCGATTGTTGTTGCCGCTGCTGTTGGCCTCGGAAGGCTACCCGCCGCTGTATCTGTCCGGCGCCCTGCTGCGCGCCAAGACCGCCTACTACGCGTCGCTTGCCCGCATCCAGCTGCGTGGCGACTGGGCTCCCTGGCTCCAGCTGCTGACCGAGGCGATCGTGGAATCGTGCAACGAGTCGATTTCCATCGCGCAGGATCTGGTCGCGATCGCCGAGCGCTGGGAGCAACAGCTTTCCGGCTACCGCTCGCATTCGGCCACGCGTCGCCTGCCGCGGTTGCTGCTCGGTCATCCGGTGCTCTCGGTGCAGCAGGCGGTCGAAGGACTGGGCGTTTCGCAACCGGCCGCCAACGCGGCGCTCAACAACCTGCTCGCAGCGGGCATCGTCAGTCTCGTCAACGAGCGCCAATGGGGGCGCGTATTCCAGGCGACCGACATCCTCCGCCGTCTGGACACACCGCCCGGCTGAAACCGGCGACACCTTTTCGAACGACGCGGATTTCGGCCGCTGCGGGCACGCCACGGACGCCTGCCGACACGGCAGCTTACCCGCGCCCTCAACCGATCGGCGAGGCGCCGCTGCCGGCGACCGGCGGCGGCGGGACGCGCAGCCCGTCGGGGACCGGCCGCTGGCCGGCCAGGTCCAGCGCCTGGCGCAGCGCCGCGGCCCAGGCCTCGCCCTGGCCGAGCGCATGGAACAGGCGCAGCTGCACCAGCGCGCAGTCGAAATCACGGGCCGCCCATGGCGCGACGCGGCCGGCGACGGCGCGTGCGCCGTCCAGGTCGCCCTGGTCGAGCAGGTACGGCACGTAGCTGGCGGCGACCAGGGCCAGGTCCGCCGGTACGCCGCCGCGCTCGGCCAGTTGCAGGGCGGCACGGAACTCCGCGGCGGCGGCCGCGTCGCCTTGCGCCTGCCGCCATTCGGCGCGCGCGAGCCGGCCGGGCACCTGGCCCGGCATCGGTTCGACCGGCGCGGGCGGCGCGCCGGTGCGGTCGAACACGGCCGCGGCGCGGTCGCCGTGCCCGGCCGCCAGCAGGGCGCGCTGCGCGATCAGCGCGACGAAGTCGCGCTCGCCGTCGGCACCGCTGGCCGGCCAGGTGGCCAGCGCGCGCTCGGCCAGGCGCGCGGCACTGTCCCAGCGCCCGGCCTGCAGGGCGAGGTCGGCCTGCAACGCCAGCGCGCGCGTGGCCAGCACCGGGTTGACCGCACGGTCGATCAGCGGATCGGCCAGCAGCCGCTCGGCCCCGCGCAGGTCGCCGGCGGCGAGCAGTACCTGGGCGCGGTTGAGCGTGATGTCGATGAGCTGGCCCGGATCGGTCATGCGCTCGCGCACCGCCCAGCCCTGGTCGGCGGCGGCACGTGCCTCGGCGTACTGCAGCAGCGCCAGGCGCGCCTGCACCAGGCCGGTCACGGCGATCTGCCACTCGTGCAGCGCGCCCAGCGCCTGCAGGTGTTCGGTGGCGGTGGCCAGGTACTCCAGCGCGGCGGCCGGCCGGCCGCGATACAGCTCGAGCATGCCGAGGTTGGCGTCGATGCGGGCCATGCCGAAGCTGTCGCCGGCGGCGGCCAGGTGCACGCGCGCCTCGCCCATCGCCGCCAGCGCATCGGCATAGCGGTGCCCCGGGATCAGCGAGCTGCCGCGGCCCGACAGCGCCTGGCCGCGCTCGAGCACGGCGCCTTCGGCCGGCAGCGCCGCGAGCGCGGCGTCGTAGTCGGTCAGCGCGGCGGCGAAATCGCCGCGGCGGGCCCGCGAGCCGGCACGGGTGATCAGCACGCGCGTGCGCAGCAGCGCATCGCTGCCCGGCGCGAGTTCCGCGAGCACGGCGGTGAGGCCGCTGTCGACTTCGTCGAGCTTGCCTTCGCGGTAGTCCACCTGGGCCAGCCGGTAGCGCAGCTCCAGCGGCGTGCGCGCCAGCGCGGCCGACTGGCTGAGGATCTCGCGGGCCATCGCGTTCTGGTTGGCCAGCAGGGCGGCGCGGGCGCGCCGCCAGGCCTCCTGCGCGCTGTCGTCGCCGGTGGCGTCGGCCGGCGGCGCGTGGCCGAGCGCGGCCAGCAGCGTATCGGCGGCGGCGCGCGCGGCGGCGACGGCATCCTCGCGCTGGCCCTCGGCCGAGACGACCGCACCGTCGGCTGCCTCGGCGCTCAGCACGAAGCGCCAGCCGGTCTCGGTGCGGCTGGCGGTGCCGCGCACGATCCAGCGGATGCCGAACGCACGCTGCAGCGCCTGTGCCTGCGCCTTGCGGTCGTCACCGGCCGCCTGCAGCACGGCCAGCACGCTCTCGCTGGTCGGCACCGCCAGGCCGCCGGTGCGCAGGCGGTCGGCCACCAGGTCCATGCCGCCCAGCCGCACCCAGCCCTCGCTGGAGCGGCCGCCGGCGTCCAGCGGCAGCACCAGCGCGGTGGCGGCACCGGCGACGGCCGGCAGCGGCTCCGGCGCCATGCGGGCACGCCAGAGCAGGGCCGCGCCGGCCAGCACCACGGCGAGGAGGGCCAGCACCAGCCAGCGGCCGCGGTGCCGCTGGCGCAGCGGGGCGACGGCGCCGGCCGGCCGGTCCGCCGCGGTCGGTGCGGCGGCGGCGGGCACCGCCTCCGGCGGCGCGGCGGCCGGTACGGGTTCGGGCCGGCCGGCGTCGCCGATCTCGGTGTCGGCGACCCAGCGGTAGCCGAAGCCCTGGATCGTGCGGATCGCCTGCTGGGCGACGCCGTCGTCGTCGACCGCGCGGCGCGCGCGCACGACGATCTGGCCGAGCTGCACGTCGGAGACGTCCACGCGCCCCCAGACGGCCGCGACCAGCTCGTCGCGCCCGACCGCGCGGTCGCGGTGCTCGATCAGGTAGGCCAGGCAGTCGAAGACGCGCCGTGGCGCGACCACGGCCGCGTCGCCGCGCCACAGCTCGCGCGAGGCCGGCGCCAGCCGGAAGTCGCCGAATCGGTATTCGATGGGTCGCATCACGCTAACTTAGCGCGTGACCCCGCCGCACGCGAGATCGCCGCGCGGCGGCCGGGACTTTCGTCCCGGGCCGGTGCCCCCACCGATGCCGTAGCATCGGCGGTTTCCATCGGATGCCGGGACCTGCCCATGCCGTTGCGTCGACCGCTGATTCTCGCCCTCTCCTGCACCATCGCCACCCTCGCCTTCGCTGCGGAAAAGAAGAAGGACGAACCGAAGTGGGATGTCGACGCGGCCCACGGGCCGGTCAAGACCGTGCGCTTCACCGTCGAGGAAGGCACCTGGCTGGACCTGGACGTCAGCCCCGACGGCCGGACGATCGCCTTCAGCCTGCTCGGCGACCTCTACCTGCTGCCGATCGACGGCGGCACCGCGCGGCGCCTGACCACCGGCCCGGCCTGGGACGTGCAGCCGCGCTTCTCGCCGGACGGCCGCGAACTGGCCTACACCTCCGATCGCGGCGGCGGCAACAACCTCTGGCGCATGCCGGTGGGCGGCGGCACGCCGACCCAGGTCACCAAGGAGGACTTCCGCCTGCTCAACAACCCGGCCTGGACGCCGGACGGCGAGTACCTGGTCGGCCGCAAGCACTTCACCGGCCAGCGCTCGCTCGGCGCCGGCGAGCTGTGGCTGTACCACAAGACCGGCGGCGCCGGCCTGCAGCTGACCAAGCAGAAGAACGACCAGCAGGACCTCGGCGAGCCGGCCGTCAGCCGCGACGGGCGCTACGTGTACTACTCCGAGGACGTCACCCAGGGTCCGTTCTTCCAGTACAACAAGAACCCGCACGACACGATCTACGCGATCAAGCGGCTGGACCGCCAGACCGGCGAGACCGAGACGATCGTCGACAGCGCCGGCGGCGCGGTGCGCCCGCAGCCCTCGCCGGACGGCAAGACGCTGGCCTTCGTCAAGCGCGTGCGTGAGAAAAGCGTGCTGTACGTGCAGGACCTGACCAGCGGCGAGGCGCGCCCGCTGTGGGACGGCCTCTCGCACGACCTGCAGGAGGCCTGGGCGATCTTCGGCCCGTACGCCAACTACGCCTGGACGCCCGACTCCAAGCAGCTGGTGATCTGGGCCAAGGGCAAGCTCTGGCGCGTGGACGCCGCCAGCGGCACGCCGGCGCCGATCGCCTTCAAGGCCGAGGTCGAGCAGCGCCTGGCCGCGCCGCTGCGTTTCGAGCAGACGATCGAGGCGGGCAGCTTCCAGCCGAAGATGATCCGCGACGTGGCCACCAGCCCGGACGGCAGGACCGTGGTCTTCCACGCGCTCGGCCACCTGTGGACGCGCGCGCTGCCGAGCGGCGCGCCCCAGCGCCTGACCCAGGACGCGGCGGCGTTCGAGTACCAGCCGAGCTTCAGCGCCGACGGCCGCAAGCTGCTCTACACCACCTGGAGCGACGCCGACCAGGGCGCGATCGTCGAGCGTGACCTGGCCAGCGGCCAGACGCGCCGGCTGACCACCGCGCCGGGCTTCTTCTACGGCCCGAGGTACTCGCGCGACGGCGCGCGCGTCGTCTACGCCAAGACCTCGGGCTCTTCGCTGACCGGCAACCTCAACTCCGGCGAAGGCGGCATCTACGTGATGCCGGCGGCCGGCGGCGAGGCGCGCCGCATCGCCAGGAACGGCGGCGACCCGCAGTTCACGGCCGACGGCACGCGCGTGCTCTACCTGACCGGCGGCGGCCTCAAGAAGAAGCTGCAGAGCATCGGCATCGACGGCAGCGAGCCGCGCGACGTGTTCGACCTCAAGTACGTGGACTTCGTCAGCGTCAGCCCGGACGGACGCTGGGTGGCGTTCACCGAGCTGTTCAACGCCTACGTGGCACCGCTGCCGCAGACCGGCGGCAGCATCGAGCTCAACAAGGACACCAAGGCGATCCCGGTGACCGCGGTCAGCAAGGACGTCGGCTCGTACCTGCACTGGTCGGCCGACTCGGCCTCGCTGCACTGGATGGTCGGGCGCACCTACCACTCGCGCGCGCTCAAGGACAGCTTCGCCTTCGTGCCGGGCGCGCCGAAGGAACTGCCCAAGCCCGGCAGCGATGCCGGCGTCGACATCGGCCTGGCCGCGCCGGTCGACCGGCCCACCGACGTGTTCGCGTTCACTGGTGCGCGCATCGTCACGATGCGCGACGCCGAGCACGCGCAGGAGGTCATCGAGGACGGCGTGCTGGTGGTCGAGGGCGACACGATCACCGCGATCGGCGCGGCCGGCCGCGTGGCCGTTCCCGCCGGCGCGCGCGTGATCGACGTGGCCGGCAAGACGATCGTCCCCGGCTACGTGGACGTCCACGCGCACGTGAACCACTTCACCAGCGGCGTGGTGCCGCAGCAGAACTGGGCCTACTACACCAACCTGGCGTTCGGCATCACGACCACGCACGACCCGTCGGCGACCACCGAGACGGTGTTCTCGCAGTCCGAGCTGGTCAAGGCCGGCCTGATGGTGGGCCCGCGCATCTACTCCACCGGCACGATCCTCTACGGCGCCGACGGCGACTTCAAGGCGGTGGTCAATTCGATCGACGATGCGCGCGCGCACCTGCGCCGCATGAAGGCCAACGGCGCCTTCAGCGTCAAAAGCTACAACCAGCCGCGCCGCGACCAGCGCCAGCAGATCAACCAGGCCGCGCGCGAGTTGGGCATGCTGGTGGTGGAGGAAGGCGGCTCCACCTTCAACCACAACATGACGATGGTCCTGGACGGCGTCACCAGCGTCGAGCACAACCTGCCGGTCGCGCCGCTCTACGCCGACGTCATCAACCTGTGGAAGGAGACCGACGTGCGCAACACGCCGACCCTGGTCGTCAGCTACGGCGGCCTGAGCGGCGAGTACTGGTGGTACGCGCGCGACAACGTCTGGGAGGACAAGAAGCTCAACCGCTTCTTCCCGCGCGAGACGCTCGACGCCCGCTCGATCCGCCGCGAGACCGCGCCGGACTGGGACTACTACCACGTGGAAGTGGCCAAGGCCGCCAAGGCGCTGCGTGATGCCGGTGTCAAGATCACCGTCGGCGGCCACGGCCAGCTGCAGGGCCTGTCGGCCAACTGGGAGACCTGGTCGCTGACGCAGGGCGGCTTCACGCCGTTCGAGGCGCTGCGCGCGGCGACGATCGACGGTGCCGACCTGATCGGCCTGTCCAAGCAGATCGGCTCGCTGGAGGCGGGCAAGCGCGCGGACTTCGTGGTGCTCAACACCAATCCCTTGGAGGACATCCGCGCGACGATCGACACCCGCTACGTCGCCGTCAACGGCCGCGTGTTCGACGTCGATGCCGACATGGCCGAGGTCGGCGGCAAGAACCGCCCGGCGCCGACGTTCTACTGGCAGCGCCATCGCGAAGGCCGCACGTTCGGCATCGAGTACGGCCCGACCGCGCCGTGCCATTGCCCGAAGTCCGGCGTGCCGCACACGCACTGACACGACGGCCCCGCCGGCCAGCGGCGGGGCCTCGATGCCTGCGAGGTTCCGATCGGGTCCGGGGCGAGGCGGCAATGCCGCCCCGCCCTTGCCGCACCGCGCCTACTTGGCGTTGATCGCGAAGCGTCCGGGTCCCATCAGCATCACGGCGATCGCGCTGAACAGGAACATGCCCTGCAGCTCCAGCGCCCAGCCGCCGGTCGCGTTGAGCGCGAGCAGTTCGCCGGTATGCACCAGCGCGATCGCGACGAGCATGTTGATCGCGATGATCGCAGCACCGATCCGCGCGTAGAAACCGGTGATCAGCATCAGTGGCGCGAGAACCTCGCCGATGTAGACACCGTAGGCGAAGAAGGCCGGCAGGCCGGCCGCCTGCACCATCTGCGCGACGAAGCCGACACCGCCGGTCAGCTTGCTGATGCCGTGCAGCAGCACGAGAAGACCCAGGACCACACGCAAGACGAGCTTGCCCAACGAATCGGCTTGGTTCATGAGACGCTCCGGACGGGTGAAAGGAACGGGATCGACACCACCGGCAGGCCGCGGGTCTGCGGCCACACCGGCACCTGCGCGCGCGAACGGCCGGGCCCGCTCCACCTCGGTTCCCCCGACCTCCCCCCGCGCGCTCGGCGCAGGGCGATCATGCACCTTCGCGCGCACCGCGCAAAATGACCTGCGCGGTGCAGGCCGGAAGCGACGCTGCACCACGGCCTGCGCGGATCGGCCGGCTGTGGTTTGATACGGCGACCGACCGGCCAGGATCTCCGATGACCCCACGCACCTCCCAGCCTGCTTCGTCCGCGGCACGCGCAGCGATCGCGCTGTTGGCCGTGACCTGCCTCGCACCCGCGGCCACGGCTGCTGCCGACCGCACGATCGAGGACGGCTACTCGCAGCTGCTCGAGATGAGCGAGAAAGTCGCTGCGGTGACCCGCGACTTCGACGCGATCCAGGGCTGCGTGCTGATCCGGTCGAGCGATCCGGCGATCGGTCGCGAGGCGATCCGCCTGGTCGCGACGCCCGCCGGCGGCGCGCCGGTGACGCTGCCTCTCGACGACCAGGGCTGCGTGACGCTGCCACCGGCCCTGGCCGGCGCCGACGCGGCGACGCCGCTGACGATCAACGTGCCCAAGGGCAAGGCCACGCTCGGGGTCACCTTCACCGTCAAGCCGCCGACCACGCGCGAACTGGACTATGCCGGCCTGCAGGCCGGTGCGATGCAACTGAACGCCGCGATCCGCCGCGAGGCCGGCGTCATGCGTTTCATGGCGCCGAAGATCAAGGGCGTGCTGCTGCTGTGGAAGGCACCCGATCCGGCGGAGCCGGCCGTGCACATCCAGGCCGCCGCCGGCGAGCGGCGCCTGGCCTCGATACCGGCTAGCGCGTACCGGCGC
Source organism: Dokdonella koreensis DS-123 (assembly GCF_001632775.1). Classification (NCBI taxonomy): domain Bacteria; kingdom Pseudomonadati; phylum Pseudomonadota; class Gammaproteobacteria; order Lysobacterales; family Rhodanobacteraceae; genus Dokdonella; species Dokdonella koreensis. Next base: position 3,339,337 of record NZ_CP015249.1, read on the forward strand.
GAGAACGTGACGCTGACCGACATCCCGCCCGGCGCGCGCGTGCTCGAGATCGAGCTCGACGACAAACTGGTCAAGGCCAACCCGAAGGTCACGCTCGACGCCTTGCCCGATATCGTGATGCCGCTGCCGTAGCGCAGAACCTGCGCGACGCCCGGCGCAGCGGGCATCCGGAAGAACCCGATCGCGAACGGCACCGCGTCGACGCGACGCCTGTGTTTCGCCCATCGCCGCGCTGCGACGCCGCACGCACGGCCGACGCGCGACAGCGCGCACCTCGCCTTCATGCCAAGATAGTTGCCGCACAGCGCGCGCCGACCCGGGTGCCAAGGCCGATGAAGGAGAAGATGACCACCGCATCCTACCGCTTCGGCACCTGCAGCCTGCGTGTGGCCGCGCGCGAGTTTCGCCGGGACGGCGTGCGGATCGACCTGTCGCCCCGGATCTTCGACTGCCTGACCTACCTGATCCAGCACCGCGACCGCGCCATCGGCCGCGACGAACTGCTGGCCGCCGTATGGGGCAAGGCCGACATCGGCGAGGCCGTGCTGGTCAAGACGATCCTCGCGGTCAGGCGCGCGATCGGTGATACCGCCGAAGCCCAGATGTTCGTCAGGACGATTCCGAGATTCGGCTATCACTGGGTGGGGCCGGTGGAGGTACTGCGCGACGGCGAGGATCCGCCGCGCACCGACCCGTCGCGGCAACGTCGACAACGGGTGGGCCGGGCCGTCGCAATGGCCGTGCTGCTGACGATCATGGCCGTGGCCGGCGTGTCCTGGATCCGCCATCGGGTACCGCCCGGGGCGGAGACGGCACCGGCTTCCGGCGACATGTCGGCGGTCGTCGTCCTGCCTGTGGACGTGGACGGCCAGGGCGACGACGCCTGGCTGCGGCTGGGCCTGATGGATCTGCTGTCCAACCGCCTGCGCGACGGTGGTCTGACCGTCGCTCCCAGCGACAGTGTCGTGCGGCTGCTGGGCGCCAACGGCAGTGCCGCCCTCGACAGCGAGAAACTTCTGGCAGCGACGGGTGGCGGCATCACGGTCAGGTCGGTGGCACGCCGTGATGCCGACGGCTGGCTGCTGCGCGCGTCCTGGCAGGTCCAGGATGGCACTGAGCGCGCGGTCGAGGCACGCGCCGCGGATGCGATCACGGCAGGCCGCCGGATCGCCGACCTGTTGCTGGACCTGCAGGGCACCGCGGTGCCGCGGGACGCCCTGGCCGATCGCGAGGTACCGCTGGACGAACTGCTCCAGCGCCTGGAGGCGGCCCGGCTAACCGACGACCTGGAGCAGGCGCGAGAGCTGCTGGCACAGGCGACGCCGGCGCTGCGCGGCTCGCCGGAGATCCGCATGCGCCAGGCGCAGATCGACATCCGCGCCGGCCGGTTCGACGACGCGGTCACGACGCTGACTGCCGTGCTGGCCGAACTGCCCGCGGAAACCCGCCTGAACCTGCGGGTGCAGGCGCTGAACCTGCTCGGCATCGCCACGCAGCGCGTCGGCCAGCTGGACGCCTCGGTCATGTGGTTCAGCCAGGCGGTCACGATGCTGCAGTCCCATCCCAAGCCGATCCTGCTGGCGCGCGTACTGACCGGGCGCGGCGGAAGCCTGGCACTGCTGCGGCGCCAGGCCGAAGCCGCGGAGGACTTCGCTCGCGCGCGCGTCCACTTCCGCCTGGCGGGCGATCTCCTGTCGATCGCCTGGATCGAAGCCAACGAAGGCACGCTGAACATGGATCGCGGACGCCTCGACAGCGCGATACCGCAACTGGAGCAGGCGGCATCGGCCTTCCGCCGCGCCGGCTTCCTCAACGAGGAAATCAGCACGAGCGCCAACCTGACCCAGGCCCAGCTGATGCGCATGAAGCCGGTCGATGCGCTGGCGGCCAGCGATACGGCACTGCGCCCGGGTCGCAGTCTCAATGACAGCGGCGTCCTGGCGCACTTCAACCTCTGGCGCCTGCACGCGCTGACGGCGACCGGCCGATTGACCGAGGCACGCCTGCTGGCCGACCGGCTGATCGAGATGCGGGAGGATCCCGAAGCGGCACTGTTCCAGTCGGTGGGCCACGGCCTGCTGGGACAGATCGACTACGCCCAGGAACAGTACGCGCGCGCGGAAGACCAGGCGCGCCGTGCCGTCGCCGGCTTGGAAGGGATGGACCGATACTGGAGCTTGCGCGCCGATGCCTGGCTCCTGCTGATACGCGCCCAGCGGGCGGCGGATCCCGCCCGCGCCGCCCTGGAGGCCGATGCGTTCCTGCGCTGGGCGGCGACTGGCCCCCACGAGGGTCAGTCGCTGATCTCGCTGGTGCGGGCGGAACAGGCCGCTGCCGATCCGCGCGACCCGTCCGCCGCCTACCGGCATTACGAAGACGCGATGGCCAAGGCCGATGCACTCGGCATACCGTCCTTGATCGCCGAAGTCGCACAGTCCTATGGCAACGTCTTGATCGCCCGCGGCGACCTGCAGCGGGCGATCACGATCGTCGGAAAGACCGCACGCTGGGCATCCGGCGACTACGGCTGCGCCGTGCTGCAGGCCCAACTCTACCTGGCGCTGGGCGATCACGGCGATGCCTTGCGAGAAGCCCGCGCCTGGGCGGTGGATCTCGCCGGCGAGCGGCTGCTACCGGCAGCCTTGCGCGAACCGGCCTCGGCCGAAGCGACCGCGCATGCAACGGATGTACTGCGCCGCCCATAGGCACACCTTCGCCTCGCCGGCCCGATCCGCGCCGTCGCCCGCGTGCCCGACGACCGATCAAAATCCTGCCGAATCAAGCCCCACCGGAAGGCGCCGACCCCGTCCGTAAGCGGTCCGGCATCGATTCGGCATCGAAATGGAAGCCCCCCGGCGCCTCGCCGCCCTGTCATCGCTGTGCGGGCCGTTCGACAATTTTTGTCGCTCGGCACACCACACATAACCAGAACGAATGCATCGAGGAGAGGGGTCCACCATGTCTAACCACCGTCCACCTGCCGCCCGCGGCATCTGTCCGCCTCCGCCGGAAGCGCCGCGTCTCCGATTCAAAGCCCTGCCGGCGTGCATCGCCGGCGTCCTGCTGGCGACAGGCAACCTGGCGGCGTCGGCTCATGGCGTGCTGCCGGACGGCGCCGGCTGCGGACCGCTGCACGGCCTCGCGGTACAGACCGCCGCTTGCGACCACCTGCCTGCGGACCTGGCGACGGTCGTCGATCGCGTCATGGCGCGGACCGCCCCGGCCGGCTTCCGGCCGGCCGGCCAGCCGCCACGGCGCCACCCGCTGCCGCCGGCGCGCGGTGCGGCCGTCGTACCGGTCACCACCTGTGCCGATGCCGGTCCCGGATCGCTGCGCGCGGCGATCGATACGGCGGTCAGCGGCGACGCCATCGACCTGACCCAGCTGGCCTGCAGCGTCATCACGCTGACGACCGGCACCCTGGTCGCCGAGGTCGAGGAACTGACGATCAACGGGCCGGGCGCCGACCGGCTGGCGATTTCCGGCAACGACGCGGCGACCGTGCTGGTCCACGCCGGCGGCGAGGAGGTCCCCGGCATGCTGTCCTTGAACGGCGTGTCGATCGTCAACGGCCGCAACCAGCACGGCACCATGGGCGGTTGCGTCTTCGCGTACGGCGATCTGGTCCTCACCGACGCCACCATCGACAGCTGCCACGCGCAGCGCGTCGCCGGCGCCCTGGTGCGCGGCGACCTGACGATGACCGGCAGCCGCATCACCCGCACGACGTCGGCCACCACCAACTACCTGACCTTCGGCGGCGGTGCGCTGGTCTACGGTGGCGCCACGATCATCGACAGCACGATCTCGGGCAACCACCTGGCGACCAGCTCGACCATCGGCGGCGCGATGGCGGCGGGCCTGCGCGTCCAGGGCGGCGACCTGACCGTGATCCGCAGCGAGTTCTCGGACAACACCGTCGAGGGCCGGGCCGTCGTGGCCGGCGCCGGCATCTGGACCCATTCGGGCAATGTCCTGATCGTCGACAGCCTGATCCGGAACAACACCCTCTCGCCTCTTCCCGACAGCCTGGTCCCGCAGATCCGGGTCGGTGCCGGCATCGCGGTCCACGACGGCGACCTCACCGTCATCGGCTCGACCATCCGCAACAACGTCGCCAACAGCGCGTTCAACGGCGGCATCCACATCCAGCAGCTCTACGACACCACGCGGATCCCGAGCGTGTATGTCGGCAACAGCACGCTCTCGATGAACTTCGCGACCTGGGGCGCCGGCGGCCTCGGCTCGTGGCAGACCCATGGGTTCACGCTGCGCAACAGCACGGTGTTCGGGAACAAGGTCGCGGAGGCATTCGAGAACTTCGGCTCGACCGGCTTCCTGCTCGAAGGCAGCGGCGGCGTCTGGCACCAGTCCGACGAAGCCGTCACGAGGACGATCGACGTGGCGAGCAGCATCCTCTACGGCAATGCGCGCAACGACACCGGTGCCCGCGCCGACCTCGGCGTCCTCAGCGACTGGGGCACCGGCCACGTCGACACCATCGCCGTCACCGGCGGGCACAACCTGATCGGTGCGGCGAGCGCCGCCGTCCTGGTGCCGGCCGATACGCTCGACGCCGATCCGCTGCTGCAGCCGCTCGCCGACAACGGCGGGCCCACACCGACCCACGCACTCGCCGACAGCAGCCCGGCGATCGATGCGGGCGACGCGGGCAGCTTCGATTTCGACCAGCGCGGGCCGGCGTTCCCGCGCACGGCCGGCGCGGCCACCGACATCGGCGCGATCGAATGGGTACCGGGCGTACCGGCCGACCGGATCTTTGCGCACGATTTCGAGTCGGCCGGCCCGAACTGACGTGCCGATCCGGCCTTCCGGGCAGCCCGACTCGGCGGGCTGCCCGGCGGCAGCGGTGCCAACACGTTCACGGGACTTCGAACCTGCCGGACGACGAAGCGACACGCTGGGGAACAGCATTCCCGCACAGGTCGCAACCCGCGAGCGCGCGTCAGGGAAGCCAGCAAGGCCGCCAGCCAGGTGCCGCTCTCATGAGCGCTCGTCGTCGGGCGACCGGCCGGGCTCGGCAAGCACGCCTAACGATGTGGCAGCGCCACTCCCCGATGTGAAGAGGTGGCGGGCACACCGGCGCTTCATCGATCGTCTTCTCGGCGCGACGAAAGACCGAACGGCACGCCTACGGCATCCTCGTCGTAGATGCTGATGTACAGATACCGTGGCTCGGCATGGCCGTCGATCCGCAGCTCGAACTTGTCGAGCATCGCCCAACCGTCGAACCCGTTTTCGCTTTCGATGGGACAGCACGAACCCAGGCGCTCGTACGCGATCGGCTCGCCGCCAGGTCCCCTCAGGGAGCTCAGGAACAGCCGTTCGCGCTGCGGTCCCTCCCCTTCGCCCACGCCGCCCAGCTTGATCGGATTTTTCGCCGTATAGCCATAGCTGGCATCGGTCGTAGCCGAACCGAGCGAAACAAAAGGCTGGCCGCTGTCGCTGCGGCCGTTCGGCGTACCCTTGCCATCCTGTCTGATTACGCCGAAAACCTCCGGATCGAGGTCTCGCCGAGCGGGGGAATCGGACGCACAGCCGGACACGAGAACGGCCACCGCCATGGCACCCACTCGCATGACGCGGCCGGGGGCCATCGAGCGGTCAGGCATTTTTCTCGGCCCACTGTGCCCGTGCCTGGTTGAGGCTCGGCGCATTGGCGCCGCCGGCCAGGTCCGGATCCTGCGATTGGGCCGGATCGTCCTCCCAGTCGCAGACCGGGCAGACCTCGTAGGCGCCCACGGCAGTGAGGCGGCGCTCGCCGCAACACGGGCAGGGAAAGTGGATGTACCGCACGTTGTCCGTCACGCGTCGCTCCAATGGTCCGTACCGCCGCGCAGATCGGGGCGTGCCTACGCCGTCGCGAGCCTGCGCCATCGGAGCATGGCATCGCATACCGTCGGGCGCAATTGCAGCGTGGCGGCATGCATCCGGATACGAGATCCGGCCCGCTACCGTCCGTCGCCACGATCGAGCCGGACGTGCTCGATGGCCTGCACGGCCTCGCGCATGTCGGAGGCGGGCGCCGATACGGCATCTTGCGTATGAAACTGAAGAATCGTCGTTCCGATGATGACGACGTACATGACACCGTGGACATCGATGCCACGGGCCCGTCCCGACCACGTCGCCTTCGCTGCAGGAAACCCGTCGAGCACCGTCGCTTCCGGGGAGGTCTGGACGTAGGCCTCCCGGCTGCGTGCGATGCCTTCCAGGAACTGGAGTAGATACCGTGCCGTCACAGCCTCCCGCCTGGACTCGGAAAGCCCGCGCAACCGCTCCCCGACGTCGTACGTGGATACCTGCAGGAGCGTCCTGACCTGACCGGCCGGCCGGTCCTTGACGTAGGCCAGTACCTGCCCCCCGCTCTCCAGCGAACGTCGGATCGGTCCATCGAACCCTTCGGGTGCCATCACCACGAACAACGCCTCGTCGTCAGACGCCGACGTTGCAGGAAGCGCGCCCGTGAGCAGCGCCGCGAGCACGATGAAACAGGTGAAACGCCTGTACATGCCGCACCTTTGCCGACGCGAGCGGTCAGTGTAGCCGCGAGACGGGGCCTGGACCGGCCATGCCCGGCCGACCGGCGTGCCGCCTGCCTCCGGCGCCCCACTCGCCCGGACCGCCGCCGGCACGGCTAGAGCGGTTCGCCGAGATAAAGCGTATGGCCCTGGTCGTCGTGCAGCACGATCTCGCGCGTTCCCCACGGCGTCTCGTGGACGTCCTTCACGAGGGCCACGCCCCGGGCCTTCAAGTCCGACGCGGCGGCGATCACGCCGCGCGTCTCAAGGTACAGGTGGAAGTGCCCTTCCTCGACCACGTAGGCGATGGACGGATCCTGCGCGTCGACCTGCTTGAGGTGGAACACCTGGTTTCCCGCACGGATGCCGGCATAGAAGTCCTCGTACCGGAAGGCGACGGTGAAGCCGAGTACCTCGGTGTAGAACCGGATCGATGCGGGCAGATCGGTCGTGCGCAGCTGGGCGACGATGCCGGAAATGACCATGGGTGTCCTCTTGGGCGGCCGGCGCGGCGTGTGCCGCACGCCGAAACGATAACGAAAGTCCCCATGCGGCGCAGCGGTCGATCCGGATGGCCGCGCCACTCCGCAGCACGGCCTCGGCCCGACTGCCCGAGATGGGACGTCGGCCCATCCAACATCCGGCAAGGCCACGCGGCGGCCAGCATGTTGAACGAGACTAGGGCGTGTCATCAATCCCTCGGTAGGCCGCGCCGTTCTTGCGTGCGTCCGGGACAAGGAAGAGGGAGGAAGTGGACGTCGGTCCACGCCCGAACGATGACGCAGTCCCGGGCGCACGCAAGAGCGGCCCTACGGGTTGGCCCTGGAAAGCCGCCAGCGTGCGTTGCGCGGCTTGACCTGACGGCCAGTCAGGCGCAGGGCCACACAACACCCCCTGACGACTTTCCAGGGCCAACGCGACCTGCCGGGGGATTGATGACACGCCCTAGCGCGCCGGCAGGAACCGGACGACCTTCTCGTGAAGCAACTGGACGAGCACGGGATCCATGTAGTCGTACTCATCCGGGATATCCAGGCAAATGACACGCCGCCCTTTTAGATGCGAGCGGAATTTCTTCGACAGCTTGTCCCGGTGGACCTTTTCCATGACAAAGATCAGATCCGACCACGCCAGAAGCTCCGGTGAGACCGGATTGCCCGCATCGTTGCCAAGGCCCGCCGACTGCGTCTCGATGCCGGGCCAGTCCGCGAACACCTGCTCTGCAGTCGGGCTGCGCAGACGGTTCTGCGTGCAGATGAAAAGGACGTTGCGTGACGGGGTGGGTTCCGCGCTCCCGTACTCGAGTTCATTCAGCGTTCGCCGGCGCACTTCCAGGTCTTCCCTGACGGGCCGCACCGGTCCTCGTGGCGGGCCCATGCCCGCGCCCTACCCGGACGCCACCTGGAGCACGTGCCCCTGACGGGTCTGGAAGATCGCGCACTGGAAGCCGCTGGCCATGAGCAGCAGCGTCTGCTGGGCCGCCTCGAAGACGAACAGGTTGGTCTGACCTGTGGCCGCATCATGGACCAGCCCGATCTCGATCGCCTCGCCGGTCGGCAGCGTGATCGCACGCTTGGGCAGGGATTCTTCGGGCGTCGGCGCACGTCCTTCGTGCAGCCAGGCATGCGTCAGCGCGGGGAAGCTCAGCGTGCCGACGAGCGCCCATTCACCGGTCGCCGGATCCGCGTAGGACACGAGCACGTCCATCACTTGCCCTGAAGCACGGGCTCCAGTCGCGATTGATCGACATAGCGATCGAGCGCCGCCAGGCTGGCGGCGACGTTCGGATGCGTCATGAGTTCCTGCATCGCCACCTTGCCGAGCACCTCGAACGGCTGTGACAGCGAGCTGGGGCCGTGTGTCTTCACCATGGCCGCGATCTCGGTGGGGCAATCCTGGGCGACCAGGCGCGTGAAGAGCTCGCCGAGCCGGCGATTGACGGTCTCCTCGACCTCCGGCGTGACCGACGAGAGCTCGCTGAGCTCCGGATGCTTGGACACGGCCACGAAAATCCACTTGATGAGGTCCTTGCGATCCTTGCCCGTCGTGCTGTCGGTCAGGCAGGTACCGACCGCCTCGATCGTCGTATCGGCGAGAGAGACAGTACTGAAGAGACAGGCTGCCAGAGCCGCGGCTATGCGCAAAGAAACCGACATGAATCCACCTGTGGCATCGGGATGAGCGAGGCACATTAGGACAGCAGGCCGCCGGCCCGCGCAATAGCCCGCACTCGCGCGCCGGGCCGCCGCCGGGATCCCATGCGGCGCCCCGCCGCGCAGCGCGCGCATCACCGGCGAACGGTGAAACGCCAGGGCGTCCCGCGTCAACCGGTGTTCTGGATACCTGCCGAGATCCCGTTGACGGTCGCGATCAGCGCATGCAGCAGGTCGTCGTCCTCGCAACCGGCGGCGCGCCAGCGCGCGAGCAGGTCCACCTGCAGCAGACTGATCGGGTCGACGTAGGGATTGCGCAGGCGGATCGACTGGCGCAGGCGCAGGTCGCCGGAGAGCAGCTCGGTCTCGCCCTTGAGGTCGAGGATCGCGTTGCGCGTGCGGTCGAACTCCTCGGCGATGCGCGCGTAGTACGGGGCGTGCAGGTCACCGGCCAGGCGCGAGTAGCACTCGAAGATCGCCAGGTCCGACTTGGCCAGCACCATCTCCACGTCGTCGACGAGCTGCGCGAAGAACGGCCAGTCGCGCGTCATCTCGACGACGGCGTCGCGGCCGGACGCGGCGATGACCTGTGCGAGGCCGCTGCCGACGCCGTACCAACCGGTGAGACCGGCGCGGTTCTGCGCCCAGGCGAACACCCACGGGATCGCGCGCAGGCGCTCGATGCCGCCGCTGCCGCCGCGCCGGGACGGCCGCGAGCCGATGCGCAGGCGCTCGATCACGTCGATCGGCGTGGCCGCGCGGAAATAGTCGGGGAAGCGCGGATCCTCGTGGACCAGGCCGCGGTAGACGCGGCGCGCCTCGGCGGCGACCTGGGCGGCCATGGCCCGCCAGGCCGGCTCGCGCGGCTCGGGCGGGCGCGGGCGCAGCGTGGCGCGCAGCACGGCGCCGGTCATCTGCTCCAGGTTGCGCAGTGCCAGCGCGCGGATGCCGTACTTGCGGTGGATCACCTCGCCCTGCTCGGTCAGCCGCAGGTGGCCGTCGACCGAGCCGCGCGGGGAGGCGATCACGGCGCGCTCGGTCTTGCCGCCGCCGCGGCTGGCCGAGCCGCCGCGGCCGTGGAAGAACACGATGTGGATGCCGGCCTCGCGGGCGAGCCGGGTCAGCGCGATCTGCGTCTGCTGCAGCGCCCAGCGCGAGGCGGCGAGGCCGGCGTCCTTGGCGCTGTCCGAATAGCCGAGCATGACGACCTGGCGGTCGCCGCGCGCGGCGAGGTGACGGCGATAGCGCGGATCGGCGAACAGCGCGCGCACGACGTCCTCGGCGGCGTCGAGGTCGGCGACGGTCTCGAACAGCGGCGCGACGTCCAGCGGCACCTCGCCGGCCTCGTCCAGGCAGCCGGCGATGCGTGCCAATGCCAGCACGGCCAGCGCATCGGCGGCGCTGCGGCTCATGCTGACGATGTAGGGGCCGAACGCGCGCGCGCCGTAGCGCGGACGCAGCTCGGCCACCGTGCGGAACACGGCCAGCGTGCGCCGGGCGGTCTCGTCGGCGCTGGCGGCGACACCGGCCGGATCGTCGAGGACGGCGCCCAGGCGCTCGACGCGCTCGCCGGCCTCGCGCGTGGTCCAGTCGGCGTCGCCGAGCAGGGCGGCGAGCGCCGCATCGTGCACGGCCGAGTCCTGGCGCAGGTCGAGCGTGGCCAGGTGGAAACCGAAGGTCTGCGCGCGGCGCAGCAGCCGCCGCACCGCGAATCCGCCGGCGTGCTCGCCGCGGTACGCGTGCAGGCTGTCGGCGACCAGGGCGATGTCGGCGACGAAGGTGGCCGCGTCCGGGTAGCCGCCTTCGCGACCGCGCTCGGACTCGACCAGGCGCTCGGCCACCAGCTGCAGCAGCTGCCGGTACGGCATGTCCTGCTGGCGCGACTTCAGCCGCGCGGCGGCCTTGGGCAGCAGGGCGCGGTAGACGTCGATGCGCGCCAGCACGTCGGCCGAGCACGGCACGCGCGACAGCGACTGGCTCAACAGGCTGGACAGGGCGAGCACTTCGCGCCGGTACAGGACCAGCACCTGGCTGCGCTGGCTGGCCAGCGTGGCGGCGATGGTCTCGGCGCCGACGTTGGGATTGCCGTCCATGTCGCCGCCGACCCAGGTGCCGAAGCCGAGCACGGCCGGCAACACGGTGGCGGCGGCCTCCGGACCGAACTCGCCGAGCGCGTCGGCCAGCACCTCGTAGAACACCGGCACGACGCGGTACAGCACGTCGGTCAGGTAGAAGCCGACGTGTTCGAGCTCGTCGGCGACGGTGGGTTTTTCCAGGGCCAGCTCGGCGGTCTGCCAGGCGGCGGTCAGCGACAGGCGCATGCGCTCGAGGTCGGCGCGCCGCTCGACCGGCGTGCGATTGCCGTCGATGTCGGCGATCAGGGCACGGACCAGCTCGTGCTCCTTCTCCAGCAGGGCGCGGCGCACGGCCTCGGTCGGATGGGCGGTCAGCACCGGTTCCACGCGCAGCCGCGCGAGGCAGCCGGCCAGCTCGCCGGCACCGACACCGGCCGCCTTCAGGCCGCGCAGCACGTGGCGCAGGCCGCCGGGCTGCGGCTGCGCGTCGGTCATCTCGTAGGCGCGGCGGCGGCGGATGCGGTGGACGCGCTCGGCGACGTTGACGGCCTGGAAGTAGGTCGAGAACGCGCGCACCAGCGCGGCGGCATGGGCCACGTCGGCATCGGCCAGCTCGTGCTGCAGATCGGCGGCGGCGGCACCGGTCTCGCGGCGGGCGATGGCCGCGATGCGGATGCGCTCGACCTCGTCGAGGAAGGCGGGGCCTTCCTGCTCGGCGATGATCTCGCCGACCAGGGAGCCGACGCGGTTGACGTCGTCGCGCAGGGGCTGGTCGGTTTCGGGCAGGTCGATCGAGCGGAGGCTGTCGGCGGCGTTGCGGGCGATGGCGTTCATCGGCCCAAGCCTACCTTGTTGCACTGCGGCATCAAAGCCGCCGCACCGCGGCCGCCAGCCAATGGCACATGGCCGCCGGCGCGCGGCTGGTATCCTCGTCCGGTTGCGCGCCGCTGCCGCAGCGCCCTTCCCGTTTCCTGTCGAGGACCTGCTACCGATGTACCGATCGACCGTGCTTGCCGCCGCCATCACCCTCGTGCTCGCCGGATGCTCCGGTTCGGGCACACAGGCCCCGCCCGCCCCGTCCAAGGAGGCCCAAGCGCCCGTGACGCCCGCCGCTACCGCCAATCCGCTGCTGGTCGCCAGCACGCTGCCGTTCCAGGCGCCACCGTTCGACACGCTCAAGGACACCGACTACCAGCCGGCGATCGAGGAAGGCATGAAGCAGCACCTGGCCGAGGTGCGCGCGATCGCCGACAACGGCGAGCCGGCGACCTTCGCCAACACGATCGAGGCGCTGGAGCGCAGCGGCACGCTGCTGACGCGCGCGAGCACGGTGTTCTCGGCGCTGACCTCGGCCAACACCAACGAGACGCTGCAGAAGACCGAGGAGGTGCTGGCGCCGAAGATGGCCGCGCACGCCGACGAGATCTACCTCGATCCAAAGCTGTTCGCCCGCGTCAAGGCGGTCTACGACGCGCGTGACACGGCCGGCCTGGATGCCGAGCAGAAGACGCTGGCGGAGGAGTACCACCGCCGCTTCGTCCGCGCCGGTGCGCTGCTCGGCGATGCCGACAAGGCGACGCTGCGCGAGATCAACAAGGAAGAGTCCTCGCTGTCGACGAGCTTCGCCAGCAAGCTGCTGGCGGCGACCAACGCGGCGGCGGTCACCGTCGACGATCGCGCGCGGCTGGACGGCTACGACGAGGCCGGCGTCGTCGCGGCGGCGGAAGCGGCCAAGGGCCGCAAGCTGGACAGCAAGTGGGTGATCCCGCTGCAGAACACCACGCAGCAGCCGGCGCTGGCCTCGCTGAAGGACCGGGGTCTGCGCGAGGAACTGCTGCGCGCCTCGATGACGCGCGCCGAGCACGGTGACGCCAACGACACGCAGGCCACGATCCAGCGCCAGGCCGAGCTTCGCGCGCAGCGCGCCAAGCTGCTGGGCTTCCCCAACTACGCCGCCTACAGCCTGTCCGACCAGATGACCAAGACGCCGGAGGCGGCGATCAAGCTGCTGACCGACACCGTCCCGGCCGCCACCGCCAAGGCGCGCGGCGAGGCGGCCAAGATGCAGCAGCTGATCGATGCGCAGAAGGGTGGCTTCAAGCTGGCCGCCTGGGACTGGGACCTGTACGCCGAACAGGTGCGCAAGGCCGAGTTCGACCTGGACGAGAGCCAGGTCCGGCCGTACTTCGAGCTGGACCGCGTGCTCAACGACGGCGTGTTCTTCGCCGCCAACAAGCTCTACGGCCTCACGTTCAAGGAGCGCAAGGACATCCCGGTCTACCACCCGGACGTGCGCGTGTTCGACGTGTTCGACGCCGACGGCAAGCAGCTGGCGCTGTTCTACGCCGACTACTTCAAGCGCGACAGCAAGCGCGGCGGCGCCTGGATGGGCAACTTCGTCGAGCAGAACGGCCTGACCGGGACGATCCCGGTGGTCTACAACGTCTGCAACTACACCAAGCCGGCGCCGGGCCAGCCGGCCCTGCTGTCGTTCGACGAGGTGACCACGACCTTCCACGAGTTCGGCCACGCGCTGCACGGCATGTTCTCGGCGACCAAGTACCCGTCGCTGGCCGGCACCAACGTCGCGCGCGACTTCGTCGAGTTCCCGTCGCAGTTCAACGAGCACTGGGCCAACGACCCGGTGGTGTTCGCCAACTACGCGCGCCACCACCAGACCGGCGAGGCGATGCCGGCCGAACTGGTCGAGAAGATCCGCAAGACGCGCACGTTCAACCAGGGCTACGCGACCACCGAGTACCTGGCGGCCGCCCTGCTCGACCAGGCCTGGCACAGCCTGCCGGCCGACGCCGGCAAGCAGGACGTGCAGGCCTTCGAGGCCGACGCGCTCAAGCGCTACGGCGTGGACCTGCCGGAAGTGCCGCCGCGCTACCGCAGCTCCTACTTCGCGCACATCTGGGGCGGCGGCTACTCGGCCGGCTACTACGCCTACTTCTGGTCCGAGGTGCTCGATCACGACGCGTTCCAGTGGTTCCGCGAGAACGGCGGCATGACGCGCGAGAACGGCCAGGTCTTCCGCGACAAGATCCTCTCGCGCGGCAACACGGTGGAGCTGGCCACGCTCTACCGCGCGTTCCGCGGCAAGGATCCCAGCGTCGAGCCGCTGCTCGAGCACCGCGGCCTGAAGTAAGCTGCAACGGCCGGGCGGCGAGGCGCCGCCCGGCCGATTCCCGCATCCGGCCGCGGCCGAGGAGACTCCGATGGCAAGACGCATCGCCGGCGCGGCCGTGCTCGCGCTGTGCTGCGGCCTGGCCCAGGCCGCGCCGCTCACCGCCACGGCCCGCTGCGAGCAACGCGCGAGTACCCTGCTCGACGCGCTGTCCCGCGCCGACTATGCCGGCGCCGGTACGGCGTTCTCGGCGGCACTGGCCGGGCGGCTGCCGCCGGCGGCGCTCGAGACGCTCTGGACCGAAACCGGCGCCGCCCACGGCGCGCTGCGCGTGATCGGCCGCCTGCACGGCGGCGTGGTCAACGGCCGCAGCGAGGTGTTCGTACCGCTGATGTTCGAGAAGACGACGGTGACCGCCGACGTGGTCTGCGACCCGGACGGGTCGATCGGCGATTTCCGGCTGACGCCGCCGCGCGCGCACTGAGCACCCGCGGAACCGGGTTTCGCCGCGACCGCCCGCCGCGGCAGGCGGCCGGGATTCAGTAGGCGAATTGCCCGAACAGCGGATCGACGCTGCCGTTCCACGGCCCGTGGAACAGCTCGAGCTTGCGTTCGGCCGGCGTCTGGTTGGCCTCGACGATCTCGACGAGCGGATCGAGGAAGATCGATTCGTCCGCGCCGTTGGCGTTGCGGCGTGCGCGCTTGCGCAGGCCGTGGGCGGAGATCTTCAGCGCCTCGGCGGCGAGGTCGCGCAGGGTGCCGCCGCGGAACGGCAGCTTCAGCGCCTGCGCCGGCACGCCGTCGCGCAGGGCGTGGCGCTCGGCCGGCGTGAAGTCCTTGACCAGGTCCCAGGCCGCATCGAGCGCCTCGCCGTCGTAGAGCAGGCCCACCCAGAACGCCGGCAGCGCGCACAGCCGGCTCCACGGTCCGCCGTCGGCGCCGCGCATCTCCAGGTACTTCTTGAGCCGCACCTCGGGGAAGGCGGTGGTCAGGTGGTCGGCGAAGTCCTTCAGCGTGGGCGTGGCGCCGGGCAGCTCGTCGAGCGCCCCGTCCATGAAGCGCCGGAACGAGCGGCCGGCGAGGTCCACGTAGCGGCCGTCGCGGTAGCTGAAGTACATCGGCACGTCGAGCAGGTAGTCCACGTAGCGCTCGTAGCCGAAGCCGTCCTCGAAGACGAAGTCGAGCATGCCGGTCCGGTCCGGATCGGTGTCGGTCCAGATGTGCGAGCGGTAGCTGAGGTAGCCGTTGGGCTTGCCTTCGGTGAACGGCGAGTCGGCGAACAGCGCGGTCGCCACCGGCTGCAGCGCCAGCGAGGCACGGAACTTCTTGACCATGTCCGCTTCGTCGGCGAAGTCGAGATTGACCTGCACCGTGCAGGTGCGCGTCATCATGTCCAGGCCGAGGTTGCCGACCTGCGGCATGTAGCGGCGCATGATCGCGTAGCGGCCCTTGGGCATCCACGGCATGTCCGCGCGCGCCCACTTGGGCTGGAAGCCCATGCCGAGGAAGCCGAGCCCGAGCGTGTCGGCGACGGCCTTGACCTCGCCGAGGTGGCCGGTGACCTCGCTGCAGGTTTCGTGGATCGAGGCGAGCGGCGCGCCGGACAGCTCCAGCTGGCCGGCCGGTTCCAGCGTCACCGAGGCGGCGTCGCGCGTCAGCGCGATCAGCTTGCCGTCCTCCTCGACGCGCGCCCAGCCGAAACGGGTCAACCCTTCCAGCAGGGCGCCGATGCCGCGCGGCCCGTCCCAGGTCGGCGGGCGCAGGTCGTCGAGGCGAAAGCCGAACTTCTCATGCTCGGTGCCGATCCGCCAATCCGCCTCGGGCTTGCCGCCGGAAGCGATGAACTCGACCAGCTGGTCGCGGCCGCGGATCGGTTCGTCCTTGACGGTGCTGGGTCCGGACATGGGAGTTCCTCGCTGACGAGCCGACCGACATGGGGATGCGGCGCGGACCCGCAAGTGGCACGGCGGGCGCCCGCCGCGGTGCGCGCGTCAGCCGCCGAGCCGCGCCTTGATCAGGCCGGAGACCTGGCCCATGTCGGCGCGTCCGGCGACGCGCGGCTTGACCAGGGCCACCACCTTGCCCATGTCGCGGGCACTGGCGGCGCCCGACTCGGCGACGGCGGCGTCGATGATGGCCGCCAGCTCGGCCGCGTCGAGCGCGGCGGGCAGGTAGCCCTGGATCACCGTGACCTCGGCCTTTTCCTTGTCGGCCAGGTCGGTGCGGGCGGCCGCCTCGAACTGCGTGATCGAGTCGCGCCGCTGCTTGAGCATCTTCTCCAGCACGGCCAGCACCTGGGTATCGTCGAGCACGATGCGCTCGTCGACCTCGCGCTGCTTGATCGCGGCCTGGATCAGACGGATGACGCCCAGGCGCTCCTTGTCGCCGCCCTTCATGGCGGCCTTCATGTCGGCGGTGATCTGGTCTTTGAGTGACATGCTGGGCTCCTCGGCTCCGGGCGGGAAAACCGCCCGCACGGCGGTTGGATCACGGGCGGGACACGGGCTGGATCAGTGGAAACGCAAACGGCCGACGTTGCTGAGCAACATCGGCCGATCGACAGCCCGGCTTCGCTTTCGGCGGACGCGGGCGTCCGCCGAGGGCAATCAGTACAGGCGCTGGCGCTTGGTCACGTCGCGCGAGACGCGACGCAGGTGACGCTTGACCGCGGCGGCGCGCTTGCGCTTGCGCTCCTGGGTCGGCTTTTCGTAGAACTCGCGCTTGCGCACTTCGGCCAGGATACCGGCCTTCTCACAGGTGCGCTTGAATCGGCGCAGGGCGAACTCAAATGGCTCGTTCTCACGAACTTTGACGCTGGGCATCGATGAACTCCGCTGTAAACTGATCTGCCCGGGCTGGCGGGCGAGCCGTGCATTCTACCGTGACCGACAAGACCATTGCAAAGCCCTCCCCCACGGCCCTGATGGCGGGCCCGGTGCTGGGCATCGAGACCTCCTGCGACGAGACCGGGGTGGCGCTGTACGACCGCGACCGCGGCCTGCTGGCGCACCGGCTCTACAGCCAGATCCGCCTGCATGCCGACTACGGCGGCGTGGTGCCGGAGCTGGCCTCGCGCGACCACGTCCGCAAGCTGCTGCCGCTGGTGCGGCAGACGCTGGCCGATGCCGGCCTGGGCCTGGCCGACCTGGCCGGGGTCGCCTACACCGCCGGCCCGGGCCTGGCGGGCGCGCTGCTGGTCGGCGCCGCCGCGGCGCGATCGCTGGCCTGGGCGCTGGAGCGGCCGGCGATCGGCGTCCACCACATGGAGGGCCACCTGCTGGCCCCGATGCTGGAAGCCGATCCGCCCGAGCCGCCGTACGTGGCCCTGCTGGTCTCGGGCGGGCACTCGATGCTGATCGAGGTGACCGCGATCGGCCGCTACCGCCTGCTCGGCGACACGCTGGACGACGCCGCCGGCGAAGCCTTCGACAAGACTGCCAAGCTGATGGGACTGCCCTACCCCGGCGGCCCGGCGCTGGCGCGGCTGGCGGAGACAGGCACCGCCGGCCGGTTCCGCTTCGCCCGGCCGATGACCGACCGGCCCGGCCTGGACTTCAGCTTCTCCGGCCTCAAGACCCAGGCGCTGCTGGCCTGGCAGGCCAGCGCCGGCGACGACCAGGCCCGGGCCGATCTCGCACGCGGCTTCGAGGAGGCCGTGGTCGACACGCTGGCGATCAAGTGCCGGCGCGCGCTGGCGGCCACCGGCGTGCGCCGGCTGGTGATCGCCGGCGGTGTCGGCGCCAACCGGCGACTGCGCGCCCAGTTGGCCGAGGCGGCCGCGCAGGAGGGCTTCGCCGTCTACTTCCCGCGGCCGGCGTTCTGCACCGACAACGGCGCGATGATCGCCCTGGCCGGCGCCCTGCGCCTGGCGGCCGGCCAGCTCGAACCGCCGGCGATCGCGGTGCATCCACGCTGGGACCTGGAAACCCTGCCGCTGGCGGCCGTGTAGCCGCGGGCAGGCGCCGGCGCCGTCTCGACGGCATCGCGGCGGCCGTGCATGATGCGTCGCAATATCCTCATCCCCCGGGATGGCAGGTAGGCCGCCCATCGCGGGCGGACACTCGATCGAGGACGCGTGCATGGATTGGAGCCGGTACAAGCCGCCCACCTACGACGAACTGATCCACGCGGACGGCCGGCCGCGCCCCGCCGCACGGCGCCTGATCGAGTACATCACCGGACTGTCGCGCAAGGACCTGGCCGAGCGCCAGCTGGCGGCGGACCTGGCCGCGCGCGAGATGGGCGTGACCTTCACGGTCTACTCCGAAGGCCGCAATGTGGACCGCACGCTGCCGTTCGACGTGATCCCACGCGTGATCCCGCGCACCGAATGGGCGCGCACCGAGGCCGGCCTGCGCCAGCGCGTGCAGGCGCTGAACCTGTTCATCGACGACCTCTACGGCGAGCAGAAGATCCTGCGCGACAAGGTCGTGCCGCGCGCGATCCTCAAGGAATCGGTCAACTTCCGCGCGCAGTGCGTCGGCATCCGCCCGCCGCTCGGCATCTGGGCACACATCTGCGGCTCGGACCTGGTCCGCGACGGCGACGGCACGCTGTACGTGCTGGAGGACAACCTGCGCATCCCGAGCGGCGTGTCCTACCTGCTGGAGAACCGGCTGGTCGCCAAGCGCGTGTTCCCGGAACTGTTCGAGACCACCGCGATCCTGCCGGTGGACGACTACCCGGCCCAGCTCTACGACACGCTGGCGGCGTTGTCGCCGCGGCCGGGCGAGCAGCCGGTGATCGCCCTGCTGACGCCGGGCATCTACAACAGCGCGTACTTCGAGCACTGCTACCTCGCGCAGAGCATGGGCGTGGAGCTGGTGGAGGGCGGCGACCTCCACGTCGGCGACGACGACGTCTGCTACATGCGCACGGTCTACGGCCCGCGCCGCGTGGACGTGATCTACCGGCGCGTGGACGACCTCTACATCGATCCGGAATGCTTCATCAAGGACTCGGTGCTCGGCGTGCCGGGCCTGATGCGCGCCTGGCGCGCCGGCAAGGTGGCGCTGGCCAACGCGCCCGGCGCCGGCGTGGCCGACGACAAGGTCGTGTACGCCTACGTGCCGAAGATGATCCGGTACTACCTGGACCAGGAGCCGATCCTGCCGAACGTGCCCACCTACCTGTGCGACGACGCGCGCCAGCGCAAGTACGTGCTCGATCACCTGGCCGAGCTGGTGGTCAAGCCGGCCAACGAGTCGGGCGGCTACGGCATGCTGGTCGGGCCACGCTCGACCAAGCGCCAGCGCGAGCAGTTCGCGAAGCTGATCGCCGCCCGCCCGCGCAACTACATCGCCCAGCCGACGCTGGCGCTCTCGACGGCGCCGGTGGTGACCGATACCGGCCCGCAGCCGCGGCACCTGGACCTGCGCCCGTTCGTGCTGTCGCGCAGCGACATCTACGTGACCACCGGCGGCCTCACGCGCGTGGCGATGAAGAAGGGCTCGCTGGTCGTCAACAGCTCGCAGGGCGGCGGTGCCAAGGACACCTGGATCGTGGATCTGGAGGAGAGCGCCTGATGCTGTCGCGCGTGGCGGACAACCTCTACTGGTTCACGCGCTACCTGCGCCGCGCCGAGAACACGGCGCGCCTGGTCAACGTCAACAGCCAGCTGCAGCTGGACCTGCCGCGCAACGTGCGCTTCGCCTGGCAGCCGCTGCTGGACACGCTCGGCGTGCAGGCGGCGTTCCGTGCGTCGCACCCGCAGGGCGGCGAGGACGCGGCCGAGGCCGACGTCGTGCGCTTCCTGCTGATCGATCCGCGCAGTCCGTGCTCGCTGCTGAGTTCGCTGCGGGCCGCGCGCGAGGCGCTGCGCTCGATCCGCGACACGCTGCCGGCCGAAAGCTGGGAACGCGTCAATGCGCTGTACCTGTGGCTGGGCGACAGCGGCGAACGCACGCTCGGCCGCCGCTACCGGCAGGAGCTGCTGAGCCGCATCGTCGACGGCTGCCTGGCCGTGTCGGGCATGCTGACCGCCAATGTCAGCCGCGACACCGGGTTCCAGTTCCTGCGGCTGGGCACGGCGCTGGAGCAGGCCGACATGACCACGCGCATCATCGACGCCGGCGGCTCCGGATTGATCCGGCCGCGCGTGGCGGACGACCTGGCCTCGTTCCGCGCGGTGCAGTGGATCAGCGTGCTGCGTTCGCTGGAGGCCTACCAGATGTACCGGCGGCAGGTGCGCCAGCGCGTGACACCGGCGCTGGCACTGCGCTTCCTGCTGCAGGATGCCGAGTTCCCGCGCAGCGTCACCTATTGCCTGGACCGGGTGGAGAGCACGCTCAAGCGGATCCCGGGCAAGGCGGCGGTGTCGCGCGCCCTGGCCGGCGTGCAGGGCATCGTCCGCACGGCCGACACCGCCGCGCTCGCCGAACAGGGCCCCAAGGCGGCGATGGACCGCATCCAGATCGGCCTGGTGCAGCTGCACGGCGCGCTGGCCGAGGCGTACTTCCGCACGTCGCCGCGCGGCAGCTGAGGCGCGGTCCGCGGATCAGCGTGCGGACCGCGCTGCACCGTGCCGGCGTTTCAGCGCCGGCCGAAGGCGCCGAGCAGGCCGCTTCCGGCCTGCAGCAGCTCGCCCAGGTCGACCTCGCCGTCGCCGTTGCGATCGAGCACGGCGCTGACCAGGTCGCCGGCGCCGCCCTGGCGGGCCGCCTGCGGCGCCTGCTGGCCGAGCAGGCCGCCGAGACCGCCGGCATCGAGCTGCTGGTCGCGCGTGGCCCGGCCGAGTGCCGCCATCACCAGCGGCGCCAGCATCGCGAGCAGCTGGGCGGCATTCTGCGTGCCCAATCCGCTGACCTGGCCCAATCCCTGCGCCGCCTGCGGCTGGCGGCCCCCGAAGATGTGGCCGAGGATGCCGCCACCCTGGCCGCCGCCGCCCAGGACGCTGCCGAGCACGCTGCCCAGGTCGAGTCCCTGGTGATCGCGATTGACCGCGCCGAACAGCGCACTGGCGCCGTCGTCGGTGGCCGCGTTGCGGGCCAGGCCGCCCAGCAGCAGCGGCAGCGCCTGCTCGACCGCCGTGCCGGCGCGGTCTTCCGATACGCCGAGCTGCTGCGCGATCGCGCCCAGGTCGGACGGCCCCAACTGACTCATGACCTGGCCGATCAGGTCGACATCGCGCGTGTTCATTGCTTGGGCTCCAAGGACGGGCGCCGGAAGGGCGCGAACGGGACGAGGGCGCATTGTGCGCCGTCCCTGCGACACTGCCACCCTGTAACGGTTAAAGATCGTGAACGGCCCATCGGGCCTTCCGGGCCGGTGCTATACAGGAGCCCATGGCGCGAAACCGGTACCCCGCCACCGCACGATCCCTATGACCGACCAACCGCCCGCGTTCGACCTGCTGCACCAGCGTTACACGGACTCGTTCCCGCGCAAGCGCAGCGAGATCGAGCGCGCCTGGCAACAGGTGCTGCACACCGGCGGCGAGGAAGGCGCACGCGCCGACCTGCAGCGCCTGGTGCATCGCCTGGCCGGGTCGGCACCGGCCTACGGCTTCGAGGCGATCGGCACGCTGGCGCGCGGCGTCGAGGAACACCTGCTGCAGGCGCCGCGGCCCGCCCGCCCGCCTGACCTAACGGCGGCACCGGCCGGGGACCTGCACGCATCGATCCAGGCGCTGATCGACGCGCTGGCCGCCCAGGAGCATCCGGCACCGGCGAACGCCGCGGAGACCTCGGCCCCGCCGGCACCGGTGCGGGTCATCCTGGTCCTGGACAGCGTCGAGCAGGCGCGCGAATTGCGCGAGCACCTGGAACGGCAGGGACTGGTCGTGCAGCACGTGGCCGATTCGGCAGCGCTGTGGCAGATGCTGGTGACCTGGCCCTGCCAGGCGATCGTGCTCGACTACTGGCTGCACGGCGAGACCGCCGCCGAGATCGCCGGCATGCTCGGGCGCGAATCGAGCTTCGCCCGCATTGCGCGCATCTGCCTCGCGAACGACCCCGCCGCGCCGCTGGAACAGGCCGCGCTGGCCGCCGGCTGCGATGCGTTCGTGCTCAAGAGCGGGCCGGTGGAGGCGCTGGTCGCGACGATCCACCGGTACGTGGCGCAACGCCAGGCCAGCTGAGGCCGGGCACGCGGCACCGTCCGGCACAGCGCGCCACGCCGGGGTTCTCGCAGCACGCAGTCCGGTGATGGCAGCTTGGCAGCGCCTGCCGATGCTGCGCACGGCCTGGAACGCCGGTGGAGCGCCGGCTATCCTGCGCCCCCTTGCCGTCTGCAGGCCCTGCCGCCATGCCCCAGCGATTTCCCCCGGTCGCCCTGATCGGCGCCCCCACCGACATCGGCGCCGGCCATCGCGGTGCCTCGATGGGGCCCGAGGCCCTGCGCGTGGCCGGCCTGGCCCAGGCGCTGCGCGAACGCGGCATCGACGTCGTCGACCGCGGCAACCTGTCCGGCCCGCTCAATCCATGGCTGCCGCCCGTGGACGGCTACCGGCACCTGACCGAAGTCACCGCCTGGAACCGCGCCGTGATGACGGCCGTGCGCGCGGAGCTGGGCGCCGGCCACCTGCCGGTCCTGCTCGGCGGCGATCATTCGCTGGCGCTGGGCTCGATCACCGCCGTCGCCGGACACTGCCGCGAGCGCGGCCGCAAGCTGGTGGTCCTGTGGTTCGACGCGCATGCCGACTTCAACACCAGCACGATCACGCCCTCCGGCAACGTGCACGGCATGCCGGTCGCCTGCCTCTGCGGCTACGGCCCGCGCGAGCTGACCGAACTGGGGGGCTCCTCCCCGGCGATCACGCCTGATCGCATCCGCCAGATCGGCATCCGCTCGGTGGACGCCGGCGAGAAACGCCTGGTGCGCGATGCCGGGCTCGACATCTACGACATGCGCTACATCGACGAGATCGGCATGCGCCGGACGATGGAGGAAGCGCTCGAGGGCATCGACGAGGACACCCACCTGCACGTCAGCTTCGACGTGGACTTCCTCGATCCGGAAATCGCGCCCGGTGTCGGCACGACGATTCCCGGCGGCCCCAACTACCGCGAGGCGCAACTGGCGATGGAGATGATCGCCGACCGTCGCTGCCTGGGCTCGCTCGACATCGTCGAACTCAATCCCGCATTCGACGTGCGCAACCGCACCGCGGTGCTGACCGTGGACCTGGTCGAGAGCCTGTTCGGCAAGTCCACGCTGATGCGCGACTGACGCCGCGCCGGCCGGGCCGTCGTTCCGGGAAAAATACGCTCGCGGAAAAGAAAAACGCCGGCCCTGCGGCCGGCGTTCTCGTGGTGCAAATCCTTGCCGTGGACCGCATCAAGCGATCAACAGGTCCTTTTCCTTCTTGCCTGCGCTCAACGCGGCATTGAACCAGCGCGGGCGCTTGCCGCGGCCGGTCCAGGTCTGGCTCGGATCGGCCGGGTTGCGGTACTTCGGCTTCACCTTGCTGACACGGCGGGCAGCCTTGCGGCCGGTCCCGAAAACATCATCCACCGTGAAACCTTCGGCGGTGATCAGGGCGACGACTTTGTCGCGCAGCTTGCTCAACTTGTCCTTGGCCAATTCTTCCTGGCGCTGCTGGGCGCGACCGATCAGGTCGTTCAACTGATTGTGATTGAGATTCTTGATATCGATTGCCATTTAAAGGTGACTCCGGGGAAATTACAGGTACAGCGGCGGCATAATAAAACAAATCCGCTAAAAACTGCAGACCCGTGCCGAAAGTACCGGCCGGCTGTTTCAAAAATGTCAATATCCACTGCCCGTCCCGATCGCAATAGCGATACCGGCGGCGGCGCCAGCGCAAATGCGCCCGCCCGCGCGCCCGGCGGTCCGCCCACTGGCATTTTCGCGTGCGCATTGGTATTACTGTCGCCACAGGGCCGGCCGCGCCAGCGGCCATCGCGGGGGAATCCGGACACGCATCGCGGCGGTTGCGCGAGGCGCCGTCCTTTGCTGGGGATCGGATGTGGGCTTGCTCGATTCGCTTGAACAGGAAGCCGAGAAACGCCGGAGCGGCGAAGCGGACGAGGCGCAGCGTCGCGCCGAACGCGATGAAATCTACCGGATGCAGCTGGAGCCGGCGATGGACGCACTCCAGGCGTATCTGCAGCGCTTCATGGCCAACCTCAAGATCGTCGCGCCGCGGGTGGCCTTGCGCCATCCGATTCCCGGCTACGGCGACGTGGTCGCCTACCTCGATCACGACTACGACCTGCGCACCAGCAAGCAGACCCAGGCCCGCGAGATCAAGCTGGTCTCGCACGCCACGGTCGCCAGCGCCGAGTGTCCTTCGGCGGTCGTGCGCGGCTCGGGCAAGATCAAGACGGTGGCTGCGCTGTTCCAGCGCCATCGCCTCGGCGGCATGCTGGCGCCGGAGAAGGATCCGGGCGGCGAGGTGGTGGCCGCGACCTTCAAGGCCAAGGGCCGCATCCCGCTCGGGCTGACCGCGAGCATCGACGCGGCGAGCGCGCAGCTCAAGCTCGGCTTCGCCAACTACGACGATTTCACGACGGTCGGACGGGTGGTCCCGGCCGCCCAGGTGGACGAAGCCCTGTTCGAGGAAATCGGCCGCTACCTGCTGCGCGAGCCCAACAGCCTGTTGCGCGAGGACCTGCCGGACAACATCCGGCTGCACCTCAAGGCGAAGGTGCAGCAGCAGGAGATCCGCCGTCGCTGGGAGGCCCGCATCGAAACGCTGCAGCACGAGGAAGTGGCGATGCTGCGCCGCCGCTACACCCTGGCCGGCCGCATCGCCGAGGCCTTCGGCCGGCTGCGCCGCTGGCGGCGCCCCGCCGGCTGAACCGACCGCCGCCCCGGACGGATGTCCGGGGCGCGCAGCCGGAAACGGCTCAGTCGAACAGGCGTCCGATGTCCTCGCGCGTCAGCGACCGGTTCTCGCTTTCGCTGCGGCGCCGGTACTCGTAGGTGCCGGCCGCCAGGCCGCGATCGCTGACGACGATGCGGTGCGGAATCCCGATCAGTTCCATGTCGGCGAACATCGCACCCGGCCGCAGGCCGCGATCGTCGAGCACCACGTCGATGCCGGCCTGCGCCAGCTCGGCATAGAGCCGCTCGGCCTCCTCGCGCACGGCTTCGCTCTGGTGCGCGCCGATCGGGCAGATCGCCACGCGCCACGGCGCCATCGCCTCGGGCCAGGCGATGCCGGCCTCGTCGTGGTTCTGCTCGATCGCCGCGGCGACGATGCGGCTGACGCCGATGCCGTAGCAGCCCATCCACAGCACGCGCGACTTGCCCTGGTCGTCGAGCACGGTCGCACCGAGCACCTCGGCGTACTTCTGGCCGAGCTGGAAGACGTGCCCGACCTCGATGCCGCGGGCAATGCCGAGTTCGCCCTGCCCGTCCGGCGAAGGATCGCCCTCGACGACCTTGCGCAGGTCGGCGATGCGCGTGATGCGCGCATCGCGCTCCCAGTTGGCCCCGCGGTAGTGGCTGCCGTCGGCATTGCCGCCGCAGACGAAGTCGGCCAGGATCGCGGCGGAGCGGTCGACGATCACCGGGATCGAGGCCGGCAGCCCGGCCGGTCCGATGAAGCCCGGCCGCACGCCGGTCGCCTTGAGGATCTCGGCCTCGTCGGCCAGCACCGATTCGCCCGGCAGCTCGGCGAGCTTGGCGGCCTTGACCTCGTTGATCTCGTGGTCGCCGCGCACGCACAGCGCGACCAGGCCGTCGACACCGCGCACCAGGATCGTCTTGACGCACTGGGCCGGCGCCACGCCGAGGAAGGCGCAGATCTCATCGATCGTCTTCTGCGTCGGCGTATCGACGCGCTCCAGCGCGTGCGCCGGCGCCGGACGCGTGCCGGCCGGCGCGAGCGCCTCGGCCAGCTCGATGTTGGCCGCGTAGTCCGAGCCGGTCGAGAACGCGATCGCGTCCTCGCCCGAATCGGCCAGCACCTGGAACTCGTGGCTGGCGTTGCCGCCGATCGCGCCGGTATCGGCCTGGACCGCGCGGAACCGGAGCCCCAGGCGCGTGAAGATGCGCCCGTAGGTCTCGTACATGTTGCGGTACTCGGCCTCCAGACTCGCCGGGTCGAGATGGAACGAGTAGGCATCCTTCATCAGGAACTCGCGCGCGCGCATGACGCCGAAGCGCGGGCGGATCTCGTCGCGGAACTTGGTCTGGATCTGGTAGAAGTTGACCGGCAGCTGCTTGTAGCTGCGCAGTTCGTTGCGCGCGAAATCGGTGACGACCTCTTCGTGGGTCGGCCCGTAGCAGTACTCGGCATCCTTGCGGTCGCGCAGCTTCAGGAGCTGCCCGCCGAACTTCTCCCAGCGGCCGGTCTCCTCCCACAGCTCGCGCGGCTGGATCGAGGGCATCAGCAGCTCGATCGCGCCGGCGCGGTTCATCTCCTCGCGCACGGCCTGCTCGACCTTGCGCAGCACGCGCAGGCCCAGCGGCGACCAGGTGTAGATGCCGGCCGCCAGCTTGCGCAGCATGCCGGCGCGCAGCATCAGCCGGTGGCTGGCGATCTCGGCATCGGCCGGGACTTCCTTGACGGTGGCGAGGTGGAATCGGGAAAGACGCATGGCCGGTTTCGCAGGATCGACGGAACCGGTGATTCTAGCAGGCGCCCGCAGGTTCTCCGCGCTGTGCGAACGGGCCCGGCGGCGCAGCGCCGCACGGGTCGCCACCCGGACCGCGCACACAGCCGCCGGAGCGGCACGCGCCGGCCGGGCCTGCGCGCAGGCGTGGCGTCAGCGGCAGTAGAACGCGATGCGCTCGCGTGCCTGGGCGAGCTGCTCCTGGCGCTGCTCGGCGCTCAGGGTCTGGCTGGCGCCGTCGCCCTTGAGGTCCATGCTGACCTGCTGCGGCCCTTCCAGCAGCTCGGCGTTGCGGCGGGCCTGCGCGCAGACCTGCTGGCGCGCTTCGGGACTGTCGGTCAGCGGCGCGCTCGCCCCGCCATCGGCCGCAGCGGTGGCGGCGTCGGTCGGCGCAGCCGCGGCCGGCGCGGCGGCATCGGCCGTGACCGGCGTGTCGCCACGCACGGTGATCTGCTTGGCGGCCTTGACGCCTGCCGGCGGCGGCGAATCGGAGAAATGGGTGACGCCCTGCGCGTCCTTCCAGGTGTAGACACGGCCGCCGTTGCCGGCGGCGCCGGCGACCAGGGGGAGCGCGAGCAGGGACAGCACGACGGGCAAGAGGCGCCTCATGGTTCGACTCCAGCCGGCAGGGGGCCGGCATTCCAGCGATCGCCCGAGTGTGTCACAGCTGCCCGTGATCTGCCGTGCGGCAGGCCACACCGGCGCTGCGGCATCGCAGCGACCGCCCCGGGCCAGCGGAACCGGCGGCCCGGAGCGCGGGAAAGCGGGTGCTCCGGCGACCGGCCGTCCGGCGCGCCGGCCCGCCCCGCCACGGGTGCCCGGCCGGTCCACGGCGCGGGCCGACGTATCCCAAAGTCCTACGACACGCTCTAAACTGGCCACTGCCGACGACACGACGATACGCATGGACGAGACCCCCAGCCCTCCGAAGCCGTCACGCGGCATCTACCTGCTGCCCAACCTGTTCACGACCGCGGCGATGTTCTCGGGCTTCTACGCGATCGTCGCCGCGATCGGCGCCCGCTACACCGAGGCCGCCATCGCGGTCTTCGTCGCCACCCTGCTCGACGGCCTCGACGGCCGCGTCGCGCGCCTGACCGGCACGCAGAGCGAGTTCGGCGTCCAGTACGACTCGCTCTCGGACCTGGTCAGCTTCGGCCTGGCGCCGGCCCTGGTGATGTACACCTGGTCGCTGTCGGCGCTGAAGGGCTTCGGGCCGTTCTGGGGCAAGGTCGGCTGGGCGGCGGCCTTCATCTATGCCGCCTGCGCGGCGCTGCGCCTGGCGCGCTTCAACACGCAGGTCAACGTCATCGACAAGCGCTACTTCCAGGGGCTGGCCAGCCCGGCCGCGGCGGGGCTGTGCATGGCCTTCGTCTGGACGATCGAGCGCACCGACCTGACCGGCGACGACGTCTGCTTCATCACGCCGTTCCTGGCGATCGGCGCCGGCCTGCTGATGATCAGCAACGTGCGCTACTACAGCTTCAAGGCCTGGCCGCTGTCGGACAAGGTGCCGTTCATCTGGATCCCGCTGGCGATGCTGATCCTGGTCGCGCTGGCGATCGACACGCCGCGCGTGCTGCTGACGATCGCCGCGCTGTACGTGCTGTCGGGCCTGGTGCTGACCGCCTGGGGCCTGATCCGGCACCGGCGCGACCGCCGCGCCGCGCGTGGTGGTACCGAACCATGATCCGGCGCCGTCCGGCACGCCACGATGGCTGGGCCGATGCGCGCTGACGCCGGCCGGCGGCTGGCGGAGCTCGGCATCGACCGCTACGTGCTGCGGTCCGCGCACGCGGCCGCGCCGGCGACCGAGGCACCTGCGCGCGTTTCACCGGCCGGCCCCGGGCCCGCCCCGGCACCGGCGACAGCCGTCGCTGCCAGCGCCCCGGGCACGGCGGCGCGTGTCCTGCTGTACGCCGGAACCGGCGGCGCGGGCGCCCTGCTCGCCGATATCGGCCGCAGCCTGAGCCTGCTGCGCCTGGACTGGGCACCGGGTGTCGAGGACGACGCGGCCGTCAGCAGTGCAGCCGGCTTCGTCGTCCTCGGCGAGGACCTTGCGCGCCGGGTCGCCGCCGGCCTGCCGACGGATAGGCTCGGTGCCTGCGAATGGATCATCGCCGGGCAGCCCGACGACCTGGCGCGCGGCGCCGCCGCCAAGCGGGCGCTGTGGGGCGAGCTGAAGCGGCTGGCACGCACGCTGTCCGCGCGCGACGCAGCGGCGAAGCACTGAACCGATGTCCGCCCATCCGAAACCGACGCTGCCGGACCTGCAGCCGATGCGCGAGCAGGACGTCGAGGCGGTCGCCGCGATCGAGCAGCAGGCCTATGAGTTCCCGTGGTCGCCGGGGATCTTCCGCGACTGCCTGCGCGCCGGCTACGACTGCCGCTCGCTGGTCGAGGACGGGACGATCATCGGCTATGCGATCCTCGCGGTCGCCGCCGGCGAGGCGCACGTGCTCAACGTGTGCGTGGCACCGGCACGGCAAGGCCGCGGCTACGGCCGGCGGTTGGTGCGGCGGGTGATCGACCTGGCGCGCTGGCACCGCGCCGAGCGCATCTTCCTGGAGGTGCGGCCGTCCAATGCGCGCGCCATCGCGCTGTACCTGTCACTGGGCTTCAACGAGATCGGCAAGCGCCCAAACTACTATCCGTCACGCCGCGGCCGCGAAGACGCCATCGTCATGGCGATCGAGCTGCTGGACGGCTCCTAGCGCCACGTGCCCATCGCCGCGGCACGCTCCATCTGCCCTACCCCCAACGTAGCCCGCCGGCGGCCCGCCGCGACGCCACTCCCCTTCTTCAGCTCGACGGAAACGCCGCATGTCCGCCAATCTCGTCATCATCGCCATTACCTGCATCGTCTCGTTCATGGCGTTCAACAACAGCCAGTTGATCGACCGGCTGATCTTCTGGCCACCGGCGATCACGCGCGGGCGTGAGTACTGGCGCTTCGCCACCTGCGGCCTGATCCACGCCGACGGCATGCACCTGCTGTTCAACATGATCACGCTGTATTTCTTCGGCGGCCTGATGGAGCGGTTCTATTCGCAGTACATCGGCCCGATCGGTTACGTGCTGTTCTACGTCAGCGCCCTGGTCGTCTCGATCATCCCGACCTTCATGCGCCACAAGAACGACAGCCAGTACCGCAGCCTCGGCGCATCTGGCGCGGTCTCGGCGGTGCTGTTCGCGTTCATCCTGCTGGCGCCGTGGCAGACGATCTACATCTACGTGATCCCGGTGCCGGCGATCATCTATGCGGTGCTGTACCTGGCCTACACGTTCTACATGAACAAGCGCGGCGGCGACAACATCAACCACAGTGCGCATTTGTCCGGCGCGATCTACGGCATCCTGTTCACGATCGCGCTGGAGCCGCGCGTGGTCGGCAACTTCCTCGGCCAGCTCGCCAACCCGCGCTTCCTCTGAGTCCACCGTCGCGCGCCACCGTGACGGCGGCGCGCGACGTGCGTCAGGCGGCCGGCGCGGCGGCGGACCCGGCCGCCTTCGCCTCGGCCGGCCCGAGCCAGCGCTTGAGCCAGTCGGCGACCTCCTTGTAGAAGAACCGGCTGTTCTCGCCGCCGAGGACCCAGTGGTTCTCGTCCGGGAAGACGATCAGCCGGCTCTCGACCTGCTGGCGCTGCAAGGCCGCCCAGTATTCCAGGCCGTTGTTGAGCGGCACGCGGAAATCGCGCTCGCCGAAGGTGACCAGGACCGGCGTCTTGAACTGCGCGGCCAGGCGGATCGGGTTCTGCTCGCGCCACACCGGTCCCTGTTCCCACACCGGCCCGCCGTTGCCGACTTCGCGGCTGTAGGCGATGTCGCTGGTGCCCCATTGCGACTCGAGGTTGACCAGGCCGGCGTGGCTGACCAGGCAGCGGTAGCGCGTGGTGGTGCCCTGCAGCCAGTTGGCCAGGTGCCCGCCGTAGCTGGCGCCGCCGGCGCACTGGCGATCGCCGTCGATGAACGCATAGCGCCGGATCGCCTCGTCGGCGGCGGCGTTGATGTCGTCGGCCGGCCCCTTGAGCGGATCGCCCTGGATCGCCTGCGCGAAGCGTTCGCCGAAGCCGGTCGAGCCGACGTAGTTGGTCAGCAGCACCACGTAGCCCTGCGCGCCGAGCAGGTGGTAGTTCCAGCGCAGCACCCACTGGTCGCGCCACATCGTGTGCGGGCCGCCGTGCATCAGCACCAGCAGCGGATACTTCTTCGCCGGATCGAACCCCGGCGGCCGCACCAGCATGGAATGGATGCGCTGGCCGCGCGCGTTGTCGAACCAGAAATGCTCGGCCGGCGCCAGGTCCAGCGCGGCCGCCTTGGCCGCCGCGAACGCGGTCAGGCGCCGCGCCGGTGCGCCGCCCGGGTCGAGACGGACGATCTCCGGCGGCTCGGTGGCGCTTTCGTAGGTGGCCAGGATCACCGGCGCGCGCGCGCCGCCGACGCTCACGCCGGTGTACAGGCCGCGCTCGGGAACGGCGATCCGCTTGGCGACGCCGCCACCGGCGCTGCCGCGATAGAGCGCTTCCTGGCCGGCATCCTCGGCCGTGAGGTAGATCTCGCGACCGTTCGGCGCGGGATCGAAGCCGGCGACCGAACGCCCGTCCGGCAGCTCGATGCGCCCGCGCTCCCGCAGCGAGGGCCATTCCAGCGCGACCAGGCGCGTGGCGTTGTAGACCCGATCGCTGCGTGGCGTCAGCGACGCGAACAGCGTGCGTCCGTCGCCGCCGAAGCGCGGGCTGCCGTAGGAGTCGGCGGCATCGGCCGCCTCCCGGCCGGTGAGCCGGCGCGGCTCGCCGCCGTCGGCGCCGACCTGCCACAGGTCCGAGTTCGTGAACGACCAGGCTGCGCGGTCGCGGTTGCGGCTGGCCGCGAAGACCAGTGCCTTGCCGTCCGGCGTCCAGACGCCGCCCTCGTCCGACAGCGCGAAGCCCGGCAGCTTGACCAGTGCCGAGCCGGCCAGCAGGTCCCGCGCCTCGCCGCCGGCGACCGGCTGGACGAACACGCGCGTCTGCTTCTCGTCGAGCCACTTGTCCCAGCTGCGGATCGGGAAGCCGGTGTAGACGCGTGCCTTGTACTTGCGTTCTTCCTCTTCCTTGGCGAGCCGCTCGTTGTCGGCATCGTTGGCGCTGGACGGATAGACGCGGCTGGTGAACGCCACGCGCTGGCCATCCGGCGAGAACACCGGCGCGGCGGCACCGGTGGACAGCGACGTCAACCGCTGCGCCTCGCCGCCCTGGGCGAGATCCAGGATCCAGATCTGCGCCTGCTTGTCGTCGCCGCGCTTGGCCGAGAACGCCAGGCGCCGGCTGTCCGGGCTCCAGGCCACGCCGCTCTCGCCGGACTTGGACGCGGTGATGCGGCGCGCCGGCGCACTGCCGTCGGTCGGCACGATCCACAGGTGCGTGGCGGACTCGTCCTTCTTGTACGACGGCGCGGTCACCGCGAAGACCGCCTGGCGGCCATCGGGGCTGACCGTCGGCGCACCGACGCGCGGCATCAGCCACAGGTCCTCGTGCGTGATCGTGCGCTTGTCCGCCGCCAGGGCACCGAACGAGAGCAACAGCAGGAATACGGCGGTCAACGCACGCTTCATCATCATCCCCAGGCGGACAGGTGGTTTCCGGTGATAGCGTCCCGGCGCCCGGCGGTCAAGTGAGGAACGTCGCCGCCAGTGCCGGAGCGCGCACAGCCGGCAGTCCCTGCGGCAACGCTGCGTGGCGGTGCACGAAAGGCACGCTTCAGGCCTCGCCGGGCTCGAACAGCGAGCCCTGGCTGTCTTCTTCCGGGTCGCGGAAACCCGACAGGCCCACGCCGACCAGCCGGTAGCGCGTCGCGGCGGGAAGATCCACCCGCTCGCGCAAGGCCAGTGCCAGTGATTCGAGGTGAGCGGACGAACGCGGCGGCGCATCCAGCGTCCGGCTGCGCGTGAGGATGCGGAACTGCGCCGTCTTGAGTTTCAGCACGACGGTATGGGCCACCCGCTCGACCCGGCCCGCGGCGACCCAGGTCCGGGCCGCCAGCGTCCCGATCGCCGGCGCCAGCGCGTCGAGCGGCAGGTCCTCGGAGAACGTGTCCTCCGAGGAGATCGACTGCACCGGCTGGTCCGGATCGACCGGCCGCTCGTCCACGCCCAGCGCGCGCTCGTGCAGGCGCCGCCCGAAGCGGCCGAAGCGCTGCTCCAGCTCGGCCAGCTCGAACCGGCGCAGATCGCCGGCCGTCGCGATACCCAGCTCCGCCAGCCGGCCCTGCATGACCTTGCCGACACCGGGAATCCGTTCGACCGGCAGGGTGGTCAGGAAATCCAGCACCTCGTGCGGCCGGATCACGAACAGGCCGTCCGGCTTGCGCACGTCCGAGGCGATCTTGGCGAGGAACTTGTTCGGCGCGACGCCGGCCGATGCGGTGAGGCCGGTTTCCTCGCGAATCTCCTCGCGGATCCGCTGCGCGACGGCAGTCGCGGTCGGCAGTGCGCTGCGCGGCCGGGTGACGTCGAGATACGCCTCGTCCAGCGACAACGGCTCCACCCACTCGGCATGGCGCAGCAGGATCTCGCGCACCTGGCGCGATACGGCGCGGTAGCGCGTGAAGTCCGGCGGCACGAACACCGCCTGCGGGCACAGCCGCTCGGCACGCAGCGCCGGCATCGCCGAGCGGACGCCGAACCGCCGCGCCTCGTACGACGCCGCGCAGACCACCGAGCGCGCACCACGCCACGCCACGACGACCGGACGACCGCGCAGTGCCGGATCGTCGCGCTGCTCGACCGACGCGTAGAACGCGTCCATGTCCACGTGGATGATCTTGCGCGGCACCGCCATGCCCCATGCTAACCGTCGACGGCCCCGCGCGGCATCCGCGCCGGACCGCCGAGCACCGCCGGGGCCAGCGTCCGCGGCCGATACCCGAAAGCACGGTACGCCGCGGCCTTGAAACGCGCCTCGTGCGCCCCATCTCGCGCTGGCGAGGACGACCTCCCCCGCTTAGGGCCTCACCGCCGGGACGGCCCGGCTTCCTGCATGGAGGTCATCATGGCCTGGTTGCTCCTGCTCGTCGCCGGCGCCCTCGAAATCGTCTGGGCGTACTTCCTCAAACAGTCGGCCGGCTTCAGCCGCCTGACACCGTCCGCGATCACCGTGGTCGCGATGATCGGCAGCTTCGGCCTGCTGGCGCTGGCGATGCGTACGCTCCCGCTCGGCACCGCCTATACGATCTGGACCGGCATCGGCGCGGTGGGCGCCTTCGTGGTCGGCATCGTCGTGCTCGGCGAGGCGCTGACGCCGCTGCGTGTGCTGGCGGCGGTGCTGATCGTGTCTGGCTTGGTGCTGATGAAGGTGTCTACGCCGGCCTGACCGTTCTCGTTCGTCCTTTCAGCGCGTCGTTTGAGACACGCCGGACGCCTACGTTGTGCCGCTACGCGCTCGCCGTCCGGGAAGGTCTCACTTGGTTGGTGGACGGCATCCCTGCCTTCTTCCGCTCGCCTCCCGGGCGAGCGGGTCACTTTCTCTTGCGTGCCCAAGAGAAAGTAACCAAAGAGAAGGGCACCCGGCGTACGCGCCCGCCGCACAGTGCCTGTGCGGCGGGTTCGCGGGCCGGCTACGGGGTTGGCCGACAGGCCATCCCTGCGGGCTGATCCTTCGCCGGCCCGCCGCTGCCGACGGGACTTGAGAAGCACGTGCGTCCCGCACGCAGGAGCAACGGCCAACAGCAAAGCCAGGGCGCAATCGCCTACGCCCGAAAGCTCGCGCGTACTTCGCTCTTTTCTTGAGCGCGCAGGACGCGCGCCCACGGGGCCCCTGTGCCGCGGCGAAGGTGCGGAGGAACCGCCCGCAGGGCGGGCCGCGGGATGCGGCCCGGTCCGCTGTCGGCGCAGGGATGCGCTGTCAGCGGACCCCGGAGCGCCTTCGCGCAGTCGGAGGGCAGGATGCCCGGAGACCGCGGCACCGGGGTGCCCTTTCTCTGGGTTACTTCTCTTGACTCCGCGCATCCTGCGCTCCGCCCTTCGGGCCGGCTTCGCCGTTCGCGCCGCTCCTGCGGCGCAGTGGGCACGCAAAGAGAAGTGACCTGCTCGCCCGGAGGCGAGCGGAAAAAGGCAGGGATGCCGTCCACCTACGAAGTGCAACTTTTCCGATTCTCCGAACGGCAAGCGGGCGCATGTCAGCGGCCCGACGAAGGTATCCACACGTCCTGAGGTGAGTGAAGGGGCAGGGACACTACTCGCCCCAGCGTGGCGAATCAGAAACGCGCGGACCCGAAGGTGTCGGCTATCCGAGCCCCCGGCGTCGAACGAAAAGCGGAAAAGGCACGACCTTTCTCAAGTACCGAAGCAGACGCAATGCGACGCGAGAGACTACTCGCGCGCAGCAGCAACCGCAGCCCCCACACCCGAATCCCCCACCGCCCGCCTGCGCAAGCGCGCCAGCGCCAGATAGATCGCCGGCGTCGTGTACAAGGTCAGCACCTGGCTGACCAGCAACCCGCCCACGATCGCCACGCCCAGCGGCCGGCGCATCTCCCACCCCTCGCCCGCCGCCAGCATCAGCGGCAGCGTGCCGAGCAGCGCGGCGACGCTGGTCATCAGGATCGGACGGAAGCGCAGCCGCGCGGCGGCCACGATCGCCGCGGCCGGTGACAGGCCGGCGCGGCGCTCGGCCTCCAGTGCGAAATCGACCATCAGGATCGTGTTCTTCATGACGATGCCGACCAGCAGGAACAGGCCGAGCAGCGCGATCAGGTTCAGCTCGCCGCCGGAGGCGTACAGCGCCAGCAGCGCGCCGACGCCGGCGGCGGGCAGGGTCGAGAGGATCGCCAGCGGCTGGATCGTGCTCTCGTAGAGGATGCCGAGCACCAAGTAGACGGCGATCACCGCGCCGAGGATCAGCCACAGCTGGCGCTCGCGCATCTGGCCGAAGCTGCCGGCCTCGCCCGCCAGCGCACCGCGCACCTCGGTCGGCAGCAGGATGCCGGCCATCGCCCGGTCGATCGCCGCGACGGCCTGGCCGAGCGGGACGTCCGGCGCCAGCGCGAAGCTGATGCGCGTGGAGGCGAACTGGTTGCGGTGCTGCACGCGGTCCTGCGCCATGCCGTAGCGGTAGCTGGCGAACGCCGACAGCGGCACGCGCCGGCCGTCGCCGGCGATGGCGTGGATCTGGTCGAGCGTGTCGGGGCTCTGCGTGTAGCGCGGGTCCAGCTCCATCACGACGCGGTACTGGTTGAGGCTGTCGTAGAGCGTCGCGACCTGGCGCTGGCTGAAGGAATTGTTGAGCACCGAGGCGATGGTGCGCATGTCCACGCCGAGGCGCGCGGCGGCCTCGCGGTCGATGTCGAGGACGACCTGGCGCATGCCCTCGTCGCCGCTGGATTCCACGTCGACCAGCTCGGGCAGCTGGCGCAACCGCTCGCTGACGCGGGGCGTCCATTCCTTCAGCGCGGCCAGGTCGTCGGACAGCAGCTCGAACTCGTACTCGCCGTCGCTGGACCCGCCCTCGATGCGGATGTCCTGGTCCACCCACAGCCAGAGCCGGCCACCCGGCAGCTTGGGCATCTGCGCGCGCAGGCGCGCGATGATCGCCTCGCTGGACGCCTTGCGCTCGGCCAGCGGCTTGACCTTGATCATGATGAAGGCGTTGTTGACGCCGGACCGGCCTCCGACGTAGCCGATGATGTCCTCGATCGCCGGATCGCGCACCAGCAGCTCGCGATAGGCGGCGATCTTCGGCTGCATCGCCTGGAACGACAGGCCGTCGTCACCGCGTGCGAAGCCGCGCATCTGGCCGGTGTCCTGGCGCGGCACCATGCCCTTGGGCACCCGGTCGAACAGCCAGACGTTGAGCGCGACGACCACCGCCAGCACGCCGAGCACGACCGGCAGACGGGCGAGCGCGGCTTCCAGCGTGTGCACGTAGCCTTCGCGCACGCGGTCGAGCAGGCCGCTGCCCAGCCGCTGCACGGCGCTGGCGCGACCGGCATCACGCGCGCGCAGCAGCCGCGCGCACAGCGCCGGCGTCAGGCTCAGCGAGACCAGCAGCGACACGCCCATCGCCGCGACCAGGGTGATCGAGAACTCGCGGAACAGCCGCTCGACGAAGTCGTCGAGGAACAGGATCGACAGGAACACCACCGCCAGCGCGATGTTCATCGACAGCAGCGTCGTGCCGACCTCGCCCGCGCCGCGCAGCGCCGCCGCCAGCGGCCGCTCGCCGTTCTCGATGTGCCGCGAGATGTTCTCCAGCACCACGATGGCATCGTCGACGACCAGGACGGCGGCGACGATCAGCGCCATCAGCGACAGGTTGTTGAGCGAGAAGCCGCACAGCCAGATGATCGCCAGCGCGCCGAACAGCGACACCGGGATCGCCAGCGACGGCAGCAGCCCCGAGCGCAGGTTGCCGAGGAAGGCCAGCACGACCAGCACGACCAGGCCGATCGCCAGCAGCAGCGTGGTCTGCGCCTCGCCCAGCGTGGCGCGGATCACCGGCGAGCGGTCCATCGCCACGGTCATGTCGATGTCGGTCGGCAGCAGGGCGCGCAGGCCGTCCATCTGGGCCTGGATCGCATCGACCGTCTCGATGATGTTGGCGTCGGGCTGGCGGCTGATGATCAGCAGCACCGCGTCGCGGTCGTTGTGGAAGCCCGAGGCGTAGCGGTCCTCCACGCCCTCGGCGACGGTCGCCACGTCGGCCAGGCGCACCGGGCGGCCGTTGCGCCAGGCGACGATCAGCGGGCGGTACTCCTCGGCGGTGCGCAGCTGCAGGCTGGCCTCGATCTGCCAGCTGCGCCGGTCGGTCTGCACCGCGCCGAGCGGCCGCAGCGCATTGGCCTGGCGGATCGCGCCGGCGACCTCGTCGAGCGCGATGCCGTATTGGTTCAGTGCGTTCGGATCGAGCGAGACACGCACGGCCGGCAGCGAGCTGCCGCCGACCTGCACCTCGCCGACGCCGGGAATCTGCGCGAGCTTCTGCGCGATGATGGTCGAGGCCACGTCGTAGACCTGGCCGGGCGGACGCTGCGCGGAGGTCATCGCCAGCGCCATGATCGGCGCCTGCGACGGGTTGACCTTGCGGTACTGCGGCATGCCCGGCATGCCGCTCGGCAGCTGCGCGCGAGCGGCGTTGATCGCCGCCTGCACGTCGCGGGCCGCATCGTCGATGTTGCGGCCGAGATCGAAGCGCAGCTCGATGTTGGTGGCGCCCTGCGAGCTGCTCGACTCGATCCGGATGATGCCGGGGATCGTGCCGAGCGCGCGCTCCAGTGGCGTCGCCACGGTCGCCGCCATCGATTCGGGACTGGCGCCGGGCAGGTTGGCCGAGACGTTGATCGTCGGGTAGTCCACCTGCGGCAGCGGCGCGACCGGCAGTTGGCGCAGCGCGAGCAGGCCGGCCAGTACGACGGCAATCGCCAGCAGCACGGTGGCCACCGGCCGCTCGATGAAGACCTGCGAGAGGTTCATCGCGCGGCTCCGGCGGCGCCGGCCGTCGCGCGCCGGCGGTGCATCACCGCGTTCATGCCGTCTCGGCCCCGGCTGCGCCGGCGACGCGTGGCCGGCGCCGCAGGCGGTCGAAGAACAGGTAGATCACCGGCGTCGTGAACAGCGTCAGCACCTGGCTGACGACCAGGCCGCCGACCATGACCAGGCCCAGCGGCGCGCGCAGCTCGGCGCCCGAGCCGCTCGCGAGCATCAGCGGGATCGCGCCGAACAGTGCCGCCAGCGTCGTCATCAGGATCGGCCGGAAGCGCAGCAGGGCCGCCTGCCGGATCGCCTCGCGCGGCGCCAGGCCCTGTTCGCGCTCGGCCTCCAGCGCGAAGTCGATCATCATGATCGCGTTCTTCTTGACCAGGCCGATCAGCAGGATGATGCCGATGACCGCGATCAGGTCCAGGCTCTGCCCGCTGATCAGCAGCGCCAGCAGCGCGCCGACCGTGGCCGACGGCAGGGTCGAGAGGATCGTCACCGGATGGATGTAGCTCTCGTAGAGCACGCCCAGCACGATGTACATGACCAGCACCGCGGCCAGCACCAGCCACAGGGTGCTGGCCAGCGAACTGCGGAACGCGTCGGCGGCGCCCTGCAGGCGCAGCTCGATGCTGGCCGGCATCGCCAGGTCCCGCTGCGCCTGCTCGATCGCGGCGACCGCCTCGCCGAGCGAGGCGCCGGGCGCGAGATTGAACGAGACCGTCACCGCCGGGAACTGGCCGATGTGGTTGACCAGCAGCGAGGCCGGGCGCTCCTCCAGCCGCGCGATGCCCGACAGCGGCACCTGCTGGCCGTCGGCGGCGGCCACGCGGATGCGCGCGATCGCCTCGGGCCCGAACTGGAAGTCCTGGCGCGCCTCCAGCACGACGCGGTACTGGTTGGCCTGCGTGAAGATCGTCGAGATCTGGCGCTGGCCGAAGGCGTCGTAGAGCGCGTCGGCGATCGCCGACACCGAGACGCCCAGGCGCGCGGCGGCGGTGCGGTCGATCGCGATGTAGGCCTGCAGGCCCTGGTCCTGCAGGTCGCTGGCGACCTCGGCCAGCGGCGCGGCGCGCTGCAGCCGTTCGAGCAGGCGCGGCGTCCAGGCCGAGAGCTCGGCGAAATCCGGGCCGGTCAGGCTGAACTGGTACTGCGTGCGGCTGATGCGGTCCTCGATGCCCAGCTCCTGCACCGGCTGCAGGTACAGCGCGATGCCCGGCACGCGCGCGACGCGCTCCCGCAGCCGTTCGATGACCTCCGGCGCGCCGGCCTTGCGATCGCCGTGCGGCTTGAGCTCGATCAGGAAACGGCCGGTGTTGAGCGTCGCGTTGCTGCCGTCCACGCCGATGAACGAGGACAGGCTCGCCACGTCCGGATCCTTCAGTATCTCGTCGGCCAGCGCCTGCTGGCGCTCGGCCATCGCCGTGAACGACACCGATTGCGGTGCCTCGCTGATGCCCTGGATCAGCCCGGCATCCTGGATCGGGAAGAAGCCCTTGGGCACCGCCAGGTAGAGCGCCGCAGTCAGCGCCAGCGTGGCGACGGTGACCACCAGCATCAGCGGCTGGTGGGCGAGCACCCAGCCGAGCCAGCGGTCGTAGGCGGTGATGACGCGATCGAAGAAGTCGCCCTGCTGGTGCGCGGCCGCGGCCGGTGCGGGACTGTCGCCGTCGGCGGCGCCGCGGCGCGTGGCATGGCCGCCCTTCAGGAACAGCGCGCACATCATCGGCGTCAGCGTCAGCGACACCACCAGCGAGATGCCGATCGCGACCGCGAGCGTGATCGCGAACTCGTGGAACAGCCGGCCGACCACGTCGGCCATGAACAGCAGCGGGATCAGCACCGCGATCAGCGACAGCGTCAGCGAGATCAGCGTGAAGCCGATCTCGCGCGCGCCCTTCAGCGCCGCATCGAGCGGCCGCTCGCCGCGCTCCAGGTGGCGGGCGATGTTCTCGAGCATCACGATCGCGTCGTCGACGACGAAGCCCGTCGCGATCGTCAGCGCCATCAGCGTCAGGTTGTTCAGCGAGAAGCCCGCCAGCAGCATCACGCCGAAGGTGCCGACCAGCGACAGCGGCACGGCGATGCTCGGGATGATCGTCGCCGGCACGTTGCGCAGGAACACGAACGTGACCATCACGACCAGGCCGATCGCCAGAATCAGCTCGTGCTGCACGCCGCGGATCGAGGCGCGGATCGACTCGGTGCGGTCGCTCAGCACGGCCACGTCGACACCGGCCGGCAGCGCGGCGGAGAGCTGCGGCAGCAGCGCGCGCACGCGGTCGACCACCTCGATGACGTTGGCGCCGGGCTGGCGCTGGATGTTGACCAGGATCGCCGGCACCGGACCGGACCAGGCGGCCAGGTGCCGGTTCTCGACGCCGTCCTCCACCGTCGCCACGTCGCCCAGCCGCAGCGGCGCGCCGTCCCGGTACGCCAGGATCAGCTGGCGGTATTCCTCGACCGAGCGCATCTGGTCGTTGGCGTCGAGCATGATCGCGCGGGTGGGGCCGTCGAAGCTGCCCTTGGGCGTGTTGACGTTGGCCGCGCCGATCGCGCTGCGGATCTCGGCGATGGAGAGGCCCGCGGCCGCCAGCGCCACCGGATTGACCTGCACGCGCACCGCCGGGCGCTGGCCGCCGGCCAGGCTGACCAGGCCCACGCCGGGCAGCTGCGCCAGGCGCTGGGCCATGCGCGTGTCGACCAGGTCGTACACCGCCGGCAACGCCATCGTCTGGGACGTCACCGCCAAGGTCAGGATCGGCGTGTCGGCCGGGTTGACCTTGCGGTAGACCGGCGGCACCGGCAGGTCGTCGGGCAGGAACGTGCCGGCCGCGTTGATCGCCGCCTGCACCTCCTGCTCGGCGACCGCCAGCGAGACCTCCAGCGAGAACTGCAGCGTGATGACCGAGGCACCGCCCGAACTGGTCGAGGACATCTGCTTGAGGCCGGGGATCTGGCCGAGGCGGCGCTCCAGCGGCGCGGTGATCGCGCGCGTGGCCACCGTCGGGCTGGCGCCCGGATACAGCGTCAGCACCTGGATGATCGGGTAGTCGACCTGCGGCAGCGCGGCCACAGGCAGCAACCGGTAGGCCAGCACGCCCGAGAGCAGCAGCGCCACCATCAGCAGCGTGGTCGCCACCGGGCGCAGGATGAACGGGCGCGAGAGGTTCATGACCGCCCTGCCGGCTCCCCGCTCGCCGGCGCATCCGGAATGATCTCGACCACCGCACCCTCGCGCAGGCGATCCAGGCCCTCCAGCACCACCCGCTCGCCGGCGGCGATGCCGTGGGTCACGGCGATCCGCTCGCCGTCGGCGGTGCCGAGCGTGATCGCGCGGATGCCGACCTTGTTGTCGTCGCCGACCACGTACACGTAGTTGCCCTTCGCGCCGAACTGCACCGCGGCATTGGGAATCACGATCGCATCGGCACTGCTGACCTGCAGCCGCAGGTTGACGAACTGGTTCGGGTAGAGGCTCTCGTCGGCGTTCTCGAACAGGGCGCGCAGGCGCAGCGTGCCGGTGGTGGTGTCGATGCGGTTGTCGAGGCTGGCGAGCGTGCCGGTCGCCAGCGCCTGGCGCTCTTCGCGGTCCCAGGCCTCGGCCGGCAGCGTGCGGTCCTCGCGCACCGCCGCCAGTACCGCCGGCAGGTCGGTTTCAGGAATGGTGAACAGCACGCTGATCGGTGCCATCTGGGTGATCGTGGCGATGCCGTCGGCATCGCCGGTGCGCACCAGGTTGCCGACATCCACGCCACGCAGGCCGATGCGGCCGCCGATCGGCGCGGTGATGCGGGTATAGGCCAGCTGCAGGCGTGCGTCGTCGACCGCGGCCTGGTCGACCTGGCGGCGTGCCTCGTACTGGCGCACCAGGGCCTCCTGCGTGCCGAGCTGCTGGCCGGAGACGTAGCCCTTGCCCTGGAGATCGCGATAGCGGGCGAGGTCGGCCTGCGCATTGGCCAGTTCGGCCAGGTTTTGCTGCTGCTGGCCCTGCACCTGCGCCAGCCGCACCTGGAACGGACGCGGGTCGATCTCCGCGAGCAGGTCGCCGGCCTTGACCTGCTGGCCTTCCTCGAACGCCACGCGCACCAGTTCGCCTTCGACACGGCTGCGCACGGTCACCGTATTGAGCGGCGTCACCGTGCCGAGCGTCTTCAGCCGCAGGGCCAGCGCCTCGCGCTGCGCGGTGGCCACCCGCACCGGCACGACCTCGTTGCCGCTGCGCCAGCCGCCGTCCCGCGGCGGCGCGGCGCTGCCGGAGAAATGCCGCCAGGCCCCGAAGCCGCCCGCGAACAGCAGCGCCAGCAGGAGCAGGCCGGCGAACGGTCGGAGGCGGGAGCGGGACGGCGGGCGGGTGGTCATGGCAACTCCATTGGCCCGCGGGCGCACGCGGGACATCGGTTTCGAAAGGATCGCGGAACGGGATGGCTGTGCCGGCGGCGCGCGGGCGCGCCCGTCACTGGCTGCTCGGAACGGCCGGGAGCGCAAGGCGCAGGCACGGGCCGCCGGGCGGATTTTAGTCCGGCGGCCCGACGGAAAGTTCCTTCTCTTTCGGCACTTGCCAAGCAGCGGCCGGATGCGATCCGGTAGCGCGGCCGTGGCGGCCGCCGGCCCGCGGCATCATGCACGCAGGCCCGCGATGGGGACGGTGTATAGTCCAGCCCGTCAAGGAACCGCGAGCGCCGGCCGTTCCGGCGCGTCATCCCATCGCCCGCCTCATGTCCAATGCCGAAGAGCTGAAGAAGGCCGCGCTCGAGTACCACCGCAAGGCGCCGGCCGGCAAGATCAAGGTCTCCCCCACCAAACCCGTCGTCACCCAGCGCGAACTGTCGCTGGCCTATTCGCCCGGCGTCGCCGCCGCCTGCGAGGAGATCGTGCGCGACCCGGCGGAAGTCGCCACGCTGACCGCGCGCGGCAACCTGGTCGCGGTCATCACCAACGGCACCGCCGTGCTGGGCCTGGGCAACATCGGGCCGCTGGCCGCCAAGCCGGTGATGGAAGGCAAGGGCATGCTGTTCCAGAAGTTCGCCGGCATCGACGTGTTCGACATCGAGGTCGCCGAGACCGATCCGGACAAGCTGGTGGACATCATCGCCAGCCTGGAACCGAGCTTCGGCGGCATCAACCTGGAGGACATCAAGGCACCGGAGTGCTTCGAGGTCGAGCGCAAGCTGCGCGCGCGGATGAAGATCCCGGTGTTCCACGACGACCAGCACGGCACCGCGATCATCGTCGGCGCCGCCATCGTCAACGCGCTCAAGGTCGTCGGCAAGCCGATCGGCGAGATCACGCTGGTGCACACCGGCGCCGGTGCCGCCGGCATCGCCTGCCTGGACATGCTGGTCAGCCTCGGCGTCCGTCCCGAGAACATCCGGGTGGCCGACCGGCTCGGTGTCGTCTATGCCGGGCGCACCGAGGAAGTGGACGCCAACAAGGCGCGCTACGCGCGCGAGACCAGCGCCCGCACGCTGGACGACATCATCGACGGCGCCGACGTGTTCCTCGGCCTGTCCGCACCCGGCGTGCTGAGCCAGGACATGGTCCGGCGCATGGCACCGCGGCCGATCATCCTGGCCCTGGCCAACCCGACGCCGGAGATCCTGCCGGAGCTGGTCCGCGAGGCGAGCCCGGACGCGATCATCGCCACCGGCCGTTCGGACTACCCGAACCAGGTCAACAACGCGCTGTGCTTCCCGTACATCTTCCGCGGCGCACTCGACGTCGGCGCGACGACCATCAACGAGGCGATGAAGGTGGCCTGCGTCCACGCGATCGCCGACCTGGCCGAGCGCGAGATGTCCGACGTCGCCGCGCGCGCCTACGGCGGCGAGATGCCCGAGTTCGGCCCGGACTACCTGATCCCGCAGCCGTTCGACCCGCGCCTGCTGACCCAGCTGGCACCGGCGGTGGCACAGGCGGCGATGGATTCCGGCGTGGCGACGCGGCCGCTCGAATCGCTGGAGGCGTACCGCACGCAGCTCAATGCCTTCGTGTTCCGCACCGGCCTGATCATGCGGCCGCTGTTCGACCGCGCCCGCGCCGATCCCCAGCGCATCGTCTATGCCGAGGGCGAAGAGGAGGTCGTGCTGCGCGCCCTGCAGCACATCGCCGACGAGCGCATGGCGCGGCCGATCCTGATCGGCCGGCCGGCGGTGATCGAGGCGCGCA
Organism: Dokdonella koreensis DS-123; assembly: GCF_001632775.1. Lineage (NCBI taxonomy): Bacteria > Pseudomonadati > Pseudomonadota > Gammaproteobacteria > Lysobacterales > Rhodanobacteraceae > Dokdonella > Dokdonella koreensis. Next base: position 3,383,378 of record NZ_CP015249.1, read on the forward strand.
TCCAGCGCCTGCACCTGCGGATCCGGCCCGGCGTCGATTTCGAGATCTGCAACATCGAGAACGATCCGCGCTTCAAGGACTACTGGATGCACTACCACGACCTGCTGCAGCGCCGCGGCGTCACGCCCGACAGCGCCAAGGCCGTGGTGCGCTCGCGGCCGACGGTGATCGCGGCGCTGATGGTCGCGCGCGGCGAGGCCGATGCGATGATCACCGGCCTGGTCGGCCGCTATCACAAGAAGCTGCGCTACATCCAGGACATCATCCCGCTCGACCACGGCGTCTGCGCGCCGGCGGCGATGGCCGGCGTGGTCAACAGCAAGGGCGCGTTCTTCTACGTGGACACCCACGTCAAGCTCGACCCGACCGCCGAGCAGATCGCCGAGGCGACGATCCAGGCCGCCACGCGGCTGGGCATGTTCGGCGTGACGCCGAAGATCGCCCTGCTCTCGCATTCGAACTTCGGCAGCCACGAGGACCCGGTCGCCGCCAAGATGCGCCAGGCGCTCGCCCTGATCCGCGCGCGCGCGCCGCACCTGGAAGTGGAAGGCGAGATGCACGCCGACACCGCGCTCAACGAGGAGATCCGCGAGCGGATCTTCCCCAACTCGCGCTTGACGGGTCGCGCCAACCTGTTCGTGTTCCCGAACATGGACGCGGCCAACATCAGCTACAACATGACGCGCGTGCTGACCGACGGCGTCGTCATCGGCCCGATGCTGATGGGCCTGTCGCGGCCGGCGCACATCATCACGCCCTCGGCCACGGTCCGCCGCGTGGTCAACATGACCGCGATCGCCAGCGTCGAGGCGCAGATCCGCAGGGCGCAGGCGACGTCCTGACACGCCGTCCCGGCACGGCCGCACGAGCGGATCGCTCGGCGGCCGGCGATTCACGGTGTGGACGACGCGCTCGGCCGTGGCCGTGCCGTGGGAAACGGCGGCGGCGCGGCGCTCCTCGGTGAAACGAGGCTAGGCCGGCCCTATGCGATGCCGCGGCCGGTCCGGCGCCGCAACGCCGGACCGGCCGCTCACCGCTCAGGGTGCCGGCTCGAAGCCGTCGGACCAGATCGATTCGGGGAACGCCGTGCAGGCCTGATACCACGGCGTCTCGCCGGTGGCCTGATCCCACTGCGTGGACGGTGCCGGATCCAGATGGTTCGGGCACAGGGCGGTGGCGTCCGGTCGCATGCCGCCCGGCACGATCGCCGGGGCCGGCCCGGTCAGCCGGTTGGCCGATATGTCGTAGCCGAGCAGCATGTGCAGGGTCGCCACGCGCGGCGCGATACCCGACAGGTGGTTGTCGTTGACCTTGAACCAGCCCAGGCGCGGCATGCCGTTCAACACCGGGATCGGGCCGCTCAGGCGATTGTGCGAGACATCGAAGCTGTGCATCGCCGGGAGCTCGGCCAGTGACGGAATGCCGCCCGACAGCTGGTTGCCGGCGGCATGGAAGACGGTCATCCCGGCGAACCCGGCGATCTCCGGCAGGCGACCGCTCAAGCGGTTGTTCGACGCGTCGAAGTAGGTCATCTCCGGCGTGCCGCCCAGCTCGGGCAACGAACCGTTCAACGCATTGTCGTTGACGTAGAACGCGCGCAGCCGGGGCACCTGGTCGAGCGCGGCGATCTGCCCTTCCATGCGGTTGGACGCCACGTCGTAGATCTCCAGCACCGGCAGCCCGCTGAACGTGGCGTGGATGCGGTCGAACTGGTTGTTGCGCGCATAGAACTCCCGCAGCCGCGTCAGGCCGGCGATCGGCGGCAGCGGGCCGGACAGCTGGTTGCCATTGGCGCCGAAGAACGCCAGGTCGGACAGGTGCGTCAGCGACGGCAGCGCGCCGCTCAGCCCGTTGGCGCTGATGTCGATCAGCGCGAGCTTCGGCACGCCGTCGAGCGCCGGCACGCTGCCGCTCAGCCGGTTCGCCGCGACCACGTACTCCTCGAGCGCGGATGGCCCGTTCTCGGTGGGAAACGGCGGTATCGTGCCCTCCAGGTGGTTGTGGTTGACGTTGAAGCGGCGCAGCTGCGTCAGGCCCGCCAGCGACGGCAGCGGCCCGGTCAGGCCGTATTGTTCGGCGGTGTTGACCTGCTGGGTCGCCTCGAAGATCACCAGGTTGACCAGCGCGTCGAGCGGCGGAATCGGGCCCTCGAAGAAGTTCAGCGGCAGCCTGAAGATCTTGAGCTGGCTCTGCCCGGACAGCGAGGCGGGCAGCGTGCCCCAGACATTGTTGCGGACCATCTCCAGGCCCAGAACGTGGTCGCCCGCACCGTCGCAGATCACGCCGTACCAGGTGCACTCGGTGCCGGCGGGACCGCCCCAGTTGTTGCTCTCGAACCAGTACTCCGGGTGCATGCTGGCGTGGAAGTCGAGCAGGAACGCCCGCTCGGACGCGGGCACCGCCGCCGGCGCGATCGCCGGAACGGCGGTCAGCGCGAGCGCGAGCAGCCACCGCGCGAGCGACGGCGGACGGGCCGGCCGGTGGGAAAGGCGAATCGGAATCATCGATGGGTCTCCGGAAATCGAATGGCGCTCGGATGTGCCGTGCGCAGGTCGTGCGCACGGCGGCGGGTCGTCAAGGGGGTCAGTCGAAGCCGTCGGAGAAGATCGCGTCGCCGACGCTGCGCTCGAACGCACCGATGTCGACGGCGGCACCCGACAGGCGCGCATGGCCTTCGCCGCGTTGATCGTGGACCAGCCCCTCCGGGTTGGCACCGGCATCGATCGCCGGACTGTCGGCCGCCAGCGCGTGCGTCCGCGTCGGCCCGCCGTTGTCGGCGAGCGGCAGCAGGCGCGGGTCGCCGGCCAGCGTATCGGGCGGCACGGCCACGCTCGAGGCGCCGATCAGGTTCCCGGACCCGGCGATGACCAGCTTGGGCAGCTGCGTGTCGATGTCGGCGATGCCGTAGTAGGTGGTGTTCGCCGCGACGATCGAGCTGTCGATGCGCGGCGGGAAGTCGTAGACGCCCTGGAACAACGGGTGCTGCGGCAGCATGCCGCCGGCGCCGTAGTCGGCCTCGTTGAACGCGATCGTGCTGTTGGACAACCGGACCCCGCCGAGCAGGGTCCAGATGCCGCCGCCCATGCTCTGCGCGGTATTGCCCGACACCGTGCTGTTGATCAGCACCAGGCGATCGGCGGCGATGTCGCCGCCGATCATCGCGATCGCGCCGCCGGAGCCCGCCTCGTTGCCGGAGAACGTGCTGCGCTCGGCGCGGATGTGGTTGTGGCTCAAGATCGCGCCACCCATGCCCTGGTCGGCCGTGAAGTAGCCATAGCCGGCCGCGTACGGCCGGCCGGTGGCGCGGTTGCCGCTCAGCGTGCTGTCGGTCACCGTCACCGTACCGCCGGCATAGCCGACGTAGACGCCGCCGCCGAGCGCGCCACCGGACGGCGAGTCGACCTCGCTGCCCGTGATCGTCGAGCGCACCAGGGCGACGTCGCGGCTGCCGTCGGCGAACAGGGCGCCCCCCGCGGCCACGTGGCTGGCGCCGCCGACGATCTCGACACGGCACGCTTCCAGACGCGAGTCGGTCAGCGTCGCGCCGGCAGCGGCGATGCAGCCGCCCCTGGCCAGCGACGTCGCCGACACCGAGCATTCGCGCACCGTGGCGCCGGTCAGGACGACCGAGCCGTCGGAAACGATGCAACCTCCGCGCACGGTGGCGTCGGGATCGGTGCCGGTGACCACGCCGCCGCGCACGGTCAGGCCTTCGATCGTCAGCGTGCCGGTGCCGGTATGCCGCAGCACGCGGTCACTGCCGTTGCCGGCCAGCGCGAGCGACGCTGCGCCGGGCCCGCGCAGCGTCAGGCCGTGCTGCACGACCGCAAGCGCGCCGGTCGTCAACGTGACGGTGCCGCAGGTCAGCGCACCGAGGTCGATCGTGTCGCCCGGTGCCGCACCGGCGAGCGTCGCGCGCAGGCTGCCGGCACCGTCATCGCCGCACTGGGTGACCGGCCAGGTCACCCCGCCCTCGGGCCTGCCGCCCGGGTGCGCGGCCGGCAGGCCGGCCACTGCGGCCACGCACACCGGCAGGCCGAGCGCGAGCGTCAGGGCCGCTGCCAGCGGACGGCGGGCGCCGCGCGGGACGCCGTTTCTCACGTTTGCATCATTCACCACCGTACCTCCCCTCTGCGCGAACGGACGATCGCTCACCTACCGTTGCGGGATCGACAGGCCGAAAGGTGACATCGCGACATGATTTTTTTGTCGCCCGGGCCGGAGGCATCCGCCGCCGCGGCGGGATGCTCAGTTGAAGCCGGTCAATCCGTCCCGGAATGCGACCGGACGCCCGGTCAGCGCCGTGAATGCGGCCCGCGCCTGGTCGGCACGCTCGGCACGCGAGCGGTCGAGCGGTACGCGCAGCTCGGACGACAAGGTCTCGATCAGCAGATCGGTCTGCCAGACCTGCGCGCGTGCACTGCCGCCGAGCGCCTCGGCGAGCGCGCCGCGCGCCTCGTCGAGCCGGTCGAGCAGCGCCGCGTCGTGGCTCGCCATCGCCTGGGCCCAGAGCCGGTGGATGCGGCTGCGAACGGTCCACGGCGACGCCTCGCCGGTCGCGGACGCGAAGCCGGCGATGGCCGCCGTGAAGGCGGACTCGGCCCGCGCGGTGTCGCCGGCAGCCAGCGCGCAGCGGCCGAGGCCGTCGCTGATTTCGGCACCGATCCAGCTCGGCGTGGCGCCGATCGACGCGTCCAGACGCTCGCGCGCCGCCTGCCAACGCGGCAGTGCGAGATCGCAGCGACCACTGCGCAGCAGCGCGTCGGCGTGCACGATCTCGACGCGCAGCTGCAACAGCGTCGCACCGGCGTCGCTCTCGGTCGCCACCTGCCGACGAGCGGCCTCGACCTCGGCCAGCGCGGCCGCCGGATCGGCAAGGTCGAGCGCGATCCGTGCCGCGACCAGATGCGAGTGGCTGAAGTGGCGCGGCAGTCCCGGATGATCGGCCGGCATCGCGCCGGACGGCGCGGCCAGCAGCTCACGCGCCTGCGCGTACTCGCCGCGCAGCACCTTGGCACGCGCCAGGCTGCGCCTGAGCATCGCCTCGACGAACGGCGCGTCCGAGCCGTACAGGCCGAGCGGCTCGGCCAGGCCCTTCTCTATCAGGGTGATCGCCTCATCGGCGCGCCCCTGCGCGGCCAGGCTGTTGGCGAGGTTGACCCGCATCGTCTCGCGGTCCGCCCTCAGTGCGGCCGGATCGCGGTCGAGCGCGTCGAGCGCCTGCCGCAGCAGGCGTACCGCCTCGGCGGGGTAGCCCTCGTCGTTGAGCAGCACCGCGAGCTGGTGGAGCGTGGACGCGACACCGGCCGGACGCGCACCCGGCGCGCCTTCGATCCGCTGCAGCGCCTCGCGCAGATCGGCCGCACAGCCCGGAAAGTCGCCACGGCTGCAGCGCGCGGCGCCGCGGAACTTCAGCAGCAGCGAGGACCAGATCGCCGGCTCCTCCGTCCGCGCGGCGATCGGCAAGGCGTGCTCGACCAGGGCGAGCTGGGCGTCGCTGCGGTCGAGCATCTGCAGCGCGTCGAGCAGGATGCCTACGCTCATCAGGTACTCGCCCGACCGGCGTTCGCGCTCGGGCTCGAGCAGGTTCACTGCGCGCTGGGCGCTGTCGGCAGCGCGTCCGGGCAGGAACAGCGAGTTGAACGTATCGGCGACCTGGGTCAGCAGGGCAGCATGCGTCACGGCGTCGAGGTCGGTGCGTGCCTCGAGCGCGGTCGCGGCGCGCTCGAGCATCTGCGTCGCGGTCGGCTCGACGCCATCGGCATTCTGCGGATCGGCCTGGCGGAACATGTCGTTCATGAAGCCGAGCAGGATCTCGGCGCGCTGGCGCTGCTGGTCGGCGCGCCGACCGGCCGCCTCGGCCTGGCGGCGCTGCTCGCGCTCCTCGGCGGCACGGTGCACGGCAAACAGCGTGCTCGCGACCAGGCCCAGCGCCAGCAGCGCGATGATCGCGGTCGCCACCCGGTGCCGGCGGACCAGCTTGCGCAGCCGGTACGCGAACGTGCCGCGATGGGCGGCCACCGGCCGGCCGTCGGCCCAGCGTTCCAGATCCTCGGCCAGCGCCTGCGCGGTGTCGTAACGCTCGCGCGGATCGGCAGCGGTCGCCTTGGCGACGATCCGGCCGAGGTCGCCGCGCAGCGACCGGCGCAGGCGCTCGACGCCGAGGCCGCGCTCGCGCGCGATGCGATCGGCGCCGTCCGGTGCCTGCACGGTCAGCGCGCCGAACGCCTGATCGACGCGCGGCAGCGGCGTGTCGTCATCGGCCCGGGCACGCGCGACTTCGTGCGCACGCCGCGCCGGTACGCCGGCGGCCAGCTCGTACAGCACCAGGCCCAGCTGGTAGACGTCGCCGGCGGTCGTCGCCGGCTCGCCGCGCAACTGCTCCGGCGCGGCATAGGCCGGCGTGAACGCGAGCGTCTGCGTCTGCTGCGCGTCGGTGCCGTCGAGCAGCTTGGCGATGCCGAAATCGAGCAGGCGCGGCTCGCCCTCGGCGTCGACCAGGATGTTCGACGGCTTGATGTCGCGGTGCAAGATCAGGTTGCGATGCGCGAATTGCACGGCGCGGCAGACCCGCGCGAACAGCCGGGCGCGCGCCGGCAGGTCCAGCGCGCGCCGGTCGCACCAATCGGTGATGCGCGCGCCGTCGATGTACTCCATCGCGAACCAGGGCTGACCCGCGTCACCGATGCCGGCGTCGACCAGCGCGGCGATGTGCGGATGGCTGAGCCGCGCGAGGATCTGCTGCTCGCGGCGCGCACGTGCGACCGGGATCGGCAGGTCGCTGCGCACCAGCTTCAGCGCGACCTTGCGGTCGAGCTCGTCGGTGCGCTCGGCCAGGTGAACCTCGCCCATGCCGCCGATGCCGAGCAGGCCGAGCAGGCGGAACCGCCCGCCGATCACGGTACCGGCGCGCTGTGCGACCGGCTCGGCCGCGGCCTCGGCGCCGTCCGTCTCGTCGACCAGCTCACCCACCTGGGCGAGCAGCGCGGCAAGGTCGGCGGCCAGGCGCGCGTCGCCGCTGCCGATCGCGGCGAGGCGGGCCGCGCGCGCGTCGGCCGGGAGGTCGATCAGCGTGCCGAAGGCCTCGCGGGCGCGGCGCCAGCGCTCGAGCGTCTCGCCGTCCACTAGCGCTGCATGTGCCGGCCGAGCCAGGCGCGTGCGAACGCCCAGTCCCGATAGATCGTGCGCTTGTCCACGTCCATGATCCGCGCGATCGCTGCGACGCTGAGCCCGACGAAGTAGCGCAGCTCGACGATGCGCGCGAGCCGCGCGTCGATCTGCTCGAGTTCGTCGATCGCCTCGTCGAGCAGGCCGAGGTGGGTCCGCTCGGGAATCGGCAGCTGCAGCGCATCGACCAGGTCGACGCGCTGCCAGTCACCGCCGCGCTTCTCGGCGCCGGCTTCCCGGGCCCGGTCCACCAGGATGTGGCGCATCATGCGACCGGCCGTGTTGAACAGGTGCGCGCTGCTCTCGATGTCGACACGGCCGCCGCCGAGCAGGCGCACGAAGACATCGTGCAGCAGGGCCGTGGGCTGCAGCGTCGCCTGGCGGTTCTCGCGCGCCAGCAGCCGCGCGGCCATCGCACGCAGGTCGGCGTAGACCAGCGGCAGCAGCCGGTCGAGCGCATCCGCCTCGCCCGCCTGCCATTGCCGGATGAGCTGGGTGACTTCGCTGGAAGTGGCTGACACGGGACGCAGCACGGCTCCGAAGAGGACGCGCGCAGTATTGCGTGCCGGCGCGGACAAGGAAATCCCGCGCAAGACCGGGCAGGTCGTCCGTTACCTGCCCGGCGTACACGCGCCGGCAGGTGCCGGCGCTTCGTTCGCGGACCGGCCCTGCAGCGGCACGGTCAGCACCCCAGTCCCCCTGGAGAACGGGACGCGCATGCCCGGCCTCGGCCCGGCGCGGCGTCGAAACGGTCGCTCACGGCACGATCTCGATGCGGTTCACCGCACCCGACAGATCGCGCTTGAGCGTGATCCACAGCTCCTGCGCGCCGGGTCGCGGCGACGGCAGCCAGTCCTGGTCGCGCACAAGGACCGCGCCGTTCAGCCGCAGCGTAGCCGGCAGGCTGCCGCCGTACTGGCGCAGCACCAGCAGCGGATGGCGCAGCATACCGCTGGCGACGGCGATGTTCGCATCGAGCCGGTTGGCCGCCGCGACGAACGTCAGCGCCCCGTAGACGGCATCGTAGCCCGGGGGTGCATAGGTTTGGGTGGTGGCATCGGCGACGCCGGCCGGCCCGCTGGTCGCGACGCTGCCGATCGTGGCGCTCAGGCTCAGGCCCTGGATCGTCTCGATCTGCGCGACCTGCGCGCCGACCGGGTCGGCACTGTGGGTGCCGAAGACGATGTAGGTGGCGTAGCTCTTCCTCGGCCAGCCGGGCGCCATCGGGTCCCCCGGCAGCGCCGTGCCGTTGGCCGAGCCGCCGTAGTAGGCGTTGCCGCGGATGCGGTACTGCGCCTGGCCGAGGAAGCCGAAGTTGGTACCCCAGGCGATCCGCGCGCTGCGGGTGGAATTGCCGCCGGACAACGAGTAGTTGACGGTCTGGAACGGCCAGTTGTAGTTGCACGGCATCAGGTGGTTGCCGGGGCAGCCGCTGACCTGGCCGCTGGTGCGCATCCACAGGTCCTGGCCCCAGTAGCCGCCGGCATCCTGCTGGTCGATCGTCTCGCTCTGGACGATGCCCATCGTCGCGTCGACCGCCGTGGTCCACAGCTTGGCGTAGGGCACCGTATTGGGCTGGTTCCAGGTCCAGGCGCTGGCGAGGGTCAGGGGATCGGTGCTGCTGGTGAAGCGGTAGCGGTCGCCCCAGCCGGTACCGGCGATCAGGCTGCGCGCGCCATCGCTGGCGGCGCCGTCGATGCGCAGCTCGCCGTACGGCGCCCGCGAATCGTCGGCCAGCCGGCCGACCGGCACGGCCGACAGATCCCAGGTGATCGACCACAGCGGGTGGTCGCGGCCGTTGGCGAACACCCAGTCGATCGTGACCGGCACGTCGTGGCGCGCGGCCGGCGCGCTGACCGTGCAATAGCGCGGGTAGGCCTGCGTGAAGCGGAAGATCGCATGGTGGCGCCCCTCGAACACGCGCTGGAACTGGCCGGGCGTGAAATGGCCGAGGCTGGAGGAATCCCCCTCGCCGGTGCATGCGGCGGCGTCGGTAGGGTGCGAGACGACATAGCCGAAGCCGCCGGCGCCGCCGCCGACCGCACGCAGCGTGCGGGTGGCCGCGCCCACCTGGTAGCGGAACTCGCGCAGCTCGCCACCGCGGCTGCCGTCGGCCGCGGTGCCGGCGTTGTTGTGCGCCAGCGTGGCCGAGCGCGGCAGGCCGGCCCGGTCGGTCCAGGCGAAGCGGTCGCCGGACAGCCCGTCGATCGCGACGCCGTGCTCGATCGCGAGCCCGCCCGCCGGCGGCGGGCCGCTGCCCTCGAAGCCGTCCGCGAAGACCGGGTCGACCACGGCGCTGCCCTCCACCAGGCGCACCTCGTCGACATGGACGCGCTGCGGGTTGGCCGGTGCACGGCCGCTGGCATCGACCAGGTCGATGCGGTCGAACGCGCCGGCGTAGGCCAGCGGCGGGTCGGCCAGGCGCACCACCACCTCGCGGTACTGGCCGGCCGCAACGGCGCCGCCGGCGACGAAACCGTCCAGCGCCGCCTCGGCGACGGCCGCGCCGGCCGACTGCAATACCAGGCGGAACTGCTCGCCGCCGGCTTCGCCGCGAATCCAGAAGCGCAGCTGCGGGTACGCACCCGCGCTGACCGGCTGGCCGGGGCGGGCGAACGAAAGCCCCTGCCAGGAATGCGCACGGAACGCGATCGCCTGCGTGCCGGCGTGTACCGGCGCCGGCACCTGGAGGTCGACCTCGCCCCAGGACCAGTTCTGGAAGCCGTTGCGCAGGGCGTCGTCGTAGACGACCAGATCGGCCTGTGCCGGCATCGCGGCGCCCAGCGCCGCCACGAAAAGCCCCCAGCCTCCCCACGACGGCATCCGTTTCATGCGCCCCCCTTTGATTCGTGCGATCGCGGCCCGACGTCCGCCCTGCCCGGGATACGGGAAATCACGCCCGCAGCGGCCATCCTAGCTTCGCACGGCGGCCTGTGGACGCCGCGACCCGCTAGAATGGGCGGTACGTCATTCAATCCAGCATCGATCGAGCCGCGCCGACAGCGGCCGCGGAGGGCAGTACATGAACCAGCTACAGGACATCCTCGACCAGGACCCCGATCCGATCGAGACGCGCGAATGGACCGATTCGGTCAAGGCCGTCATCGACGCGGAGGGCACCGACCGTGCCCACTACCTGCTCGAGCGGATGGTCGAGGAAACGCGTCGCGCCGGCGGCCACCTGCCGTTCGCGCCGACCACCGAGTACATCAACACGATCCCCGCGAATCTGGAGGCCAAGTCGCCGGGCGACGCGGCGATGGAATGGCGCATCCGCTCGATCATCCGCTGGAACGCGATGGCGATGGTCGTGCGCGCCAACCGCAAGCCGGGCGACCTCGGCGGCCACATCGCCAGCTTCGCGTCGAGCGCGACGCTCTACGACGTCGGCTTCAACCACTTCTGGCGCGCGCCGAGCGCGGCGCATCCGGGCGACCTGATCTTCCACCAGGGCCATTCCAGCCCCGGCGTCTATGCGCGCTCGTTCCTGGAAGGCCGCCTCAGCGAGGAACAGCTCGATCATTTCCGCATGGAAGTGGCCGGCCACGGCAAGGGCCTGTCGTCCTATCCGCACCCGTGGCTGATGCCCGAGTACTGGCAGGTGCCGACCGTCTCGATGGGCCTGGGCCCGCTGCAGGCGATCTACCAGGCGCAGTTCTGGAAGTACCTGGAGCACCGCGGCCTGATCGCACCGAGCGACCGCAAGGTCTGGTGCTTCATCGGCGACGGTGAGTCCGACGAGCCCGAGTCGCTCGGCGCGATCTCGCTGGCCGGCCGCGAGGGCCTGGACAACCTGATCTTCGTCGTCAACTGCAACCTGCAGCGCCTGGACGGGCCGGTGCGCGGCAACGGCAAGATCATCCAGGAGCTGGAGGGCGTGTTCCGCGGCGCCGGCTGGAACGTGCTCAAACTGATCTGGGGCAGCTACTGGGATCCGCTCCTGGCGCGCGACAAGAACGGCACGCTGCGCAAGCTGATGATGGAGACCGTCGACGGCGAGTACCAGAACTGCAAGGCCTTCGGCGGCGCCTACACGCGCGAGCATTTCTTCGGCAAGTACCCGGAGCTCAAGGAGATGGTCGCCAACCTCTCCGACGACGACATCTGGCGCCTGAACCGCGGCGGCCACGACCCGCACAAGGTCTACGCGGCCTACCACGAAGCGGTCAACACGACCGGCCGGCCGACCGTGATCCTCGCCAAGACCGTCAAGGGCTACGGCATGGGCGGCGCCGGCGAGTCGCAGAACATCACCCACCAGCAGAAGAAGATGGACGACGCGGCGATCCGCGCGTTCCGCGACCGCTTCAATATTCCGGTCTCCGACGCCGACCTGCCGAGCGTTCCGTACTACCACCCCGGCAAGGATTCGCCGGAAGTGCAGTACCTGATCGAGCGGCGCACGGCGCTGGGCGGCTTCCTGCCGCAGCGCCGGCCCAAGTCCGAGACGCTGCCGACGCCGGAGCTGCCGGTGTTCGAGCCGATCCTCAAGAGCTCCGGCGACCGCGAGATCTCCACGACGATGGCGTTCGTGCGCGGCATCAACCTGCTGCTGCGCGACAAGGTGATCGGCCCGCGCATCGTGCCGATCGTCGCCGACGAGGCGCGCACCTTCGGCATGGAAGGCATGTTCCGCCAGATCGGCATCTACGCGCCGTTCGGCCAGAAGTACAAGCCGATGGACGCCGACCAGCTGATGTACTACCGCGAGGACGAGAGCGGCCAGGTCCTGCAGCAGGGCATCAGCGAGCCGGGCGCGATGTCCTCGTGGATGGCGGCGGCCACCAGCTACTCGGTCAGCAACGTGCCGATGCTGCCGTTCTACATCTACTACTCGATGTTCGGCTTCCAGCGCATCGGCGACCTGGCCTGGGCCGCCGGCGACATGCGCGCGCGCGGCTTCCTGATCGGCGGCACCGCCGGCCGCACGACGCTCAACGGCGAGGGCCTGCAGCACGAGGACGGCCATTCCCACCTGCTGGCCGGCGCGATCCCCAACTGCCACAGCTACGACCCGACCTTCGCGTTCGAGATCGCGGTGATCCTGCAGGACGGCGTGCGCCGCATGCTGACCGAGCAGGAGGACGCGTTCTACTACGTCACCGTGATGAACGAGAACTACACCCATCCGGACATGCCCGAGGGTGCCGAGGAAGGCATCATCAAGGGCATGTACCTGCTGCAGGACTCGGGGCTGGGCGGCAAGGCCGGCGGCAAGGGCAAGGGCAAGCCCAGCAGCGTGCCGACCGTCCAGCTGCTCGGGTCGGGCACGATCCTGCGCGAGGTGATCGCCGCGGCCGAGCTGCTGGAGAAGGAGTTCGGCGTGGCTTCGGACGTGTGGTCGTGCCCGAGCTTCAACGAGCTGCGCCGCGACGGCTTCGATGCCGAGCGCTGGAACCGCCTGCATCCGATGGAAAAGACGCCGCGCCAGTCCTGGGTGGGCCGCTGCCTGGCCGAACGCGCCGGCCCGGTCGTCGCCGCCACCGACTACGTCCGTGGCTACGCCGACCAGATCCGCGCGTTCCTGCCCGACGGCAAGCGTTTCGTCGTGCTCGGCACCGACGGCTACGGCCGTAGCGACAGCCGCGCCCATCTGCGCAGCTTCTTCGAGGTCGACCGCTACTGGATCGCACATGCGGCCATCAGCGCGCTGGTCGCCGAAGGCCGGATGAACCCGGAAGACGTCGCACGCGCGATCAAGCAGTGGAAGCTCGATCCGGAGAAGCCGAACCCGGCCACGGCCTGAGCGCCGTGGGCGCTTCCGGCACCGCGCCGGAACGCGCCACGGCGGCGCCGGCCGCCGATGGGCCGGCCCCGCTGTTCCAGCGCCTGCTCGGCGAGCGGGCGCTGGCCGCCCTGCCGGCACGCGTGCAGCGGATCCATCGCGCCGATCGGTCGCGCGACTATGCCGGCCAGGCGCAGGTCACGCGTGGCACCACGCGCTTCTCGCGGCTGTGCGGCCGCCTGCTGCGGTTGCCGCCGGACGTCCTCCATCCGCTGTCGGTGCGGATCGTGCCGGGTGCGACAGGCGAGCGCTGGACCCGCCGGTTCGGCCCGCACCGGCTCGCGTCGGCGCTGTCGGCCCGCGGCGGTTGCCTGGTCGAGCGGATCGGCCCGGTCGCGCTGGCGTTCCGGCTCGCCGTTCGCGAAGGAACCCTGCAATGGGCGCTGGAACGCGTGCGCGTGGCGGGCGTGCCAGTACCGTGCGCCCTGCTCGACGTGAATGCGCGCGAGTACGTGCACGCCGGCCGCTACCGGTTCGAGGTCACGGTCCGGCTCCCGCGCGGCGCGCTGCTGATCGCCTATGCGGGATGGCTCGATGTCGATTGAAGCTCCCGTCATCGTCTTCGACGGTAACTGCCTGCTGTGCAGCCGCAGCGTGCGCTTCGTGCTGCGGCACGATCGCGCGCACCGCTTTCGCTTCGCCGCCCAGCAAGGCGTCAGCGGCCAGGCGCTGCTCGCGCGGCACGGTCTCGACCCGGCCGATCCCCCGTCCTTCCTGCTGGTCGAGGACGGGCACGGCCATCTCGAAAGCGAGGCTCTGCTGCGCGTGCTGCGGGGCCTCGGCGGTGGCTGGCGGCTGGCGGGCCTGCTGCGTGCCGTGCCGCGGCCGCTGCGCGACGCCGCCTATCGATGGATCGCACGCAACCGCTATCGCTGGTTCGGCCGCAGCGACGCCTGCCTGGTACCCGGGCCGGACGTGGCCGCCCGCTTCCTGCCGTGAAACCGGGTTGACGCGAGCCGGGCTGGCGGCCAGCATCGAACGTCCCCGACACCGAGTGACGATCCGATGTCCGAGAATCCCAGGCTGCCGGCCGCGTGCCTCCTTCTGGCGCTGGCCGTCGCCGGCGGCGTTTCGCCCGGCGCGCGCGCTGCCGAACCGCCGTCCTCGCCACCTCCTGCACGGGAAGCCCCGATGACCCAGCACGCCCAAGGCCTCTTCGACGTCAAGCTCAGCCCGCTGGACCTGCACGACAAGGCCGGCGGCGACGCGCGCCGCGGCCGGATGGCGCTCGACAAGACCTTCCACGGCGACCTGGACGCCACCGGCAGCGGCGAGATGCTGACCGCGGCCGGCGACGCCCAGGGCTCGGCCGGCTACGTCGCGATCGAGCGCGTCACCGGCACGCTGCACGGCCGCAGCGGCAGCTTCGCGCTGCAGCACAGCGGCACGCTGACGCGCGGCACGCCGGAACTGAGCATCACCGTGGTCCCCGATTCGGGCACCGGCGCGCTCGCGGGCATCAGCGGCCGCATGACGATCACGATCAGCGACGGCAAGCACCACTACGATTTCCGGTACACGCTGCCGCAGCCCTGAACGCGGCGGCCTCACCACCGCAACGCGCCGCGCTCAGCCGGCGTCGAGCGCAGCGAGGAAGGCATCGCGCCAGGCGGCGATGTCGTGCGTGCGCAGCCAGTCGAACATCGTCTGCCAGCGCGCCCGGCGCTCGGCCAGCGGCATCGCCAGTGCCTGCTCGATCGCCTCGGCGGTGTCGTCGACGTCGTGCGGGTTGACCAGCAGCGCGCCGGCCAGTTCGTTGGCGGAACCGGCGAAGCGCGACAGCACGAGCACGCCGGGGTCGTCCGCGCCCTGCGCGGCGACGAACTCCTTGGCGACCAGGTTCATGCCGTCGCGCAGCGGCGTCACCAGGCCGATCTGGGCCACGCGGTAGTAGCCCGACAGCGTGGCCTGCTGGAAGCTGCGGTTGATGTAGCGGATCGGCACCCAGTCCGGCTCGGCGTACTGGCCGTTGGTGGCGCCGGCCATGCGTTCGAGCCGCTCGCGCAGCTCGCGGTACTCGGGCACGTCCTCGCGCGAGAGCGGGGCGATCTGCATCATCGACACCTGGCGGCGGCGCTCGGCATGCCGCGCCAGGAAGCGGCCGAATGCCTCGAAGCGCTCGGGCAGGCCCTTGGAGTAGTCCAGGCGGTCCACGCCGATCGCCAGCGCGCGCCCCTGCAGGCTGCTGACCAGGCCGCGCGTGGCGGCATTGGTCGAGCCGGACGTGGCCAGGCGGGCGATCAGGGCGGTATCGATGCTGATCGGGAACGCGCCGATGCGGAAGCGGCGACCGCCCGGCGTGAGGATCAGGCGGCCGTCGGCGGTCGACGCCCCGCACTCGCGAACGAAGTAGTCGGCCAGCGCGTGCCGGTCGGCCTCGGTCTGCAGGCCGACGAGATCGTAGTCGGCCAGCGACTCCACCAGCCGGCGATGCCCCGGCAGCATCGCCATCAGTTCCGGCGCCGGCAACGGGATGTGCAGGAAGAAGCCGATCCTCGCGCCGACGCCGAGCGCGCGCAGCTCGCTGGCGAGCGGGATCAGGTGATAGTCGTGGACCCAGACGGTGTCGTCCTCGCGCAGCAGCCGCGCCAGCTGCGCCGCGAATCGCCGGTTGACGCGCAGGTACCCTTCCAGGTTCGCGCGGCTGAACTCCACCAGGTTCGGCTGGTAGTGGAACAGCGGCCACAGCGCGCGGTTGGCATAGCCGAGGTAGTAGGCCTCGTAGTCGGCGCGGCCGAGGTCGGTCAGCGCGTAGGTGATCGCGCCCTGCGCTTCCATCTTCGGCGCGTCGGCCGGTGCCGCGACGACGCGCCCGCTCCAGCCGAACCACAGCCCCCCGCGCTGCGACAGCGCCGCATGCATCGCCGCCGCCAGGCCGCCGGCGCGCCGCTCGCGCGGCACGGCGACGCGGTTGGAGACGACGACCAGGCGCCCCATCACCGCCGTCCCGCATGTGCCGCGCCGGACCGGAAGGCGGCGTTCACGACAGCTCCTCCCAGCTGCGCGACAAGCGCATCGCCGCATTGACCAGGCCGACCAGCGAATAGGTCTGCGGGAAGTTGCCCCACAGTTCGCCGGTCGCCGGGGCGATGTCCTCGGACAGCAGGCCCAGCGCGTTGCGCTGGGACAGCAGCTTCTCGAACAGCGCACGCGCCTCCTCGCGCCGCCCGATCGCCGCCAGCGCGTCGACGTACCAGAAGCTGCAGATCGTGAAGCCGGTCTCCGGCATGCCGAAGTCGTCGGCCGCGATGTAGCGGAACAGGTGGTGGCCGCGTGCCAGCGCCGCGCCGATCGCCTCGACGGTCGCCACGTAGCGCGGGTCGGTGGCGCCGACGAAACCCAGCTCGGCCAGCAGCAGCAGGCTGGCGTCCAGCCCGCTGCCGTCGAAGACGTCGACGAAATGGCCGCGCTGCGGATGGACCGCGCGTTCCAGGATCTTCATGCGCATCGCGTCGGCGCGCGCACGCCAGTGGCCGGCGCGGTCGGCCAGCCCGAGATGGCCGGCGATGCGCGCCAGGCGATCGCAGCCGGCCCAGCAGGTCACGCTCGAATAGGTGTGCACCGAGGCGCGCCCGCGGAACTCCCAGAGTCCCGCATCGGGCTGGTCGTAGAGCCGCCAGGCCGCCTCGCCGGCCGGTTCCAGGCGCCGGAATGCCGCGGCGTCGCCGGCGGCGACCAGGCGCCGGTCGAAGAACAGCTGCGTCGCCGCCAGTACCACGCTGCCGTGGACGTCGTGCTGGGTCTGGCGCCAGGCGTCGTTGCCGATCCGCACCGGCCCCATGCCGCGGTAGCCGGCCAGGTGCTCGGCCTCGCGCTCGTGCAGCTCGCGCTCGAAATGGATGCCGTACACCGGTGCCAAATCACCCTGCCCGGCTGCCAGGTTGAACAGGTAGCGCAGGTACTCCTCCATGCTGCGCGTGGCGCCCAGGCGGTTGAGCGCACGCACGACGAAGGCGGCGTCGCGCAACCAGCAGTAGCGGTAGTCCCAGTTGCGCACCGTGTGCGCGGCCTCCGGGATCGAGGTGGTCATCGCCGCGACGATGGCGCCGGTGCCTTCGTACTGGCACAGCTTCAGGGTGATGGCGGCGCGGATCACCGCCTCCTGCCACTCGGCCGGGATCGACAGGTAGCGCACCCACTCGTGCCAGTAGCCGAGCGTGGCTTCCTGCGCTTCGTGCGCGAAGCGCGCCGGCGACTCGGCCAGCGTCTCGTCGGGACCGAGCACGATGTGGACCGGCCGGTCGAGCAGGAACGGCAGCTCGTCGGCCAGCATCGGCAGCGGCATGTCGCTGGTCGCGCGCAGCACCAGGCCGTCGAGCAGGAAGCGCACATGGTTGGAGCCGAGCGTGCGTTCCGGCCGGCGGGCACCGTACCCGGCCAGCGGCCGCAGGCGGACGCGGATGCGCGGCGCGCCGGCAACCGGCCGCAACGTCCGCACCAGGGTCATCGGGTGGAACAGGCGGCCGTGCTGCTTGTAGCGCGGCGCGAAGTCGGTGATCTCCACGGCGCTGCCGTCGGCGGACGAAAGGCGGGTGCGCAGCACCGCGCTGTTGTCGAGGTAGTGCTGGGTCTGGTCCGCCAGGCCGTCGAGCAGCACGTCGAACAGCCCGGCCTCGCCGATCGTCGGTGTCAGCAGGCTGCAGAACACCGGATCGCCGTCGAACGTCGGCAGGCAGCCCCAGACGATCCGTCCGCGCCGATCGACCAGCGCGCTGACGCCGCCGTTGCCGATGATGCCGAGTTCGAGATCCTGCGGCTGGCTCATGCCCTTCCTATCCGGTGGCCGGTCCCGGCGCCGAAGCGGCCTCGGCCAGCCAGGCCCGCACCGCGTCCGGCCCGGCCAGCGCATGGCGCGCCGCACTGGGCCGGCGCGGGCCGACGATCACGCTGCGGCCGCCGAGCGCGTTGACGCGGCGGAAGGCGTGCTCGTCGGTCAGGTCGTCGCCGATCATCCACGGCAGGCGGCCGGCGAACGGCGGCTCGCCGAGCAGGCGCACCACCGCCGTTCCCTTGTCGCTGCCCGCCGGGCGAAGCTCGACGACGCGGTTGCCATGCTGCAACGCGAATCCTGAACCGGCGATGCGCAGGAGGTCCGCAGCGATCGCCTCGACCGCCGCCTGCGCGTGGGGCGCCGCGCGGTAATGCAGCGCGAGCGCGTCGTGCTTGTCCTCGACCAGCACGCCGGGCCAGCGCTCGGCGAAGCCCCGCAGATGCGCCCGCACCGGGTCCAGACCGGCCGCCGGCGGCGGCGCCTGCTCGACCACGCCGGCCGGCGTGCGCACCTGTGCGCCGTGCAGGCCGGCGGCGGCAAGCTGCGGCAGGCCGGACAGGCGGTCGATGTCGGCCAGCGGGCGGCCGCTGACCAGGGCCAGCGCGCCGCCGAGCCGCACGTGCAGCCGCTGCAGCGCCTCGCGCAGTCCGGCAGCGACGACGACATCCTGCGGCCGCAGCGCGAAGTCCAGCAGCGTGCCGTCCAGGTCCAGGAACAGGGCGGCGTCGGCTGCCAGGGCCGGTGGCGGCGGCAGGCCGCCGGACCGTGTCTCGTGCGTCATCGGCATAGGGGATGGCAGACGCTCGGGCGTCGCCCCGATTCTGCCGCACCGGCGGCGCCGCGCAAACGCACCCCGGCCGCCGGCCGCCGCGGGCTTCCGGCAGTGTTCAGCGCGCGGCCGACACGCAGCGATCCAGCGGCGCGGCCACGTCCTCGATCGTGTCGAACAGCCGCCAGCGCTCGGGCGCGATGCCGGCGAACGCGCTGCGATAGCGCGAGGCGTCGCGCCCGGCGTGGCCGGGATCGCGGATCAGGATCGCGCAGACGCGGTCCGGCTGCTCGCGCGCCAGCGTCGCGTAGATCTCCGGGTCGGCCTCGGTGGCGTCGCCGACCAGGACGAAATCGCGATGCGGCAGGTCGGCCAGGAGCCGCCGGAGGACCCCGAGCTTGTGCGCCTCGGAGGCGCCCTCGCGCGGGACCAGCGTCCGCCACGCGGTCGCTTCGCGCAGGTGCATGCTGCCGTCCGGAAAGCCCGCCGCCGCGAGGAAGTCGGTCAGCGGCGCCAGCAGCTGGATCGGGCTGCCCGACACGTAGTGGAAACGCAGGCCCGGCGCCGCCGCCAGCTGCCGGTAGCGATCCGCCATGCCGGGCACCGCCTTGAAGGGGTGGACGAAGCTGTTGAGCAGCAGGGTGCGCCGGTCGGCGACACCCGAGTCCTTGATCGTGTCGTCGATGTCCGACACCACCGACAGGCCGCGCGCCGGCACCCACAGGGCACGGCCGGCGAAGCGGCGGGCGTCCGCCGGCGGCAGGACGGCATGGAAGTCGACCCAGCGCACGTCGGCCGCGATGGCGCCGCCGTCCATCGTGACGCGCGTGGTGCTGCGCCCGCCGTGCCGCGTGCGCGGCAGGGTGACGCGCAGCCCGCCGGGAAACGCTACGTCCAGCCGCTTGCGGTTCTCCGAGTCGACCAGGAACAGGCGCGTGCGCTGCTCGAACCGTTCGCGATCCGCCGCCGTCGCCGTGGCCAAGTCGAACCCGATATAGCGTGCGAACGCCGCGGCCAGGCGCGGCCGCTCCTCGCGCTCGTAGACCCAGGCGTCGATCGCGACCTCGATCCGCCCGGCCTCGAGCGGGCGGGCGATGCCCGGCACGAACAGCACCTGCTCGTCGCCGGCCAGCGGACGCGCCGCCAACGGCGACGCCCCGGCCAGCAACGCCAGGGCGGCGGCCGACAGCCGGCGCAGGCCGGCGCGGGCCGTCTCAACGCGCCGCATCGGCATCCAGCACCTGGTCCAGTGCCTGCCGTGCCGCGGCCGGCCGGCGGATCGCCAGGCAGCGCTGGCGCAGGCCAGCGCGCAGCGCCGGATCGGCCAGCAGCCGGCGGATGCGGTACTCCAGCGCCGTGGCGTCGAGGGCCAGCAGGGCCGCCCCCTGCTCCAGCAGGTGGCTGGCATTGCGCTCTTCCTGACCCGGTATCGGCGCGATCAGCACCATCGGCAGGCCGACGGCCAGGCACTCGGAAATGCTGAGCCCGCCGGGCTTGGTCACGGCGATGTCGGCGCAGGCCATGACCCGCTCGACCGTCGTCGTGAAGCCGAGCGGCCACAGGCGCTGCGGCTGCGCTGCCGCCAGCCGGTGGTACGCGGCCAGCAGGGCCTCGTTGCGGCCGGCCAGCGCGACGATCTGGAAATCGCCGTCGATCGCCAGCAGCCGCTCGACCATCGCCGCACCGCTGCCGATGCCGGCACCGCCGGTCATCACCAGCACCGTCGTGCGCTGCGGGTCGATGCCCAGCTCCGCCGCGCAGGCGGCGCGGTCGTGGCGCTGCGCGAACGGCGGCAGCACCGGGATGCCGGTGACGGCGATGCGGGGCGTGTCGGGCAGCAGCTCGCGCAGGCGGAACGCGGTCTCGTCGCCGGCCACCAGGTAACCGCGCATGCCCGGCTGCACCCAGAGGCGGTGCACGTCGTAGTCGGTGACCTGCACCCAGACCGGCGGCACCGCCTCGCCATGAGCGATCCGCCGCGCCAGCAGCTCCGCCGGCAGGAAATGCGTGCAGACGATCGCATCGGCGCCCTGGCGGGCGAC
The DNA here is from genome assembly GCF_001632775.1 of Dokdonella koreensis DS-123. Lineage (NCBI taxonomy): Bacteria > Pseudomonadati > Pseudomonadota > Gammaproteobacteria > Lysobacterales > Rhodanobacteraceae > Dokdonella > Dokdonella koreensis. The sequence continues at coordinate 3,403,912 of NZ_CP015249.1, forward strand.
CTCCTCGTGCAGGGCGCGCGTGTTGAGGCGCTCGACCGCACGGCGCATGCGCGAGAACCAGGCCTCGCGCGGCGCGCGGTCGGCCTTGTCGTACAGGTAGGCCCACAGGTGCGGATGGCGGCCGACCAGGTCCAGATAGAGCTCCGCATAGAGCTTGCGGAACGCCGCCGGCACGAAGTCGAGCACGTCGCAGTGCACGACCTCCACATCGTGAAGGCCGGTCGCGGCGGCGACCAGGGCCTGGGCGGCACGCACGTGGCCGGCGCCGGCCGAGACGCTCAGGACCAGGATCTTCCTCATCGGCTCACGCCTCCCCGCGCGAAGCGCATTCCACCCGCATGGTCGCTCATTCGCCGAGCAGCTGGTATGGGCCGCCGCGCTCCAGCGCACGCCGATAGGCCGGCCGCGCGTGGATGCGCTGCAGCCAGTCCCAGAGGCGCGGCCGGCCGGCATCCAGGCCCGCGCGCGCCGCGGCGGCTTCGACCGGAAAACTCATCTGGACGTCGGCGGCGCTGAACGCGGCGCCGGCAAACCAGTCCTGTCCGGCCAGCTCGCCCTCCAGGTAGTCGAGTTGGCGCACGAGCTGCGGATCCACCAGCCGCTGCTGCACCGATGCGGCAATGCGGCGGGCGACCGGCCGCGCGAAGAACGGCATCGGTGCCGTGGCCAGTCGCTGGAAGACCAGCTTGAGCAGCAGCGGCGGCATCGCCGAGCCTTCGGCGAAGTGCAACCAGTAGGTGTACCGCAGGCGCTCGGGCGAGCCGGCCGGCGGCGCCAGCGCCGAACCGTGGCGGTCGACCAGGTACTCGATGATGGCGCCGGATTCGGCGATCGTCAGCGCGCCGTCGACGATCACCGGCGACTTGCCGAGCGGATGGACCCGGCGCAGTTCCGGCGGCGCCAGCAGCGTTTCCGGGTCGCGCGCGTAGCGCACGATGGCGTAGTCCAGGCCCAGCTCTTCGAGCAGCCACAGCACGCGCTGCGAGCGCGAATTCTCCAGGTGGTGGACGGTGATCATGCAAGGTCTCCGGCGGCGCCCCGTGCCGATGCTGCCCGCTCCGGCGCGGCTTTTCCACCTGATCGGGGTCAAGGATCCGGCCGGGTGGCTGAGGCACACTGGACGCCGCAGCTGCGGGAATGCCCCGCCACCTGCTTGATCCGGACCGATCCAACCTCATTTTCACGGTATTCGCGGCCATGCGCCGCCTCCCCCTTTTTCAGGTACCGATCGATGCGAATGGACAAACTCACGTCGCGTTTCCAGCAGGCCCTGGCCGATGCCCAGAGCCTGGCCGTGGGCCGCGACCACAACATGCTCGCGCCGGCGCACGTGCTGGCCGCGCTGCTCGACCAGCAGGGCGGCTCCACCGCACCGCTGCTGGCGCAGGCCGGCGTCAACGTGGCCGCGCTGCGCGCGCGCATCGGCCAGGCGCTGGACAAGCTGCCGAAGGTGGCCGGCCAGGAAGGCACCATCAACGTCGGCAACGACCTCGGCCGCCTGCTGAACCTCACCGACAAGCTGGCCCAGCAGCGCGGCGACCAGTTCATCGCCAGCGAGCTGTTCGTGCTGGCCGCCCTCGAGGACAAGGGCGAAGTCGGCGCCGCGCTCAAGGCGGCCGGCGCCACCAAGGCCCCGCTGGAGGCCGCGATCGAGAAAGTCCGCGGCGGCGAGAAGGTCGACTCGGAGAGCGCCGAGGAAACCCGCCAGGCGCTGGAGAAGTACTGCGTCGACCTGACCGCGCGCTCGGAGTCCGGCAAGCTCGATCCGGTGATCGGCCGCGACGAGGAAATCCGCCGCGTGATCCAGGTGCTGCAGCGGCGCACCAAGAACAATCCGGTGCTGATCGGCGAGCCGGGCGTCGGCAAGACCGCGATCGTCGAAGGCCTGGCCCAGCGCATCATCAATCACGAAGTGCCCGAAGGCCTGCGCGACAAGCGCGTGCTGTCGCTCGACATGGGCGCGCTGATCGCCGGCGCCAAGTTCCGCGGCGAATTCGAGGAACGCCTCAAGGGCGTGCTCAACGACCTCGCCAAGCAGGAAGGCCGGGTGATCCTGTTCATCGACGAGCTGCACACGATGGTCGGCGCCGGCAAGGCCGAAGGCGCGATGGACGCCGGCAACATGCTGAAGCCCGCGCTCGCGCGCGGCGAGCTGCACTGCATCGGCGCGACCACGCTCGACGAGTACCGCAAGTACATCGAGAAGGACGCCGCGCTCGAGCGGCGCTTCCAGAAGGTCTTCGTCGGCGAGCCCAGCGTCGAGGACACCATCGCGATCCTGCGCGGCCTCAAGGAGAAGTACGCCGTCCATCACGGCGTGGAGATCACCGACCCGGCGATCGTCGCGGCGGCCACGCTGTCGCACCGCTACATCCCCGACCGGCAGCTGCCGGACAAGGCGATCGACCTGATGGACGAGGCGGCCAGCCGCATCCGCATGGAGATCGACTCCAAGCCCGAGGAACTGGACCGCAAGGAACGGCGGCTGATCCAGCTCAAGATCCAGCGCGAGGCGCTCAAGAAGGAGAAGGACGCCGAGTCGCGGCAGCGCCTGGCCGACCTGGAAACCGAGATCGACGGCCTGGAGCGCGAGTACTCGGACCTGGAGGAGATCTGGAAATCCGAGAAGGCCGCGGTGGCCGGCACCAAGACGATCAAGGAGGAGATCGAGCAGGCGCGGCTGGCACTGGAAGCGGCGATGCGCCAGGGCGACTACGCCAAGGTGTCGGAGATCCAGTACGGCCGCATCCCGCAGCTGGAGAAGCAGCTGGGCGAGGCGCAGAAGGCCGAGACCTCCGGCTTCCAGCTGCTGCAGGACCGCGTGACCGCCGAGGAGATCGCCGAGGTCGTCAGCCGCTGGACCGGCATCCCGGTCAGCAAGATGCTCGAGGGCGAGCGCGAGAAACTGCTGCGCATGGAAGAGGAGCTGCACAAGCGGGTGGTCGGCCAGGACGAGGCGGTCAGGGCCGTGTCCGATGCGATCCGCCGCTCGCGCGCGGGCCTGTCGGACCCGAACCGCCCGAACGGCTCGTTCCTGTTCCTCGGCCCCACCGGCGTCGGCAAGACCGAGCTGTGCAAGGCGCTGGCCGAGTTCCTGTTCGACTCGGGCGAGGCGATGGTGCGCATCGACATGAGCGAGTTCATGGAGAAGCACTCGGTCAGCCGCCTGATCGGCGCGCCGCCGGGCTACGTCGGCTACGACGAAGGCGGCTACCTGACCGAGGCCGTGCGGCGGCGCCCGTACAGCGTGATCCTGCTCGACGAGGTCGAGAAGGCGCACGCCGATGTCTTCAACGTGCTGCTGCAGGTGCTCGACGACGGCCGCCTCACCGACGGCCAGGGCCGCACGGTCGATTTCCGCAACACCGTGATCGTGATGACCTCCAATCTCGGCTCGCAGTACATCCAGGAGCTGGCCGGTGACGACGAGGCGCAGTACACGCAGATGAAGGCCGCCGTGATGGGCGTGGTCCAGGCGCACTTCCGGCCGGAGTTCATCAACCGCCTCGACGAGATCGTCGTGTTCCGTCCGCTCGACAAGGCGCAGATCCGCACGATCGCGCGGATCCAGACCGACTACCTCGGCAGGCGCCTGGCCGAACGCCAGCTGCGCCTCTCGATCTCGGACAAGGCGCTGGACCTGCTCGGCAACGTCGGCTTCGATCCGGTCTACGGCGCCCGCCCGCTCAAGCGTGCGATCCAGCAGCAGCTGGAGAACCCGCTGGCGAAGGAGATCCTCGAAGGACGCTTCCAGCCGGGCGACGGCATCGCCGTGGACGCCGAAGGCGGGCATCTGGTGTTCGCCAAGGCCTGACGGGCCGGCCTGCGCTCGCAAAACGCAGGCCCGCAGCGCAGGCCGGGCCACTTCGGCATGCGAACGCTTGCCGGAGCGCCGGACTCGCGTTCGAGCAACCTGAACGCGAGTCCGGATGCCCCGCCCCCTACCCCCTTCGCGACGCCACCGGCGATGGTGCGGACGTCATTGCCGAGGAGTAGCCTTGGCGACTCCAGGGACAAAAAGGGAAAAGGGGAAAACGATGAAGAGGTACCTCTTGTCGCGCGCACAGCGTGCGCGCAGTTCGTGGTTATGGCCGCATGCGGCGTGGCTGTCGATCGCGCTGATCGGTGCGCTTGCCGCACCCGCCACGGCATTCGCCGAAAAATCATTTGCCGTCGAGCCGGCCGCGACGCCGGTGGTACGTGCGTTCTGGAGCGACGCGGGCAGCCCGCCGGCCAGCCGGCCGGCGACGGCGCCGCGCGGCGGTCCCACCAGCTACAGCAACGCGACGGCGATCACCATCACGGATTGCCCCAACCCTTGCCCGGCTTCCGGTCAGGCGGCATCGCTGTACCCCTCGCCGATCACCGTGGCCGGCGAGACCGGCGTGATCGAACGCGTGTCGGTGACGCTCAACGGGTTCTCGCACGCGTTCCCGGCCGACGTCGACATCCTGCTGGTGTCGCCGAGCGGCCGCAAGGTCGTGCTGATGTCCGACTTCGGTGCCGGCTCGCCGGGCGTGTCGAACATCAACGTCACGCTCGACGACTATGCCGAGCGGCCGGTGCCGTCGACGGTCACCGGCAATACCGGCGTACCGTTCGTCACCGGCACGTACCGCCCGGCCAATTCCGGCACGACCGACCTGTTTCCGGCGCCGGCACCGGCAGCGCCCTACACCTACACGCTGTCCGCGTTCAACGGCGACAATCCCAACGGCACCTGGAACCTCTACATCATCGACGACGCCAACCTCGACGGCGGCACGATCAGCGGCGGCTGGACGCTCACCTTCGACGCACGGCCGGCGCCGCCGGCAGCAGGCGACATCCTGATCTCCGAGTTCCGCACGCGCGGTGCCGGCACCACGCCGCCCGGCTCGGACGGCTCGGCGGACGAGTTCATCGAGCTGTACAACAACACCGACCAGTCGATCACGATCATCGACGCGGTCCCCGGCGCGGATCCCACCAGCCCCTCAGGGGCGGGCTGGCGCATCGCCGGCGCCCAGGGCGCCGCGGAAACCACGTTCCTGGTGCTTCCGCAGACGTTGAGCACCGCAGGCCCCCTCGCCCTCGCACCGCGCAGCTACTTCCTGATTTCCACGCAACCGACGGCGCCATCGCCGGCCGGCAATACCTACAGCCTGTCCACCTACCCCACGGGCACCGGCATCACGGCCAGCGGCTCGGCCAACGTCTCGGTCAATCCGGCATCGGCCACGGTCGGTTTCCTGCCCGACGACGTCGGCCTGGCGGTCTTCTCCACGTCGGCGGCGACCAGTGCCAATCGCCTGGACGCGGTCGGCTACAGCTCGGTGACCCTCGCCGACTACAAGGAAGGCACCGGGCTGGCACCGGCCGCCGGCATCACGGCGGCGGGGCAGCACAGCTGGGTGCGCAAGACGGAGCCGAGCGGGACGGGGCCGAACTTCCCGCAGGACACCGGCGACAACGCGGCGGACTTCATCCTGGTCGAGCCGACCGGTGGCACCTTCAGCGGCGTTGCCGCGATCCTGGGTGCGCCCGGCCCCCAACGCGGACACACGATGACCGCGTTCACCACGACGGCGGCACCGATGCACAGTGCGGACACGATGACCGCCGCCGTCATCGACCCGGGCCAGCCCGCCGACGCCGAGCCGAACCTGGTCCGTGACCTGACGCCGGTGACCAACGGCGCGAACGGCACGCTGAAGATCCGACGCACGTACACCAACCAGTCGGGCAAGCCGCTGACCGCGTTCCGCTACCGCATCATCGCCTTGTCGACCCTGACCGGCGCTACGCCGCCCGCCGGCGTGCTCGACCTGCGCGCGCTCAACTCGCCCACGCAGACCATCACCTTGACCGACACGACGACGGTGACGGCCCAGGCGCTGACGCTGCAGACACCGGCCGCGCAGGCGCTCGGCGGCGGCGTCAACTCCAGCTTGGCGATGGGCGTGATCACGACGACCGCGCCCTGGCCCAACGGCGCGAGCCGGTCGGTGGAATTCAACTTCGGCGTGAACACGGCAGGCGACCTGCCGTATGCAATCACGATCATCGCCGAGGGCCTGCCCAATGACGGCATCGGCGGTGCCTCCACCGTCGACACCTTCGGTATCCTCGACGCCGACCTGGCGATCACCAAGACCGACGGGGTGACCGACGCGGTCCCGGGAACGGCCGTCACCTACAGCATCGTCGCGTCCAACCTGGGGCCGGGCAACGACACCGCCGCCGCCGTCACCGACACCTTCCCGGCCCAGTGCGCCAGCGTGGCCTACACCGCCACCGGCGCGGGCGGCGCCGCCGGCTTCACCGCCGCGGGCAGCGGCAACATCGCCGATACGCTCGACCTGCCGAACGGCGCGTCGGTCACCTACACGGCGGTCTGCGCCATCGACCCCGCAGCCACCGGTTCGCTGAGCAACACGGCGACCATCGCCGGCAGCTCCGATCCGAACGCGGCCAACGATTCGGCGACCGACACCGACACGCTGACTGCGCAGGCGGACCTGGCGATCACGAACACCGACGGCGTCGCCTCGGTCGTGGCCGGCGGCAGCACGACCTACACCCTCGTCGCGAGCAACGCCGGGCCCAGCCATGCGCCGGGCTCGACCGTCACCGACACGTTCCCGGCCGGCTGTGCCAGCGTGACCTGGACCTGCACGGGCGCGGGAGGCGGCACCTGCACGGCCGGTGGCAGCGGCAACCTCAGCGACACCGTCAACCTGCCGGCCGGTGGCAGCGTCACCTACACGGCGGTCTGCACGGTATCGCCGGCGGCGACCGGCACGCTGTCCAATGTAGCCACGGTAGCGGCAGCGGCAGGCGTGACCGATCCGGTCCCGGCCAACAACAGCCAGACCGACACCACGACCGTGCTCCAGCCCGCTGCACTGACGCTGGCGCCGACGACACTCGCCTTCGGCACCGTGCCGGTCGGCACCACCAGTGCGCCATTGAGCGTGACCCTGTCCAACAGCGGCGACGTGTCGCTGCAGGTGACGGCGGTGACGGCGGCCAGCGCACCGTTCGCGCAATCGGGCGGCACCTGCGGCGCGCCGCCGATCACGATCGCCGGAGGCGCCTCCTGCACGATCGGCTACACCTTCGCGCCGGCCGCCGCCGGTCCCGCCAGCCAGACGCTGACCGTGACGGCCGATGCTCCGGGCGGCGGCTCGATCACGCTGAGCGGTACCGGTACGCAGGGCAGCCTGACCGTCACGCCGGGCAGCCTCGACTTCGGATCGGTGGCGGTCGGCTCGACCAGTCCGGTCCAGTCGGTGACGCTCGGCAACAGCGGCGGCGCACCCCTGCAGGTGACCGCACTGAGCGCTGCCGCAGCGCCGTTCGCACAGTCGGGCGGCACCTGCGGCGCAGTGCCGATCACGATCGCGGCCGGTGCCTCGTGCACGGTCGGCTACACCTTCGCGCCGACGACCGCCGGCCCGGCCAGCCAGACGCTGACCGTGACGGCAAACGTACCGGGCGGCGGCTCGATCATGCTGAGCGGCACCGGCACACAGGGCAGCCTGACCCTCGCGCCGGCCAGCCTCGACTTCGGACCGGTGGCGATCGGTTCGACCAGTCCGGTCCAGTCGGTGACGCTCGGCAACAGCGGCGGCGCACCCCTGCAGGTGACCGCGCTGGGCGCTGCCGCTGCACCGTTCGCGCAGTCCGGCGGCACCTGTGGCGCGCTGCCGATCACGATCGCGGCCGGTGCGTCGTGCACCGTCGGCTACACCTTCGCACCGGCGGCCGCCGGCCCGGCCAGCCAGACGCTGACCGTGACGGCGAACGTGCCGGGCGGCGGCTCGATCACGCTGAGCGGTACCGGCGTGGCAGGCGTCCTGGGCGTGTTGAATGCCACGCTCGATTTCGGCGAGCTCAACGTCGGCGACAGCAGCACGCGGACCCTCACCGTCGTCAACACCGGCTCGGGTCCGCTGACGGTGACCGGCCTGAGTCCGGCCGCCGCCCCGTTCAGCCAGCTGCCGGGCGGCACCTGCGGTGCCGTGCCGTTCCCGCTCGATGCCGACGAAAGCTGCACGGTGATCTATGCGTTCGCGCCCGGGAGCCCGGGCACCTACTCGCAGACGATCACGGTGACCGCCGATGTCGGGTCCGTCAACGTGGTACTGACCGGCCAGGCGCGCGCTCCCGCCGCGGTCGTGGTGCCGGTACCGGTCGGCGGCTGGTCGACCCTGGTACTGCTGACCTTGATGGGACTCGCCAGCCTGGTCGTCCTGCGTCAACGAACCTGAGCGACGTCCAGGTTCGACTGAAGTGACCAAGCCCCCGGCGAATGCCGGGGGCTTGGTCTTCAAAGCGTCGCGCATGCATGCAACGTGCATACGATCGGTTTGGCGCCGTCACGATGCACCCAGTCGTCGTAATTGCCCGTTGATGGCTGCCGAGGCCGGCGAAACGATGCCCGTAGATGCGCCTATCGCCTAGAATCGGTGACTGGATCGCAACGATCGTTTCGTCAGGGGAAGCTTCATGGAAGTACGTCGGGATCGACGTCGTCTTTCGTTGTTCGCGGCGCTCGCTTGGCTCGTACCCATCACCGGCTCCGTGGCCTTTGCGAACGGCGTGGAACTGGAGTCACTTGGGAGCGAAATCCCCAGCCTGTTCTTCGCGGCGCGGGACGGTTTTTCTGTCCGCGATCTCGATGGTGATGGCCGCGATGATTTCGCGTTCTCTGCACATGCCGGTTATTCCCGCTTGTTGATCGTCGTGGGCATGAATGCCGCCGACCAGATCGAAGTCAAGCAGTCGTTGGTCGTTCCGGGCGAATCGCTCGTCGCCGTGATGGCGGCCTCCGGCGCCGTTCCCGCGGAAACGATTTACACGCTAAGCCACCTCACCGCGTTCCGTGGACGCCTGATGGCCTATGGCGGCTGGCCGCTCAAGCCTCTGCGCGGCTTCGAACTGGCCGGCGTTCCGCGCAAAGCCGTGATCGGTGACGTCAATGCCGACGGCATGGACGAACTGATCGCCTCCTTCGACGACTATGAGTTGAGGTCCTACTCACTCGCAACCGGCCAGCTTCTCTGGCAGACCCGAACCCAATGGCCCGCCTCCGAACTCGCACTAGTGCAGCTCGACGCCGACGCTGCATTGGAGATTGTCGTCGGTAACTCGCGGAACATCGTCGACGGTGCCACCGGTGCAGATCAGGGAGGACCCAGTGGCGGCTTCGCCGACCGCGTGATGGCCGCCAGGAGCGGTCTGGGTGGGGCCCTGCAGATCGTCACCGCGGGTTGGGACCTGGGAGTCGTCGGCGCCGAGGCGCCCTGGCCGTGGCTGTGGACTCACAAGAGCCAGTACGGTGTTGGAGCGCTGGGCGTCTACGACCTGGACCGGGACGGTCGCGACGAGATCGTCTATGGCGACGCCCAACTCTGGGCCTCGCTGCATTTCCTCGACGGGGAGACACAACAGGAGCGCTACACGATACAGACCTACGACTACTGCATCTGCGCGGTCGCCCAGGGCGACCTGGACGGGGACGGCTACCAGGACCTGGGGCTCGCCGAAGGGTCGCTCGATGGAAACGGACGGCGTACGCGGGCCCGCTGGGTGGATCTGCGACGCGGCCGGTGGACGTTCGCTCTGGAGTCCCTCGACGGGCGCTTCACCAATGTCGCGATTGGCGACGTCGACGGGGATGGTATTCCGGAGCAGGTCTTCGCTTCGGAAAGCGACCGCTTGGAGACGACAGTGCGCATCCACGATGTGCAAAGCGGACAGCTCGAATGGCAATCACCAGAGGTCCCCTGGCAACCGGATTCGCCGTTCTCGCTCTCGGCCAACGGCGTTCTTCTTCTACCGGTGGGCGCTCGATCGGACATCACCGTCTATGGCTACGGCTCCTCCGATAGCCGGTTGTCGGTCATCGACGGCTCGACCCACGAGACGCGATGGCAACTGGACGGCAGACAGGAGCCATTCGCGAGCCGCGTGATCGAGCATGCCGTGGCATTCGACTACGACGGCGATGGTGTCGCCGATATCGCGGTCTCGCTGGCAATGCCGTTCTCGCCCGGCCAGCCTGCGCTGATCGCCGTTCTTTCCGGGACGACGGGTCAGCTGCTGGCCGCATCGCAGCCGATCGGGAATACCGGCGGTTCGGTCGTGGGCATGGAGTTCCTGAAGGCTACACACCGATCGCCGCCTGCACTCCTTCTGGCCTCATCCGAGTCGATCCACGTCATCGACGCACAATCCCTTCAACCATTGTCGGCGCAGCCTATCGGCGCGTCCGGCCTGCACCTGCTACCGTCTTCCGTGAAGGGGGCGCCCGAGTTGCTGATGACCTTCGCCGCGGATGGGCAGATCAGCTTCCGCGACTCGCGTACGTTGACTCATCTGCGCGGCATCAGCACTGGTGTGCCGCTTGATGCCGTTCTCCCGCTCGGCGATGCCTCCAAGCCGCTGGTGGCCGTCGCAGAGGGGCGACTGCACGTGCTCGATGCAACCACCGGACGCACGTTGGCCACGAGCGACTGGCTGGGAACCCGACTGGCTCCCCGCAATCAGCTCGCCGCTTCGGACATCGGGCCCGACGAATGGGTGATCTCCGTCGGCGGAGACGCGGGCCATTTCCGCTACCGACTTCGTCTCGTTGAAGCCATCTTCTCTGATGGCTTCGAACCAGCCGACAAGTAGCCAGTCAATGTGCCGTAAGCAGTCGCGGCGCGATGCCGCACTGATCAGGGCCACGTCACCTTCCTTCTCGCGGCTCTTGGATGGCTTGCGATATCTGCGCACGAGCGCACGCGCTCCGAGTACACCAATCGATTCCGATCGAGCACCCATCTGCATTTCGTCCCGCCGAAGCCCGGGCATGCGGATGGACTTCGCGCGTTCCCGATCGCGCGCCGCACACTGCGGCCCGCTTCAGGCCGATGCCCCGACGACAGCGTCCCGCTCGGCAGCTGCCAGGAACTCGCGTCCCCAGCGCTCGATGTCGTTGTGGCAGACGATCTCGTACATCTGCCGCAGGCGGCTGCGCGCCTCGTGCCGGCGCAGCCCGATCGCATGGCGGACCTGGGTGAGGAGATCGCCGATGTCGTGCGGATTGGTCAGCAGCGCGCCCTTGAGCTCGGCGGCCACGCCGGCGAACTCCGACAGCAGCACGATGCCGCTGCCCTTGCTCGCGCCCTGCACCGCCACGTACTCCTTGGCGACCAGGTTCAGGCCGTCGCGCAGCGGCGTGATCCACATGATGTCGGCCACCGCGTACCAGGCGACCAGTTCCTCGAACGGCAACGGCCGGAAGAAGAACTGCAGCGGCGTCCAGTGGACCTGGGAGAACCGGCCGTTGATCCGGCCGACGACCTGCTCGATCTGCGTCTGCAGCTCGCGGTAGATCACCATCCGGCGCGAGGCCGGCACGCAGACGACGGTCAGGCTGATCTTCCGGTGCAGTTCCGGCGAGGTCTCCAGCAGCCGTTCGTAGGCGAGCAGCTTCTCCAGCGTGCCCTTGGTGTAGTCGAGCCGCTCCACCGAGAACAACAGGCGCCGACCGCCGAGCGAGTCGCGCAGCGCCGCAATCCGCTGCGCCGCCTCCGGCGTGTCCAGCAACCGCCGCACGCGCGCCACGTCCAACCCGACCGGATGCGCGCCGAGCCGGACCTCGCGCCCGCCGGCCTCGATGCGGTGGCTGTAGCGGTCCAGGCCCACCGCGCAGCCGTAGGTCAGGAAGCGCGGGGCGCAGCTGGTGCGCGCGAGCGTCTTGACCGGCAGCGCGCCGCGCGCGACGTCGACGAAGTTCTCGACCTGGCGCGGGATGTGGAAGCCGATGTAGTCGCATTGCAGCAGGCTGCCGACGATCTCGCGCCGCCACGGCACGACGTTGAACACGTCGGCCGACGGGAAGTGCGTGTGGTGGAAGAACGCGATGACGAGGTCCGGGCGCAGCTCGCGCAGGAACGCCGGCACCATCCACAGGTTGTAGTCGTGGATCCAGACCGTCGCGCCAGGTGCCGCTTCTGCCGCGCTGGCCTCGGCGAATGCGCGGTTGACGCGCAGGAACACCTGCCAGTGGTCCTCGCGGAACTGCGCCCGTTCCCAGAACGTGTGCAGCAGCGGCCAGAACGCCTCCTTCGAGAAGCGCCGGTAGAAGATGTCGATGTCCGCCTCGTCCAGCGGCACCAGCGCGGTGCGCAGGCGCGGGTAGCGCTCGCGGTCGACCGCCGGGTGGCTCTGGTAGTCCGGATGGTCCGGCGACCGGTCCGACCAGGCCACCCAGGCGCCCTCGCGGCCGTCGGCGAAGAACGACAGCAAGGTCGGGATGATGCCGTTCGGCGACCGGTGCGGCCGCCGGACCAGGCGCCCGTCGACCTCGGTCTCCTCGTACGGCAGGCGGTGGTAGACGATGACCAGCCGCGACTTGCCTTCCGGCACGCCGGGTTCGGCGGCCAGCGTGCGGGCGTCGAGCAGGTCGAAATGGGCAATGGCTTCGAGGATGCCGCCACAGCCGGGCCGTTGCGCGTGCAGGACGTGGCCCAGGCCGCGGGTCGCCTCGACCAGTCCGTGCTCGGCCTCGCCGACGCAGACGCCGTTGAATCCCTCGCGGTACATCGACAGGTCGTTGAGCGTGTCGCCGGCCACCAGCACCCGGCCGGGCGCGACGCCCAGGTACTGCACCAGCGCGCGCAGCGTGTGTCCCTTGTCCACGCCGCGGGGCAGCACGTCCAGGTAGCGGCCCGCCGAGAACAGCAGGTCGCAGCCGATCGAGGCGACGATCGCGCGCAGTTCCCGGTCGACCGCCTGGGCCTCGCAGAAGTACGAGCAGCGCCGCTGCTGCGGCACGTCCTGCCGCAGCAGGCCCGGATGGTCGGCGACCGCGCTCGACACCGGCTGCTCACCGGGCCACAGCGACTCGATCGCGCCCTGCAGCGGCTGCACCGCCTGCAACGTCTCCCCGTCCACCACCGTCGCACCGACGTCGCAGATGATGTAGTGCGGCCGCGGCAGCGTCGGGTCGGCCAGCAGCGGCAGGACCGCCTCCAGGCCGCGGCCGGTCACGTAGACCAGGGCGATGTCGGTACGGCGCGTGATGGTCTGGTAGAGCTGCTGGCGATCGGCGACGTCGCCGGCGAGGAACGTGCCGTCGAGGTCGGTCGCCAGCAGCAGGGCCGGCGGCTCATGCAACCGTGGCGGCGCTGCTGCAGTAGCGAGTGAAGAAGCCTGGATGCCGATGTCGATCGTCAAGGAACGAACCTCCTGGTCTGTAGCGGTCCGGTCGGTCCGTTCCGGGACCGGCGGCCACTGGCGATCCGGACGGCGGCATGCCGGCCGGAACCGGCGTCTCCGTTCGCCGGCGTGCCCCGGAGCGATCCGGGCAAAACGGTGGTGTCGCGTTCAGGCCGGCGGCCGGGCGCGCTCGGCGGCAGGCTCGCTGTCGTGCGCCGCCGGCATCAGCTCCAGCGCGGTCGGTGTCGTACGCAGCATCGGCAGGAAGCTGGCGTCATGCGCGCTCTCGCCTTCGCGGATGCGGCGGCGCCAGCCGACGTAGAGCGCCATCGCACCGAACACGACAGCGGCATATGCGAGCAACGCGCCGGGCTGGCCGCTGCGCGTCATCGCCGCGCCGGCCAGGCCCGGCCCGATCGCCGAAGCCACGCCGTGGACCAGCAGCAGGCTGCTGCTGCCGGCCAGCACCTGGTCCGGTGCGATGCGGTCGATCAGGTGCGCGACGCTGAGCGGATACACGGCGAACGAGAGGCCGCCGAACGCGAACATCGCCGCAAAGGCCGCGGCGTGCCCCAGGCCGGCCGCCAGCGGGACCAGGACGGCGGCCAGCGCCGCGACCGCACCGACGGCGGCGAGCACGGAGCGGCGGTCGCGCCGGTCCGACAGGCGCCCCAGCGGGAACTGCAGCGCGGCGCCGCCGACGATCGTCCAGCCCATGAAGCTGGCGACGCCGGCGGGGTCCAGGCCGAGGTCCGCCGCGTACAGCGGCCCCAGCCCCCAGAACGCGCCGAGCGCCAACCCCGAGGCCAACGTGCCGACCAGCGCCGACGGCGCGGTGCGGTAGAGCGCGCGCAGGCCGATGCGCGGCACCGCATGCACGGCCGGAGGCGACAGGCGGGTCCAGGCGACCGGCATCACCGCCAGCGAAACCAGCATCGAGACCACCGCGAACAGCACGAAGCCACCGGCGTCGGCCACGCGCAGGAACTGCTGGCCGAGCGCGAGGGCGCCGAGATTGACGAGCATGTAGGCCGAGAACACCTGGGCGCGGCGGGCCGGCGGCGAGGAGGCGTTGAGCCAGCTCTCGATCACGGTGTAGAGCACCACCAGCAGCGCGCCCACGCCGATGCGCAGCAGCAGCCAGGCCAGCGGCCAGACGAAGATCGCGTGCGCGAGCGTCAGCGCCGCGGTGCCGGCGGCGCAGAACGCGAAGCTGCGGATGTGGCCGATCCGCCGGATCAGCGCGGGCGCGAAGAAGGTCCCGAGAAAGAAGCCGACGAAGTAGCCGGACGTGATCAGGCCGATCGTCTGCGCGCTGAAGCCTTCCAGCTCGCCGCGCACCGCGAGCAGCGTGCCGAAGAGGCCGCTGCCGAGCAAAAGAAGTCCCACGCCGCCGAGCAGCGCGGACAATGGGGCGATCAGCGCCAGCATCAGTCCGTCGTCGGTAGGTCGGCTTTTACCCTAACACGACTTGCTGCGATGCGTCATGTCGTGCGGCGACGCGAGCGTGGTCTTGGCGGCGGCCGCACGCTACCCTCGCGTGATGATTCCGCGTGTCTATCGATTCGGGCAGTACAGCGTAGATCCGGCAGCGCGCGAGCTGCGGCGAAACGACGAACTGGTCATCCTCTCGCCGAAGGTGTTCGACTGCCTGACCTGGCTGATCGAGCATCGCGAGCGCGCGGTCGGCCGGGACGAGCTGGCCGCCGCCGTCTGGGGCAAGGCCGACGTGGCCGATACCCAGCTCGTGCAGGCGCTGCTCAAGGCGCGGCGCGCGATCGGCGATTCCGGCGAGGAACAGCAGCTGATCCGCACGATTCCGCGCTTCGGCTATCGCTGGGTGGCACCGGTCGAGATCGTCGCCGAAGACGAAGGTGCCGCCGCACCCGAGGCGCCGATGCCGGTCGAAGCGCCGCCGAACCGGACCGCGACCGCGACCGCGACCGCACCGCGCCGCCGTGCCGCATGGCGCTGGCCGGCCGTCGCGGCCGCGGTGCTGGCCCTCGCGGCCGGTTCCTCGTTCCGCGACCGCGCGCCGCCGCCGAGCGCGGCGGCGACCACGCCGCAGGCGTTGACGGTGGTGCTGCCGGCCGACGTCACCGCCGACGAGGAATGGGGCTGGCTGCGGCTGGGCGCGATGGAGCTGATCGCGCATCGGTTGCACGGCGCGGGCCTGGCCGTCGTGCCGAGCGACAACGTCGTCGCGCTGGTGCACAAGGCGCCGGACGCGGAGGCGAAGGTGCGCCAGGCGATCGATGCGCGCTGGGTGGTCGCGCCGTCCGCGCAGCGCATCGCCGGCGGCTGGCGGATCCGTCTCGCGCTGCACGGCCCGGAACGCGAGCTTCGCGAGGTCGAGGTGCACGGCGTGGAAGCGACCGCGACCGCGCGCGAAGCGGCCGATCGCCTGCTCGCCGTGCTCGGCGTCACGGCCGTGCAGGACGGATCGGCCTCCGCCGATGCGTACCTGGCGCGGATCCGCGCACTGATGCTGGCCGGCCAGCTCGAATCGGCGCAGACCCTGGCCGATGCCGCGGCGCCGGCCGCTGCGGCATCGGCCGAACTGCGGCTGCTGCGCGCACAACTGGCGTTCGCGGGTGGCCGGTTCGAGGCCGCGCGCACCGCCTTCGACGCGCTGCTGGAGGCGATCACGGCCGACGACGATCCCGTGCTGCGCGCACGCGCGCTCAACGGCCGCGGCGCGACCGCGATCCGGCTCGAGGCGCCGGCCGCGGCCGAACGCGATTTCGACCACGCCCTGGCAGCACTGGGCCGCCACGGCGAGCCGGCGCTGGCCGGCCAGGCCTATACCGGGCGCGGCGTCGCGCGTGCACTGCAGGACCGCGACACCGATGCACGCGACGATTTCGCGCGTGCGCGCATCGCGCTCGGCCTGGCCGGCGACACGCTGGCGCTGGCGCGGCTGGACACCAACGAAGGCGCGCTCAGTGCGCATCGCGGCCGGCCGGCCGAGGCGCTGGCGAGCTTCGTCGGCGCGGCGGAGCGCTTCGAACGGTTCGGCGCGATGGACGAATGGGCCGGCGCGCTGGTCAACCAGATCCAGGCGCGACTGGCCCTGCTGCAACCCGCCGCCGCCGCGGCGGCGGCCGATCGCCTGAACGCGCAGGCGGGACGGATCGCCAATCGCTCGACGCAGCGCCTCGCCGCGTACTGGAGCGCGCATGCCTGGATGTCGGTCGGCCGGATGACCGAAGCGCGCGCACGCCTGGCCGCCCTGGCCGAGGCCGGCGACCTGCCCGACGACACCGCGGTACCGATGCTCGCGCGCGGTGCGCTGGCGCGGATCGCGCTCGCCGACGGACAGCCGGGCAGCGCCGCGCGCCTGTCTCTGGAGGCGGTGGCGGCCGCGGCGGTGACGCCGCGCGACGGCCTGTCCGGCGATGCCTGGTTGACGCTGATCCGCGCGCAGCGGCGCCAGGGACAGCGCGCCGACGCCGCCCAGGCGCTGCAGCGTTTCACGCAGTGGGCCCGCACGCAGGACAGTCCCGCGCTCGCGATCAGGACCCGTTTGGCGCAGGCCGAGCAGGCCTGGAGCGAGGAGCAGCGCGAGGTGGCCAATCGGGCCTATGCCGATGCGCTCGGCATCGCCGAGCGCGGCTCGATTCCGGCGGACGTCGCCGCCGTCGCCATCTCCTGGGGCGACGCACTGATCGACCGCGGCGACCTGGAGACCGCCAGCGCGGTGGCCGGTCGCGTCGCCACCTGGGCCGGCTCGGACTTCACCTGCGCGCTGCTGCAGGCGCGCCTGTATCGCGCGCTCGGGCACCTGGACGCGTGGCGCACGGCGATGGACCAGGTGCATCGCCTGGCCGGCGAACGGCCGGTGCCGACGGCCTTGTCGGCACGGCCCGACGGACTGGTGGCGGCGGTCACGCGCTGACCGCCGCCCCGCCCCGCATTCAACCGGCCGGATCGAAGCCGTTCGCGAACAGCGTGTCGTCCGTGCCTTCGCAGGAGAGCGGATACCGATAGCCGCCCGCCGGCTGGGCCGGATCGTTGGTCAGCAGCGTCAACTCGCCGTGCACCGGGCCGACCTGCGTCGGCGCGCAGCGCACCTCGATGTCGGGCTGGCCGTCGGCCGCCACGCCGGCCGCGAACGGGCCCGGCTCGACGAGGCGGACGACGAACGCCGGATCGTCGGCCTGGGCATGGTTGACACGCAGGTCCGAGTCCGGCGCCGAGCCGACGCCATCCGGATTGGCCAGGTCGACGCCGAGCGGCGCGGAGAGCGTACCGGCCGGCACCGCACCGAACGCCAGCGCGGTGCCAGGTGCCGGTGCGGCAGCCAGCGCCGGTGCGCCCTCGCCGCAGGCCTCGACGACCATCTGCGTGGTCGCCTGCCCCGGCAATCCCGGCGTGCCGGCGCCGATCCGCGCCTGCCGCTGATTGTTGAGCGTCGGCCAGCCGTCGAGCGAACCCCAGCTGCCGCCGAGCGGCGTCGGCTGCGCCTGTTCGGCGAGCAGCCGCAGCGAGCCGTCGGCACGGCTCAGCACGATCGCGCCACGTTCGCTGGAGTCGGGGCGCAGGATCGTCGTCGCCAGCAGCAGGTCGCCCTGGTCGTTGAGCGCGGCCAGCGGATTGCGCGAGAACGCCAGGCTCCACACCTGCCCGGTGTCGATCGGATCGTAGAACGCCAGCGCACGCCGCCACTGGCCCGGCTTGCCGGTGACCCAGGCCGAGCCCGGACCGCCTGCGATGTCGGAGAAGAACGCCAGCTCGCCGGCGTTGTTCAGCAAGGGCGCCTGCAGGCCGATGTAGGTGCCGCCACCCGGCACCGGGTCGCCCATCTGGACGACCCAGCTGTGCGTGCCGTGGTCGCTGATGAACAGACCGGCGGATGCGATGCCGCCGCTGACCTCGCCCCGGAACGCGACCTGGCCGCGATCGTTGATCGCCGGTACCGGACCGCCGGGCACTTGGGTGCCGTCGACCATGCCCCACGACTCGGTACCGATCATCGTGAAGGTACCGCCACCCGGCGCCGGATCGCCGGCGGCCACGTACTTGGACAGGACGCCGTCGCGCCAGATCAGCGCGTCCGCGTCGAGCCGGCCGTCGGTCGACGCCAGCAGGACGACGTCGCCGGCGTTGTTGAGGCTGCCCGGACCGATGCCGGTCAGCATCCCGCCGAGCGGCGAAGGCTCGCCCACGGCAGCGATCTTGACGAAGCGCGCCGCAGCCGCCTGATAGAGGAACAGGCCGCGTGGATGCGGCGCTCCATGGAGGTCGGCCATGAACAGCACGTCGCCGGCATCATTGAGGTCGGGCGTACCCCAGGTCTCCCCGAAGAAGCCGCTGAAACGTCCGCCGCCGGGCGCGAGGTCGCCGCAGTCGGACGTGGCCCCGCTGCCGCCGGGGCCGCCGCAGCCCATCGCGACGACGTCCAGACCCGCCGGGCCGGCGACGAAGACGCCCTGGTTGCGCGCCGCGCCATCCACCTGGGCGAAGAAGGCAATGCGGCCACGGTTGTCGATCGTGGTCGAGCGCATGAAGGCCGCAGCCACCAGCGTGCCCGACTCGCCGGCCGGCAACGCCTGACCGTGCCAGGCGCGCGATGCCGCGGCGCAGACCGGCGGCGCACCGGCCTGCGGCGCAGTGGCCGGTGCGGTCCAGCCCAGCGGCGACGGCACCGCCCGGCGCGCGGGCACCGCAACGCGCGTGCCATCCGCACGCAGATCGGTCACGCTGCCGGCCGGACCATCGTGCTGGCGCACCGTCTGGGCCGCGGCGCCGGACAGCGCGCAGGCCAGGAGCCATCCGGTACCGAGCCGGATCGAGTGGCGGGCTTTCATCGTCTTGCTACTCCCCATCGTGTTGTGTGGAACGAAGGCACCGATTCGGGCCGCAGCCGCGCAGTGCGCGTCGCGCCGGTGGTCGACGGCCCCATATTGCACGGCGCAGCTCCGGGCGACGCTCCCGAACGGCTTCCGCAAGCCTTGCGCGAGGCTTCCGGGCCGTTGTCCGGCTGCTTCCGATCGGCTGCGCTGGCTCGCGTGGCCCATCCGGACTTGCTTTTTTCTGAGGCGCCCGCATGCTGCCCCGCCGTTGCCGACCTGCGACGAGACCGTACCGACATGCCGATCTACGAATTCGAATGCCCCACCTGCGGCCACCGCTTCGACCGCCTGCAGAAGCTCTCGGACCCCGATCCCAGCGACTGCCCCGACTGCGGACGCCCCGGCGTGCGCCGCCGCGTAACGGCGCCGGCGTTCCGGCTCGCCGGCAGCGGCTGGTACGAGACCGATTTCAAGAAGGACGGCGACACCAAGCGCAACCTGGCCAGCCAGGATGCCGCGCCCGCCGCCGCCCCGTCGGCCGATACGGGGGCCAAGCCGGCCGAGTCCAAGCCGGCGACGACCGCAGCGGAGCCGGCCAAGCCGGCGAAAGCCGCCGATTGATGCGCCGATCTGCCACCGTTCAGGCCTCATCCGACTAGAATTGGGCGTCATTGCCGCAACAGTTCAGTACAGGAGAGGGGAACATGCTGAAATCATTCTTTGTCGGTCTGGCCGGCGCGGTCGCGCTGTTGCTGGCGTACACGCCGGCCCACGCCCAGCGGCCCGGCGGCCCGGGCTACGGGCAGGAGCAGGTCCGCTGCGAAAGCCGCGACCATCGCTACCAGCGGTGCGGCGTCCAGTGGCGCGATGCGCAGATCGTGCGCCAGCTGTCCAGCACGCAGTGCCGCAAGGGCAGCAACTGGGGCGTGGACCGCGGCGGCCTGTGGGTCGACCGTGGCTGTGCGGGCATCTTCGTGGAGGCGGGCTACCGGCCCGGTCCCGGCGGTGGCCACGGCCCGGGCGGCGGTGGCTGGACGCCCGGCGGCGACTGGGACCGCGACATCCGTTTCACCTGCCAGAGCCGCGATCGCCGCTACAACTTCTGCAGCGTCGACACCGGCCGCGGCAGCGAAGTGCGGATCGAGCGCCAGACCTCCGAGACGGCCTGCATCCAGGGCCGCACCTGGGGCTGGAACCGCGCCGGCGTCTGGGTCGACCGCGGCTGCTCGGCGGTCTTCGTGGTCCAGCGCCGCTGGCGCTGAGTCCCCGCCCCCCGCCGAACGAAGCGCCCGCCGATCCGGCGGGCGTTTCGTTTGCGGTGCAGCATGAACGGCTATAGCATTCCGCGCCCGGCCGTTCAGCGGAGCGGCCGCTGCCTACCTTGCTGGAGCACTGCATGCGCAGCCACCACTGCGGCCTCGTCGACGAGGCGCTCGATGGACAAACCGTCACCCTCTGCGGCTGGGCCGATACCCGGCGCGACCATGGCGGCGTCATCTTCATCGACCTGCGTGACCACGAAGGCATCGTCCAGATCGTCATCGAGCCGGACAACGCCGCCGCCTTCGCGGCTGCCGAGGCGGTCCGCTACGAGTTCTGCCTGCGCGTCACCGGCCGCGTGCGTCCGCGCCCGGCCAGCCAGGTGAACGAGCGCCTGCGCACCGGCCGCATCGAGATCCTGGCGGATACCGTCGAGGTGCTCAACGCCGCGGCGCCGCTGCCGTTCATGCTCGACGACGCGGTCAGCGAGGACATGCGCCTGCGCTACCGCTATCTCGACATCCGCCGCCCGGAGGTCCAGCGCCGGCTGCGCCTGCGCACCAAGCTGGTCTCGGCGCTGCGCCACTATCTGGATGCCCGCAGCTTCCAGGACATCGAGACGCCGATCCTGACCAAGGCGACGCCGGAAGGTGCGCGCGACTACCTGGTCCCTTCGCGCGTGCACCCGGGCGAGTTCTTCGCACTGCCGCAGTCGCCGCAGCTGTTCAAGCAGCTGCTGATGATGGCCGGCATGGATCGCTACTACCAGATCGCGCGCTGCTTCCGCGACGAGGACCTGCGCGCCGACCGCCAGCCGGAATTCACGCAGCTGGACATGGAGTTCGCGTTCGTCGAGGAGCGCGACGTGCAGGATTTCGTCGAGCCGATGATCCGCCACGTGTTCCAGGAGGTGGTCGGCGTCGCGCTGGCCGCTCCGTTCCCGCGGATGACCTATGCCGAGGCGATGCGCCGCTACGGCTCGGACAAGCCCGACCTTCGCATCGCGCTGGAGCTGGTCGACGTCGCCGAGCACGTCCGCCATGTCGACTTCAAGGTGTTCAGCGGCCCGGCCAGCGATGCCGGCGGCCGCGTCGCCGCCCTGCGCCTGCCCAAGGGCGCGGAGCTGACGCGCAAGCAGATCGACGACCTCGGCCCGCACGTCGCCAAGTACGGCGCCAAGGGCCTGGCCTGGATCCGCGTGGACGACCTCGCCAACGGCCGCGAGGGGCTGACCTCGCCGATCGTCAAGTTCCTGGACGATCGCGCGATCGACGGCATCTTCGCGGCGGTCGGCGCGCAGACCGGCGACGTCATCTTCTTCGGCGCCGGCCCGTACGCGACGGTCAGCGCCTTCATGGGCGCGCTCCGGCTCAAGCTCGGCCACGACCTGGGCCTGGTCGAGGACGCCTGGAAGCCGTTGTGGGTCGTCGATTTCCCGATGTTCGAGTTCGACGCCGAAGCCAACCGCTACGTCGCCCTGCACCACCCCTTCACGGCGCCGAAGATCGACGACGTGGCCGACCTGCGCGCCAATGCCGCATTCGCGGTCAGCCGCGGCTACGACATGGTGTTGAACGGCAACGAGATCGGCGGCGGCTCGATCCGCATCCACCGCCCGGACATGCAGAGCGCCGTGTTCGACCTGCTCGGCATCGGCGCGGAAGAAGCGCAGGCCAAGTTCGGCTTCCTGCTCGATGCGCTCAAGTACGGGGCACCGCCGCACGGCGGCATCGCATTCGGCATCGATCGCATCGCCGCGCTGATGGCCGGCACCGACTCGATCCGCGACGTGATCGCCTTCCCGAAGACCGCCAGCGCGCAGTGCCTGCTGACCTCCGCGCCTTCGCCCATCGCCGAGGCCCAGCTGCAGGAGCTGCACATCCGGGTCGTCAAACCCACGACATGATGGACGGCGGCCACGTCATCCTGCTGCACGGCCTGTGGATGCGCAGCCTGACGCTGCTGCCTCTCGGCCGCCGGCTGCGCGAGGCGGGCTTCGACGTGGAGACGATGGACTACGCCAGCACCCTCGGCGGCCCGGAACGCGCGGCCGAGAAGCTGCTTCAACGCATGCACGCCCATCGCGGCAACCTGCACCTGGTCGGCCACAGCCTCGGCGGCCTGATCGCGCTGCGTGCGCTGGCCGCGGCCCGAAGCGGGCAGGCCGGCGGGGACGGCCGCGTCGTCTGCCTGGGCTCGCCGCTGTGCGGTAGCGCGGCGGCCCGCAGCCTCGCCCACTGGCGCGGCGGCCGCTGGCTGATGGGACGCAGCACCGACCTGCTGTGTACCGGCCTCGAGCGCTGGGACGGCCCCAACGCCGTCGGCGTCGTCGCCGGACGGCTGCCGCTGGGCCTGGGCTTCGTGCTCGGCCCGCTGGCCGGCGATCACGACGGCACGGTGTCGGTCGGCGAGACGCAGCTACCCGGCATCGCCGACCACCGGACCGTGCCGACCTCGCATTCGGGCCTGCTGCTGTCGCGCGAAGCGGCCGACCAGACGATCGCCTTCCTGCGCAGCGGCCATTTCCTGCCGCCGCGGCAAGCGGCCGCCTGATAAAATTCGCAGCCGTACGAGGCAGCAGCGGACATCATGGCCGGTCATTCCAAATGGGCGAACATCCAGCATCGCAAGAATGCCCAGGATGCCAAGCGCGGCAAGATCTTCACGAAGCTGATTCGCGAGATCTCCACCGCGGCGCGCGCCGGCGGCGGCGATGCCGCGTCCAATCCGCGCTTGCGGCTGGCGATCGACCGCGCCCTGACGGCCAACATGACGCGGGACGCGATCGAGCGCGCGGTCAAGAAGGCCACCGGCGAGCTGGAAGGCGTCACCTACGAGGAGCTGCGCTACGAGGGCTACGCCCCCGGCGGCGTCGCGGTGATCGTCGACTGCATGACCGACAACCGCAATCGCACCGTCTCGGACGTGCGCCATGCGTTCACCAAGTTCGGCGGCAACCTCGGCACCGACGGCTCGGTCAGCTTCCTGTTCCGCAAGCTCGGCGTACTCTCGCTGGCACCCGGCACCGATGAGGATGCCGTGGTGGAGGTCGCACTGGAGGCCGGCGCGGAGGACGTGACGACCGATCCGGACGATGCCTCGATCGAGGTCCTGACCTCGCCGGAAACCTTCGATGCGGTCCGCGAGGCGGTCGCCAAGGCGGGCATTCCGGTGGCCGAGGCCGAGCTGACGCTGCGGGCCGCGACCGAGGTCGCCCTCGACGGCGACGCGGCGGCGACCGTGGCGAGGATGATCGACTGGCTGGAGGATCTGGACGACGTGCAGCATGTCTATTCCAACGCCCGCCTGCCGGCGGATGCCTTCGGCTAGCCGTCGATGGGCGCGCGGCGGCCGCCTCGCGGCCCCGACAGCCCCGACCCGGTCCTCATGACCCTCCCCCCTTCCCTCACTGCGCCTGGCCGCTGCCGCATCATGGGCATCGACCCGGGCAGCCAGCGTACCGGCATCGGCATCATCGAGATCGACGAGGCCGGCCGCTCGCACCACGTGTTCCATACCGCGCTGGTGCTGCTCGGCGCCGCGACGTTCCACCTGCGCCTCAAGCAGATCTTCGACGAGATCGGCGCGCTGATCGAAACGCACGGACCGGCCGAGGTGGCGATCGAGCGGGTCTTCATGGCGCGCAACCCCGATTCGGCGCTCAAGCTCGGCCAGGCCCGCGGCGCGGCGATCTGTGCCGTCGCCGACAAGGGCCTGGTGATCGCCGAATACGCCGCCACCGAGGTCAAGCAGGCCGTCGTCGGCGGCGGCGGTGCCGACAAGGCGCAGGTCCAGCACATGGTCGGCATCCTGCTGGGACTGTCGGGCCGCCTGCAGGCCGATGCCGCCGATGCCCTCGCCGTCGCCCTCGCACACGCGCACACGCGCGCCAGCGTGCAGCGCATCGGCATTCCCCGTACCGCCTGGAGACGTCGCCGATGATCGGCCGACTGCGTGGAACCCTGGTGTCCAAGCAGCCGCCGTGGCTGCTGGTCGACGTCAACGGCGTCGGCTACGAGCTCGAGGCGCCGCTGTCGACGTTCTTCGACCTGCCCGCGGTCGGCAGCGAGGTGGTGCTGCGCACCCACTACGCCGTCAAGGAAGACGCCGTGGCCTTGTACGGCTTCCTGAGCGAAGGCGAGCGCGCGCTGTTCCGCAGCATCCAGAAGGTCAGCGGCATCGGCGCCAAGACCGCGCTTGCCGTGCTGTCGGGCGTGCCGGTCGATGCGTTCGCGCGCCTGGTGCAGAGCGGCGACATCGCCGCGTTGACGCGCATCCCCGGCATCGGCAAGAAGACCGCCGAACGCATCGTCGTCGAGCTGCGCGACCGTGTCGACGGCCTGACCGGCGGCCAGCCGGGCGGCTCCGGCGGCGGCGGCATGCAGGACCCGGTCGGCGAAGCCAGCACCGCGCTGATCGCGCTGGGCTACAAGCCGGCCGAAGTCGCGCGGCTGGTCAAGGACGCCAGCGCCCCGGGCGACGGCGCCGAAGAGATCATCCGCAAGGCGCTGAAGGCCGCCTTGCGCTGATTGCCGCCCCCCAACCGATGACTTTCCTGCTGCTCCAGGGCACGCCGTTTGCATCGGCCTGCGGGGCCGGTCCGCCCAGGCGGTGCCGGAGCGCCCGCCGACCGTCCCGCACCTCCCCCTCCGGGATCCGACCGCAATGAGCAACGACCAACCGCAGAACCGGCAACGCCTGCTCGCCCTGTGCTTCGGGGCGCTCGGCGTCGTCTACGGCGACATCGGCACCAGCCCGCTGTATGCATTCCGCGAAGCCTTCGGCCAGCACGGTGTCGCGGTCGGCCGCGAGAACGTGCTCGGCGTGCTGTCGCTGATCTTCTGGTCGCTGATCATGGTGGTCTCGGTCAAGTACGCGACCTTCATCCTGCGCGCCGACAACAAGGGCGAAGGCGGCATCATGGCGCTGATGGCGCTCGCCCAGCGCGGCGTCAACAGCAGCCGGACGCGCTGGATCCTGATGGTGATCGGCCTGTTCGGCGCCGCCCTGTTCTTCGGCGACGGCGTGGTCACGCCGGCGATCTCGGTGTTGTCGGCGGTGGAGGGCATCGAGGTGCTCGCGCCCGCGCTGCACCGCTACGTGGTACCGGCCACCGTGCTGATCCTGCTGGGGCTGTTCGCGATCCAGAAGCACGGCACCAGCCGCGTCGGCCCGCTGTTCGCGCCGATCACGCTGATCTGGTTCCTGACACTCGGCACGCTCGGCGTGGTCGGCATCGCGCAGGAGCCGCAGGTGCTGTCGGCGCTCAGTCCGCACCATGCGGTGGTGTTCTTCGCGCACAACGGCAAGTTCGCGATCTTCGCGATGGGCGCGGTGGTGCTGGCGATCACCGGTGCCGAGGCGCTCTACACCGACATGGGCCATTTCGGCAGGAAGCCGATCCGCCGCGTCTGGTTCTTCCTGGTGCTGCCGTGCCTGACGCTGAACTACCTGGGCCAGGGCGCCCTGGTGCTGGCCGACCCGACCAAGGCCTCCAACCCGTTCTACCTGCTGGTGCCCGCGCCGCTGCTGATCCCGATGATCGTGCTGGCGACGCTGGCGACGATCGTCGCCTCCCAGGCGGTGATCTCCGGCGCGTTCTCGATGGCACGCCAGGCGATGCAGCTCGGCTACCTGCCGCGCCTGAAGGTCCTGCACACCTCGCGCGAGACGATCGGCCAGATCTACCTGCCCTGGGTCAACCGGGTGCTGCTGGTACTGACGATCGCCGCGGTGCTCGGCTTCCGCTCGTCGGAGAACCTGGTCGCCGCCTACGGCCTGGCGGTGGTCGGCACGATGTTCATGAACACCCTGCTGGTGGTCGTCGTGGCCCGCCGCGTCTGGCGCTGGAGCCGCCTGGCGACGACGCTGGCCGGCATCCTGTTCGTCGGCATCGACTTGGTGCTGCTGATCGCGGTCGCCGACAAGATCGAGTACGGCGGCTGGTTCCCGCTGGCGCTCGGCGTCGGCGTGTTCACGATCATGGCGACCTGGCGCCGCGGCCGCCAGCTGGTGCTGGCGGCGATCCGCCAGACCGGCATCGCGCTGCAGCCGTTCCTGGCGTCGATCGCCCTGCACCCGCCGCTGCGCGTGCACGGCACGGCGATCTTCCTGACCGCCAACCTCGACGGCGTGCCCAACGCGCTGCTGCACAACCTCAAGCACAACAAGGTCCTGCACGAGCGCAACGTCGTGCTGACGGTGGAGATCCGCGACGAGCCGGTCGTGGACGACGACCAGCGGGTCGAGGTCAAGCGGCTGAACGAGGACTTCGAGCTGGTGACGCTGCGCTTCGGCTTCGCCGAGGACCCGGACGTCCCGGCCGAGCTGGCGCGGATCCCGCTGTGCGGCGCGCCGCTGGACATGATGGACACGACCTTCTTCCTGAGTCGCGAGAGCATCGTGGCGACCGACCGGCCCGGCATGGTCGCCTGGCGCGACCGCCTGTTCGTGCTGATGCAGCGCAATGCGCTGCCGGCCACCGCCTTCTTCCGGATTCCCGGCAACCGGCTGATCGAGCTCGGCACCCAGGTCGAGATATAGAGCGCAAAGCGGTCGCGTTTGAGCGACAATCCCGCTCGTGTCCGGCTTCGCCGGACACGCCTCTCCCTGTCGCCCTATCCGCCGTGTCCGACCGCCTGACCTCCGCCAGCGCCAATCGCGAAGACGATCTGCTCGACGCGAGCATCCGGCCGCAGAAGCTCGACGACTACCTCGGCCAGCAGGCCGTGCGCGAGCAGCTGGCGATCTACATCGAAGCGGCGCGGCGGCGCGGCGAGGCGCTGGACCACGTGCTGATCTTCGGCCCGCCGGGCCTGGGCAAGACCACGCTGAGCCACGTCGTGGCCAACGAGCTGGGGGTCGGCCTGCGCTCGACCTCCGGCCCGGTGCTCGAACGCGCCGGCGACCTGGCCGCGCTGCTGACCAACCTGCAGCCGCGCGACGTCCTCTTCATCGACGAGATCCACCGGCTGTCGCCGGTCGTCGAGGAAGTGCTGTACCCGGCCATGGAGGACCGGCAGATCGACATCATGATCGGCGAGGGCCCGGCGGCCCGCTCGATCAAGCTCGACCTGCCGCCGTTCACCCTGGTCGGCGCGACGACACGCGCCGGCCTGCTGACGGCACCGCTGCGCGACCGCTTCGGCATCGTCCAGCGCCTGGAGTTCTACAGCCCGCTGGAGCTGACCTCGATCGTGCGCCGCTCCGCGCGCATCCTCGGCATCGCCTGCGACGCCGACGGCGCCAGCGAGATCGCCCGGCGCGCCCGCGGCACCCCGCGCATCGCCAACCGGCTGTTGCGGCGGGTGCGCGACTACGCGCAGATCCGCGCCGGCGGCAGCATCACCCGCGAGGTGGCCGGCGCCGCCCTGGAAATGCTCAAGGTGGACGCCGAAGGCTTCGACGCGCTGGACCGCCGCCTGCTGCTGATGATCATCGAGAACTTCGACGGTGGTCCGGTCGGCGTCGACTCGCTGGCGGCAGCCCTCAGCGAGGAACGCGGCACCCTGGAGGACGTCCTGGAGCCGTTCCTGATCCAGCAGGGCTTCCTGGTGCGCACGGCGCGTGGGCGTATGGCCAGCAAGAAGGCCTGGCAGCATTTCGGCCTGGCGCCGCCGTCGCGTGCCGAAACGCCGCGCCCAGGCGAGCTGTTTGGCGTGAACGATGACTGAAGGCGAAGTCAAACCGGTGTTCGCCTGGCCGGTTCGCGTCTATTGGGAGGATACCGATGCCGGGGGCGTCGTCTATCATTCCAACTACCTGCGCTTTCTCGAGCGCGCCCGCAGCGAATGGCTGAGGGCCGCCGGAATCGGCCAGCAGCAGCTGCAGCACGAGGCGGGCATCGTCTTCGTGGTGCATCGCATGGACCTCAGATTCAGACGGCCGGCACGGCTCGACGACCTGCTCACCGCCACCGTGGCGCCGGTCGATGTCCGCGGCGCGCGCTTCAGCGTGGCGCAGCGGCTGCTGCGCGAACCCGATCGTGAACTGCTGGTCGAAGCCGAGGTCCACATCGCGTGCCTCGATGCGGCCAGCTTCCGCCCGCGCCCGATACCCGACGACATACTCCAGGAGATCGCCACCCGATGAACGCCGAACTCGACGTACTGCACCTGCTGCTCAGTGCCAGTATCCCGGTGCAGATCGTGATGGCGATCCTGCTCGGCTTCTCGATCGCGTCCTGGTTCATCATCTTCCGCAAGAAGGCGATGATCGACCGCGCCAACCGCGATGCCGGCGAGTTCGAGGACCGGTTCTGGTCCGGCGCCGACCTGGCGGGCCTGTTCAAGGAAGTCACCGCGGACGGCGAGCGGATCACCGGCACCGCGTCGATCTTCGAGGCGGGGTTCCGCGAGTTCGCCCGCCTGCGCCAGCGCCGCAACGTCGATTCGCGCTCGCTGCTGGAAGGCGCCCAGCGCGCGATGCGCGTGGCCTCCGCCCGTGAGACCGAGCGGCTGGAGCAGAGCCTGGAGTTCCTCGCCAACGTCGGCTCGATCAGTCCCTACGTGGGCCTGTTCGGCACCGTCTGGGGCATCATGATCGCGTTCCACGGCCTGGCCAACGTCAAGGAGGCCAGCATCGCGATGGTCGCACCCGGCATCACCGAGGCGCTCATCGCGACCGCCATGGGCCTGTTCGCCGCGATCCCGGCGGTCTGGGCGTACAACCGCTACGCCAACAAGATCGAGCGGATCAGCTTGCGCTACGACACCTTCGTCGAGGAGTTTTCCTCGATCCTCGCGCGGCAGGCGCCGCACGACGAAGCGGCCTGACCCCGGCCCCGCCGCGGACGCGTTGGAGATAGGCCATGCAGACCCTCGGAAGAACCCGCAAACGGCGCAAGCTCAAGGCCGAGATCAACGTCGTGCCGTACATCGACGTGACCCTCGTGCTGCTGATCATCTTCATGGTGACCGCGCCGCTGCTCAATCTCGGCGTCGACATCCAGCTGCCGCAGTCCAATGCCAAGTCGATCCAGAACGACAAGGAACCGGTCCTGGTCACCGTCGACCAGGACGGCAAGCTGTACCTGACGCTCGGCAAGACGCCGCGCGAAGCGATCGAGGCCGACGCCCTGGTCAACAAGGTTTCAGCTTTCGTTCGCCAGAATCCGGAAATTCCGGTGCTCGTCGCCGGTGACGAGCGCGTTGACTACGGGCGCATCTATTCGGCGATGGTCCTCCTGCAGCAGGCCGGTGCCGCCAAGGTCGGCCTGATGAGCCAGCCGGGCGACGGCAAGGCACGCCCCCGCTGATGGAGAGCTCCCGCGACAAGCTGCGCGCCCTGGTGCTCGCGCTTGCCCTGCACCTGCTGTGCGCGCTGCTGTTGTTCGGAGGGCTTTGGTGGACGCAGGAAACACGGCCTATCGTCATGCCCGGCCCGGTGATCGAGGCCGTCCTGGTCGGTCCCACCGCTGCTCCCGCGCCCAGCGGCAGCCGGCCGAGCCCGCGACCGGCGCCGAAACCGCAGCCCCAGCCGCCGAAGCCGGAGCCGCCCGCGCCTACGCCCCCGCCGCCGGAGCCGCCCGCCGAAGCCGCGCCCGCACCGCCGCCGCCCCCGCCGGACCGGCAGGATGTGATCGAGCGCGAGCGCGTGGCCGCGCTGGCGCAGGAAAAGGCCGAGCAGGAGAAGAAGGAACAGCAAGAGCGCGTGCGCCGCGAGCAGATCCTGCTCGAAGAGCAGGAGCGCGAGCAGCAGCGCCAGCTGGAGGAAATCCGCAAGAAGCGCGAAGCGGCCGAGAAGACGCTGCGCGACGAGCAGGCCCGCATGAAGAAGCTGGAGGCCGACCGCAAGGCCGCGCAGCTGGCCGCCGACGCCGAGAAGGCCGAGAAGGCCGCACAAGCAGCGGCAGCGGCCGAACAGCGCGCGGCCCAGGCGCAGACCGGTGCCGGCGGCCAGGACAACGACCTGGCGGCGCGCTATGCGGCCGCGATCCAGGCCGCCGTCACCTCCAGCTGGAACCGGCCCGACAGCGCGCAGGCCGGCTTGCGCTGTACGCTGCAGATCAAGCAGATCCCCGGTGGCGACGTGATCTCGGTCCAGGTCGGGACGCCCTGCAACGCCGACGCGCCGACGCGCAACTCGATCGAACAGGCCGTGATGCGCGCCGCGCCGCTGCCGTACCAGGGCTACGAGAAGGTCTTCCAGCGCCAGATCGATTTCAACTTCAGATACGAAGGATGAGGCACGCCCCATGCGATACCGGATACTGACCTGCCTGCTGGCGATGCTCGCCCTGCTCGGCCACGCGCCGGGCGTGGCGGCCCAGGGCCTTTCGATCGACATCACCAACGGCAACCCCTCGGCCCTGCCGATCGCGGTCGTCCCGTTCGCGTTCGAAGGCGGTGGCCTGCCGCCGGAGACCGATGTCGCGGACGTGATCCGCAACGACCTGGCGCGCTCGGGCAAGTTCAATACGCTGGCCAAGGCGAACGTGGTCGAGTTCCCGGCCCGCGAAGGCGACGTCAAGTTCGCCACCTGGCGCATGCTCAAGCAGGACTATCTCGTGATCGGGCGCATCGGCGATGCCGGCGACGGTGGCCTGCGCGTCGAGTTCGAGCTGTTCGACGTGGCCAAGCAGCAGCGGATGGCCGGTGTCGCGATCAGCGGGCAACGCAGCCAGATGCGCGACGTCGCCCACCAGATCGCCGACCTGATCTACGAGAAGATCCTCGGCGTGCGCGGCGCGTTCTGGACGCGCATCGCCTACGTGACGGCCGTGGGCGTCAGCCCGAAGATCCAGTACCAGCTGATGGTCGCCGACTCCGACGGCTACAACCCGCAGGTGGTCGTGCGCTCCGGCGAGTCACTGATGTCGCCGGCCTGGGCGCCGGACGGCCGCAAGCTGGCCTACGTGTCGTTCGAGAACGGCAACTCGGCCGTCTACATCCAGGACCTGACCACCGGCCAGCGCCAGCTGATCTCCTCGCAGCGCGGCATCAACAGCGGCCCGGCGTTCTCCCCGGACGGCAGCAAGCTGGCGCTGACGCTTTCGTTCGGCGGCAACCCGGAGATCTACGTGATCGACCTGGCCAGCCGTGCACGCACCCAGCTGACCCGGCACTTCGCGATCGACACCGAAGCGGTCTGGTCGCCGGACGGCCGCAGCATCCTGTTCACCTCGGACCGCTCGGGCAAGCCGCAGATCTACCAGGTGCCGGCGACCGGCGGAGAAGCCACCCGGCTGACGTTCCAGGGCGCCTACAACGCGCGCGCATCGGTGTGCTGTGACGGCAAATCGGTCTCAATGGTGCAGGGCAGCGGAAACGTGTATCGTATTGCCGTTTTCGATCGCGCTACCGGTCAGTACAGCCAGATCTCGCCGGGCAATCAGGACGAGTCGCCCAGTTTCGCGCCGAACGGAAGCATGATCCTGTACGCGGCCGCCGAGGGCGCACGCGGAGTTCTCTACGCCGTTTCGGCCGATGGCCGCGTCAGGCAGCGCCTGGTGCTGGCCGACGGCGACGTCCGCGAGCCCGCCTGGGGGCCGTATCGTCAGCGTTGATCTAAGAAAAGCTTTTTATAATCTGCCGACAGGTCGTTTCCGGGCCTGATCGTCATTGTATGGTGTGAACTGTCCCAACCCGGAAAATCTCAAGGAACCCACATGAAGATCGTAGTTCGTGTCCTCGTCGCCGCCCTGCTGGTCGCCGGCATTGCGGCCTGCGCTAAGAAGACCACCACCAAGCCGGTGGAGCCCGTCGATACCACGCCGTCGACCACCACCGCTCCGGCGGATACGTCCGGCCGCTACACGCGCGACAGTCTCGAGACCGATTCGTGCCTGCGCCAGCGCGTCGTGTACTTCGACTTCGATTCGAGCACGATCAGCTCGCAGTTCCAGGCCCAGATCGCCTGCCATGCGGCGTACCTGACCCAGTTCCCGGATGCACGCGTCACGCTGGAAGGCAACACCGACGAGCGCGGTTCGCGCGAGTACAACCTCGGCCTCGGCGAGCGCCGCGGCAACGCGGTCCAGAGCGCCCTGAGCGCTGCCGGTGCCTCGGCCGGCCAGCTGACGGTCGTCAGCTACGGCGAGGAGCGTCCGGTCGACCGCGGCCACGACGAGTCGGCCTGGTCGAAGAACCGTCGCGTCGAAATCGTCTACACCGCCAAGTAAGCAGCGATGCAGGCCGCTCAGAACCGTCTGAAGCAGCTCGGAGCGGCGACCCTCGTGGTCGCCGCTCTGGTCGCCTTCCCCGCCCAGGCCCAGCGCCTCTCCCTGGCCGAGCGCGTCGCCGCCCTCGAAGCCAAGACCGGCGGTTCGGGCCAGGCCCAGGGCAGCGTCGAGCTGGTCAACCAGATCCAGCAGCTGCAGACCCAGGTGCAGAACCTGCAGGGCCAGATCGAGGAACTGCAGAACCAGGTCGAGCAGCTCAAGAAGAACAACCGCGACCAGTACATCGATCTCGATTCGCGACTGGGTCGCCTCGAAGGCGGCGGCGCCGCCGCCGGTGCCGGCACGCCCCCCGCGGCCAGCACGAACAATCAACTCGAAGACGTCCAGCTCGGCGGCCAGCCGGCGCCCGCTGCGGCCGGCGCGACGGCACCCACGCCTGCCGACCTCGGCACCGCGCCGGCCATGGCCGGCACCGACCCGACGGCACCGCCGCCGGCACCGGCCGATCCGGCCGCCGAAAGCGCGGCCTACGACGCAGCGTTCTCGGCGCTCAAGAGCGGCGGATACGCCGAGGCAGAGCGTCGCTTCATCGACTTCATCGCCCAGTACCCGCAGAGCCCGCTGGTCGGCAACGCGTACTTCTGGCTCGGCCGCGCCTACTTCGTGACGCAGGACTATCCGCGCGCGCTCGACGCGTTCCAGACGCTCGTCTCGCGCTACCCGAACAATCCCAAGGCGGCTGACGGCCTGCTCAACGTCGGCAACAGCCAGTACGAGCTCAAGCAGTTGACCGAGGCGGAGGCGACCCTCAACCAGGTCGTCCAGCAGTACCCGGACACCGAAGCCTCGCGCCAGGCGACCGCCCGGCTGCGCGCGATCAAGCTCGACAGCGGCCGCTGAGCCGGCGGCCCACGCCGCCGGAACGGTCCCCGCCCCGGAGCGGAACGATGCCGATTCGGCCCTTGCCGCGTGAGCACGGCGACATCGCGACCTCGAACGCAGCGCTGATCGCGGGCAAGCCCCGTCCCGAGCGGCTGCGCATCACCGAGATCTTCCACTCGATACAGGGCGAGGCGGATGCGGCCGGCTGGCCGACGGTGTTCGTGCGTCTCACCGGCTGTCCTTTGCGCTGCACTTGGTGCGATACCGCCTACGCGTTCCACGGCGGCACCTGGTGGACCATCGACGCGATCCTGGCCGACGTCGCGCGCCACGGCGCCCGCCACATCTGCGTGACCGGCGGCGAGCCGCTGGCCCAGAAGCGCTGCCTGATGCTGCTGACGCGCCTGTGCGACGCCGGCTACGAGGTCTCGCTGGAAACATCCGGTGCGATCGACGTCGGCGCGGTCGATGCACGCGTGCGCAAGGTGCTCGACCTCAAGGCGCCCGGCTCGGGCGAGGATGCGCGCAACCGCTGGGACAACCTGCGCTTCCTCTCGCCCAGCGACCAGGTCAAGTTCGTGCTCGCCGGCCGCGCCGACTACGAATGGGCACGCGACGTGGTCGGGCGGCACCGGCTCGGCCAGCGCTGCATGGTGCTGTTCTCGCCGGTGCACGGTTCGCTCGATCCGCGCGACCTGGCCGAATGGATCCTTGCCGACCGCCTCCCGGTACGGTTCCAGCTGCAATTGCACAAGATCCTGTGGGGCGAGGAGTCAGGGCATTGAAACGCGCGGTCGTACTGGTTTCCGGGGGCATGGATTCGGCCGTCACGCTGGCGCTGGCGCGCGCCGAGGGCTTCGACTGCCATGCGCTCAGCGTCGCCTACGGCCAGCGCCACAGTTCGGAGCTGGCAGCCGCAGAGCGGCTGGCGCGCGACCTCGGCGCGCACCAGCACAAGACCGTCCACGTCGACCTGCGCACGATCGGCGGCTCGGCGCTGACCGCCGACATCGACGTGCCCGAACAGGGCGGTGCGGGGATTCCGGTCACCTACGTGCCCGCGCGCAACACGATCATGTTGTCGATCGCGCTCGGCTGGGCCGAGGTACTGGGCGCCGCCGACATCTTCTGCGGCGTCAACGCCGTGGACTACTCCGGCTATCCCGACTGCCGCCCGGCCTTCATCGCCGCGTTCGAGACGCTCGCCAACCTGGCGACCAAGGCCGGCGTCGAGGGCACGCCGCTGCGCGTGCACGCCCCGCTGATCGCGCTGGGCAAGGCCGACATCGTCCGCGCAGGCCTGTGCCTCGGCGTCGACTTCGCGCAGACCGTCTCGTGCTATCAGGCCGACGCGGACGGTCGCGCCTGCGGGCACTGCGACGCCTGCCGGCTGCGCGCCGATGGGTTCGTGGCGGCCGGCGTGGCCGACCCCACCCGCTATCGCTGACCGGCGCACCGGCCGACGCTTCGGCGCTGCCGGTGCCGGAAAGCGAGCGCAGCCAGGGCGTCTCGTCCCGCGCCATCCGTCGGTTCCAGCGAGCCGCCGCATCGCGAACGGCCGTTGGTGCGTTCGCGTCCATACCGCGCCAGATGCCGTTACAATAGCCGGCTTGGATGGCCCCGCCGACCGCCGCACCCCAGCGCGGCCCCCGTGCGTCGCCTCCGACTGCGACGCAGGATCGGCACCGTCCACCGGCTGCCGCCCTCCTCCAGGGACTGCGCGCAGGTCGTCTTCCGGGCCGTTAGCTCAGCGGTAGAGCAGTGGACTTTTAATCCATTGGTCGATGGTTCGATCCCATCACGGCCCACCAATACTTTCAATACGTTAGGCGAATCGCTCGACGCAATCCAATGCTCGAAGGTACAGTTTCGGTACACTTCGATGCAGAGAGCGCCCCGTGGCGACCATCGTCAAGACACCTTCGGGTAGCTGGAAGGCTCTCATCCGCAAGCAGGGATGGCCGACCGTCGCGAAGACGTTTCGCACGAAACGCGATGCCGAAGACTGGTCGCGACGCACCGAGGATTCGATGGTGCGCGGCGTCTACATCGAGCGAGCGCCGTCCGAGCGCCTCACGGTATCCGCTTCCCTCGATCGTTACTTGGCCGAAGTCACACCGATCAAGAAGCCAACGACGCAGCGCGCCGAGCAGGTGCGCGCCGAAACCTTGCGCTCGCACTTCGGCAAGTATTCGCTCGCAGCGATCACTGCCGAGATGGTCGCCACGTTCCGCGACACGCGCTTGGCGAAGGGGAAGAGCAACAGCACCGTTCGCCTCGATCTTGCCTTGCTCGGCCACCTCTTCACGACGGTGAACCTGCTCCCTGCGAACGGACGCCAAGAAGGTCGATTCTAGGCGGCCCGCTTCACCTTCTTGGCATAGTCGTTGGGCGACAGATAACCAAGCGCGGAGTGGAGACGGACAGGATTGTAGAAGCCATGGATGTAGCCGGCGATGGCAGCGTGGGCTGCAGCCTTGGTGGCGTATACGCCGGTGGCTTCCTCGTTCTTGAGCGTGGCGAAGAAGCTCTCGGCCACGGCGTTGTGCCCTGAGGGCAGGCTGCGCGCTCCCAGCAGTTGCCCTTGCGGCTCATGCTCGGCACGAAGCCGTGCGCGGCCAGCGTTTTGGTGAACGCACCGCTGGCGTATTGGCTACCGCGATCTGAATGGAAGATTGCATCAGGCGGCACCGGCGAAGCCGACCAAGCATTGATGAACGCCTGACGCACCAGATCATCGGGCATCCGTTCGGACAGGCTATAACCCAGGACTTGCCGGGTGCGCAGGTCGATCACCGCGGCCAGATATAGCCAGCCCTCGCGCGTGGGCAGATAGGTGATGTCCCCGACCCAGACTGGCAGCGGATGATCCACCGCGAACCGCCGATCCAGGTGATTGCCGACCACCGACCGACCGTGCCGGCTGTCAGTGGTGCGCAGCTTGGAGCGGCCTTTGACCTTGCCGCGCAAGCCTTCCTGGCGCATCAGCCGAGCCACGCGCTTGTGGCCCATCCTGTGGGCGCGAGCGCGTAGCGCCTGCACCAGACGCGGTCGACCGTAGGTGCCGCGACTGTCCGTGTGTAGCGAGCGCAGCTCGACCCGCAGGGCCGCCTCTGGATCCGGTCGGCCCTGGCGATGCAGCCAGTCGTGGTAACCGGAAACCGACGCTGACAGCACGCGGCACAGCAACCGAAGCGGATAGCGAGCCCGTTCACGCGCGACGAAGGCGTACCTCACTTGGACTCCTTGGCGAAGAACGCCGTCGCTTTTTTTAGGATCTCGCGCTCCATCTTGAGCGTGGCGTTCTCGGCTCGCAGACGAGTCAGCTCACTCTCCAGATCACTGACCGGCTGGCGGCTGGGCGAGCTCAGTTGGCGACCGGCGCGCGAGGCGTCCAGCCAGTTGCCCAACGTCTTGACCGAGATGTCCAACTGCCGAGCCGCCTCAGACCGCCCGACCGATTCGGCTAAGGCAACGGCCTGAGTCTTGAAGTCGTCCGTGTAACGACGACGTGTGATGCGCTGCATAGGAACCTCCAGGTTGCGATCAATCTATCGCTTCCTGGCGTCCGTTCCGACGGGGCAGGTTCAGCCCGTATAATATGCAGGCAAACGGCCAACAGGGGCTACGGATGCTGGTATCTCGCCACTTCAAATTAGAACGCAATCAGGCAACGCTCGATTTTCTCGACGTCCATATTGATAAGGACATTCCTATCTTCGTTGATCCGGCCGCACTGCGCTCTCTGAAAACAGAGTGGGGGCATCATTGTGTATCGCTGTTGCAGAGCTATTTCGAGTCAGTGCTAACTGCGATACGGAATGGAAAGCATGACAGAGCAAAGGAGCTTCTCGCGTGCCTCAACGAGCGAAACGAGTTCCATATAGGCTACTCAAAGAACAAGTCGCGCGGCAGCGCTCTTGGTGCGGTATCAGCTGAGAAAATTTGGGAATCTCTCGTTAAAAGCAAAGCTGCGCAAACGGGTGTTGTGCATGACCTTGAGGACACGATCTTATTTGTTGATGGGGTTGGCCCCGACATGCTGTCAGATGCAGTCTGCAACATCATTCGTGGCCCACTGATTCAGTACACGCAGCAAGCGTGCAGTTACTACGGCATACCGCTGACTGCCGGGGTTGATTCTGGGCCTGTATGGAACACACGTGATGAGAAATGGGAAAACAGTCTTATTGACTTACCCATGACGAAGCAAGGCCCTCTTATCCTCATTCCAAAGATTATTGCGCGTGTTAAGCAAATCTACGGACATGACGAATACTATCGCCACTTTCTGATGCCTGTGCTGCAACAGCATCACAAGGATATCAACTCGTCACTTGTTCACGTTCTACAGAGCAAGAAGAACAAAGGCGTCAAGAAGGTCTATAAGACTGATCTCTATGACCTGTACGGTGCTAACAAGCTCGCCTCCGCCAAGTTAACCGGCGAGCATCCACAAGCCCTCACTAACTACAGAGAGACAAAGAACGCTACTCCATCGCGCCCGCTTGGCCATTCTGCTCTTGCGGAACTGGAAAATATACCGACACCAAATTTTGCTGGGCTATTAAACGACGTAACATCCCTCAAGTCAGGTCAGAAAGATGCAGCGACCTATGAGAACGCAATCGAGAAATTTCTATCCGCCTTACTCTATCCCGCCCTTGCCTTTCCGGTGAAGCAAGACAAAATTCACGAAGGAAGGAAGCGCATCGACATTACTTATGTAAATGACGCCAAGGATGGGTTTTTTAGCTGGGCCTCAAGGAATCACCCCGCCTCCCATATTTTCGTTGAATGCAAAAATTACGGGAAGGAGGTTGGAAACCCTGAAATCGATCAACTCGCTGGTCGATTCTCCCCTTC
The DNA here is from genome assembly GCF_001632775.1 of Dokdonella koreensis DS-123. Classification (NCBI taxonomy): domain Bacteria; kingdom Pseudomonadati; phylum Pseudomonadota; class Gammaproteobacteria; order Lysobacterales; family Rhodanobacteraceae; genus Dokdonella; species Dokdonella koreensis. The sequence goes on from NZ_CP015249.1 coordinate 3,442,033, forward strand.
TCGAGGGAAGCTCGGCATCCTCGTAGTCAGATCCATCGATGACAAAGCTCTGCTGCTGAAGCGGTGCAAAGATACAGCCAACGATCAACGCGGTTTCATTCTCGTACTGGATGACGCCGATCTTGGCGAGTTGATCAAGCAACGGCAAGCACTCATGTACGGGTACGGGGAGACCTTGCTATACCAGCAGTTCAAAGCTCTAGTCTCATGAAGGAGTCGTCCGACGCCGAGGATGATCGCCCTGCGTTGTGATGGGCTGCTTGGCACACCAAGCTAGGTGGGATCCTGTTGATACTCGGTGTCGGCTACGGCGTCCGTGGGTGGTGCCGGCGATGACATCCGAAGTCGTACACATCGCAGTGCTTTGTCCGTGCTGCGTTTCCGGATTCAAAGAGCACGACAGGCTTGAGCTTCGCAACGCAACGAGCAAGCATCTAGTCGCCGAGGAAATCTCAAACGGCAAGCTCGTAGGGCGCGAAGCGAACGCTGTATGTCACGTTGCCGACACGCGGCGGACTTAGCCAGGTTGGCGCGTACTTGGCTCGGTGTCAGGGCGCGGCTGCCATCTGCGGCCAACGCTTTCGCGGCCGGCACAACGTGCTCGCGGAGCCAAGCATCGACGGCGTGGCCGCAAGTATCCAATTCATCGTGAACGGCGTTCTGTTCGACCACTTTGCGCTCATCAACCACGGCCTTGGCTTCCTGTTTTCGTGGATTGGAGGCGAGGCGCGCACTACGACATTAAAGTGCCCCAAGCCGGAGCTCTGTACGTTTGCGGACCAGCCAATCATCCCTAAAGTTATCCGGGAGGTTTTGAGTCAGGCGCGCATTAATGACCCTGCACATCGCATCGAGAGACACGAGTCGATCGAGCCAGTTCACTTGATGCGCGAATCGCACGACACCCATGTCCGGACTGTTCAATAGCCACGCGTCCTCGATTGTGGCTGCCCAGATTAGGAGGTCGCGCTCGCCTTCATCCAGACCCACTGATTGGTGGGTCAAGGTGAATTCGAGGCGCTGCTCGTCGGTCACGGTACCAATCAATTCCAGTCTCTCGCGGAGCCACGCTTCGTTGATAGTCCGCTCAGGTCTACGGCGCTGCCGTCCTCTCTGGGTTTCGACAATGACCTCTTCGACCGTGCAAACACGAAATCCATCGAGAAGCTGAGGAAGGCATCCACTGTCGTGCGCGGCAATGATGACGTTGGTATCAACAAGAACGCGTTGACCTCTCTGCAGGGGCATGATGCAGCCCCTTACATATCGAACGGCGTCTTCAAGCCGTGTTCCGTGAAGAGTTCCGCTAAGCCATCAATGGACTCGTCGACGATCTCGGAGGCCCGGCGCACCGTTACATAGCCTTGTTCGATGCCCCAGCCGAGCGCTTCGACGAATCGACGACTGAAATGCGGCGGCGGAACATTCTCACTTGCCACTCGGATCGCGGCAGACTCCAGACGCTTGGCCGTGGCTTGTGCAATGTGCTTCAAGCACGCGAGTCGCCAACGCATGGCGTCGCCGCTCACCAAAAACACGCTTGCGGCCGTCCGTACCCATTCGTTTAGATCAGCGATGAGACGGGGCAGAGGATGATCGTCGATATACTTCTGCAGCGACTCGGAAGGCATCAGCAGGCCTGCGGCAAAGTTATCCGCCAAGCTTTCGATGCGCCTGTAGCGCGCCGAGAGCTGCACGTCCCCTTCGATATGTTTAGGCTCCATCAACGACCAAGTGATGAGGTGGAACACCTCATGTGCCAAGTCGAAGTTCCGGCGCCCCTCGGATTCACGGCGATTAATAATGACGGTGTTCATGGCGCCGACTTGGCACGCCGCGCCGGACACCCCCTGCAGAGCATCCACATAAAGTACGAGCGTGTCCCAGCGTTCTTCCAGAGCATCAGCAAGCATAGCTGCTGGCACTGGGCCAAGTTCCAAGCTGCGGGCGATCGCTTCACCCGCGGCCCATGCCTCTTCGTACGAGCTCTTTGGGGTAAGTCCGATCTGCGTCAACGACGAGTTGATCGAGTCGCCTTTAAGGCGGCTCAGATGCCGATAGGTGGCGATCCAGCCACCCGCACGCTCCTCGAACATGTTTAAATTTTCGCCAACCTCCATGGTCCTCCGCCAGGAAAACTTGGCCTCACCGGCTAGGCGTAGCGGATCCGTGAAGTAATCAGGCTTAACGCCGAAAAACTGCGCTGCTTTGACCAGCTCTGGAATCGATATTGACCGCCCACCGCCTTCGATTTCCGAGAGGGTCTGGCGGTCATTGAATTGGAGCGCGGTCGCCAACTGCTCTTGCGTTGCACCGCGAATTTCACGCAGGGCGACCAGGCGCTTACGGATAGTGGCTTGATCCATAGTGGCTCCCTTCGGCTCTCAAGTTTATCTTGCAAATGCAAATTTTGCAAGAAACCCATGCCGAATCCAGCAGGCCTTACTGAAGGCTTGGGGCATGTCGGTCGCTACGGCCATCGGTACAGTGCAGGTGCAACCCTCAGTTCGCAGCGACTTCGCTAACCTTCGCTAACGTGCTGATATGGAACTTCTTTCCACTTCGTCTACCTTCGCTCGACTTCGCCAGAACATCAATAGCTTATTGATTTCCATGCAAACTTTTAATCCATTGGTCGATGGTTCGATCCCATCACGGCCCACCATCTCTCCTCGTCGATCCGGATGGCCCCTGCCGGGCTCGCCAGCGGCACCAGGCGTGCCCATCGCCTCGGCCGAGCCGCTGACGAGAAGCTCACCTCCCGGCGGGCAAGGCCCCTCCCGACGCGGTCATCGCCCCCCGTGGCCAAAAAAATGCCCCTCGAAGGGGCATTTTTTACGGCGCGGCCCCGACCAGGGATGCCGCGCCATGCTCGAAGCCTCGGATACCAGGCCGGCGGTCGTTTCCGGCGGTCCCCAACCTCCGGCCAGCGGCCTCATTTGCCGCCGGCCGCTTCCTCGAAGTCGTCCGCGAAGATCCCGTCGCTGGAGATGGCCACGCAATCGGAAAGCGCGCCCTCGACGTCGTTGCGGACGCCGCGCAGCTTGTAGGCGTAGCGCACGCCGGGTTGCGCACGTGCGTCGACCAGCGGCGAGGCCGCGCTGCTGGCGACGAGATGGAAATCACCCGGCGCCGCGTCCAGGCAGGTGCCGTCGGCGCGGTAGAGCTGGAAGCCCTCGGCGTCGGCGGCGCCGGTGAAGCCGATGCCGATGCCCTGGCCACCGCCGTCGACTTCGACCAGCGCGGTCGGTGCCGGCAGCGGCGTCGGATCGGGCATGGCGAACCCACCGGACACCGCCAGCGCATAGCCCTGGCGGTCGCTGCCGTCACTGCCGTTGCCCGGTACGGCGGTCGCCTTGACGCGGAACGTATAGCTGCCGGCGACCGGGGTCGTCAGGCGGACCTGCTCCACGGTGTCCTTCGCGTCGGCGCTGCCACCCGGCGTCGAATCGGCACCGGGGATCCGGTTGGCGCCGAGCAGGAGCGCACCGTCCGGCGCGACCACCTCCAGATCGAGGTTGTTGACCAGGGTCGAGGCGGCGCCGGGCACGGCCTCGGCGTCGAACCACACGAGCGTCGCGCGCAGCTCGATGCCGGCGGCGACATTCGCGATCGTGTAGGTGTGGACGTCGCCGGTCTCCAGGCCGGTGGGGTTGGTCCGCTCGAACAGGCGCAGGCGGCGGCTGTCGTCGCCGCCGGACAGCGTGTCCTTGAACCACAGGTTGCCGTCGAGCCAGGCGCGCCCCCAGCCGGTCGCGTCGTTCGGCCAGAGGTGGCCGTCGGCCTCGGACGTCAGCGCATGGGTGCCGTTCAACAACACGGCTTTCAACATGGCACCGGTCGGATGCAGGGCATCGGCGGCGGTTCGCTCGCCGCGCGGATAGAAGCCGTCGGTAAAGAACTGGCGCAGCAGCACCGCATTGCCGGCCAGCGTCGGTGTCGCCATCGACGTGCCCGAGAGACTGCGCGTCTGCGGCGCGCTGATCGTATCGGTGACGCTGCTGCCGACCACGCGGGCCGAGACGATGCTGGAGCCCGGCGCCGCGATGTCCGGCTTGGCGCGGCCGTCGGCGGCCGGGCCCCTGTTCGAGTAGCTCGCGTGCTGGGTGCTGCCGGCGTGGCCGAGTGCGGCGACGGTGAGCGCGCTCTTGGCATTGCCGGGCGAGCCGGTCTGGGTCGGGCCGGACATGTCGTTGCCGGCCGCGACGATCACCAGCAAGCCTTCGTTGCGGCGGCTGACCTCGTCGACCGAGGCATCGTTACCGTTGTACTGCCCTCCCGTCGATGCGCCCCAGCTGTTGCTGTGTACGCGCGCGCCACCGGCATAGGCCTGCTCCAGCGTTCCCTGGAAGTCCACGATGACGGGGCTGTTGTTGTTGCCGTTGTCCTGGAACAGCAGCTGCGCATTCGGCGCCATGCCATCGGCCAGGTCGTGGTTCGGCAGCAACGGTGTCGACGCCAGGTACGTGTTCGCGCCGAACGTGCCGTGCACGTCGCCGACCACGGTGGCGGTCACATGCGTGCCGTGACCGATGGTGAAGTCGTAGTCGACCGCACCCGGCTGGGTCCAGTAGGCGATGATCTTGTTGTCCGGGTGCAGCGTGCCGATGGTCGGCAATGCCGGACGCTCGGCATAGGTGACCTCGGTATGCGGGCCGGTGCCCTTGTCGAGCGTGGCGAACCAGGCCGCGTTCGGCGTCGTGCCGGAATCGGCCACGGCGACGATCTGGCCGCTGCCGGTCAGGCCGTGATCCCAGATCGGCGTCGGCCCGCAGACCACGCCGGTGCCGATGCACTCGGTCATCGCATTGCCCTGGATCGCGCCGACCGAGCCGCTGTTCGCCCACTGCGGCGCGATCCACGGTGCCACGTAGCTGACGCCGTCGATCGCGGTCGCCGCGCGCAGCAGCGCGTCCAGCTGGCCCGCATCGACCTCGGCGCGCACGTACGGCGCCGCCTCGGCGCGCACGCTGCGCTCGGTGATCGTCACGCCGGGAACGGCCTGGCGCAGCGCCTCGGCCATCGGTGCGGACGGCACCCCGGCAAAGGCATGCACGATGATCTCGTAGCGGCCGTTGTCCCGGCGCGCGGTCGAATCGACACGCCGGGCGGTCCACAGTTGCGGGTCGAGTTTCATCGCCGGCTGCAGCGGGCCGGCCCAGCGCACGCCCGGATGGGCGTTCAGTTCATCCAGGCCGTGACCGTCGAGGCGCACGTAGTAGGCGTTGTTCGGCAGGTAGCCGAGGAACCGGATGCCCTGTGCCGCCAACGCCTTGCGCGCGTCGAGACGGCCGGCTTCGAACTGCACGATCGCGTAGGCGGTGGGTCCTGCCGCCGCCGCGCCGACCGTGGCCGCATCGAGCTGCTGCGCGGCGGGATCGAAGATGCCGGCCTGCAGGATCAGCAGGGCCGGGTTCGTCCGCGCGGTCTCGATCGCGGTGAGCATGGGCGGTTCGGCCACGATCGTCGAGGACGCGGCGTGAACAGCCGGCACGCCAGCCAGTGCAAGGACGAGCGCAGCCGCGAGCGCGGTGCGCGATGGCAATGTGGGCATGAAACACACTCCTGGAAATGATGGATCGGCCACAGACGATTCGGCCGCTGACGGAAGGGTCCACGCCGCGCGATCCTGGCGCGGCCGGCGTATCGAGACTGTCGGCAGGAACAGTCAGGAAGGCGCCTGGAAACAACAAGCGTCGCCCGAAGGCCTTCGGCCAGGGCGAGGCATACCCCGCCGTTCCAGCCCGCCAACACAGGGCTTCCCCAAGCGATCCGCCGTTCGGCGACAGGTTGTATTGCGAGCCCGGGCGGTGTCGCAACGCCCCTCGCGACAGCCCTCGGAGACTTTGGCGACGCAGACTATGCCTTTCGTCGGGAGGCGTCACCTGAACAAATCCGGGAAATGATTCAGCCGGCAAGCCGGGGATCGTCGACGGCCCGATGCAGCACCGCGACCGCTGGCCAGGCTGCCCATCCGGCCAGCAGCCGCGCCTTGCCGGACCACCGCGCCGGGGCCTTCGCACTCACCTCAACGTCCATGGCATGCGCTAGAAGTTCCAGATCACCGAGGCCAGCCAGCGCGAGCGCACCGGGCGGCCGTCGACATCCCACCAGTAGCGCGGTGCCGTGGCGTCCGTCCAGACGTAGGCCAAGTACAGGTCGACATCGTCGATGCCGTAGCTCAACCCGGTGCTGATGTAGCCGTAGTCGTGATCGCCGCTGTGCGAAAGTGCGGCGTAGCCCACGCCGAAGTCGGCGGCGAGACGCTCGACGATCGGCTGGCGGAAGGTCGCTTCGGTCCAGGTCGCGACGCCGCTGCGTTCGTAGCGGCTCCTGGCATAGACCGACGTACGGTTCGGCGTCAGCGCCAGGCTCAGGCTCCAGCGGCCGCGGTAGCCGATCGCGGCGCTGATCTCGTCGTAGCGCAACTGGTTGCGCCAGAAGCTCCAGGGTTCATCGTAGTGCGCGACGCCGAGCCTGGCGGACCAGTCCGCATCGATCTGCCAATGACGATCGACGCGCAGCACGACCTGCTCCATCGCCGAGTCCTGTTCCGGACGCCGTTCGCCGATGGCGCCGCTGGCGCCGAGGCCGAGGGTCCATTCGGTGCCGATCGGGTAGCGCAGGTCCACCAGCCAGGCCGGCCGGTCGCTGCTGAGGCTGAGGCCGCGATAGAGGTTGTCGCTGGCCAGGGCGAGCGAGCCGTTCCAGCCCTGCGCCTGGGCCCGAACCGATGCCAGCACGCCGCAGGCCGCACACAGGACGGCCGGCCATACCGGCAGGACGCCGCAAGGGCGCCGCATCGTGCCCACCGCCATGCCGATCCCCCTGCACCCCGGAAAGGCCAATGCTAGCGGTTCCGGGGCGATGTCCGGGGTGCCGCGGGCGGAATCGAGGTATTCCACAACCTTCCGGCTCACTCGTGGTACATACGGCTAAGACCCTGACTCGATGGCTGGAGGCTTGAACGTGCCGCGCGAAGGCCGCCCCGATACCGAGCCCTGCGTGGAAGGCGGCAAGGATCCCGCCACCTGCGACCTCCAATGGCTGCGCCGCGCCGGCCAGGGCGATCGTGCCGCTTTCGAGCGGCTGTACCTTCACCATTATGACCGGCTCGCACGCTTCGTGGCACGGCACACGGCGCGGCGCGACCTGGTCGACGAGATCGTGAACGAGACGATGTGGGTGGTCTGGCGCGACGCGAACCAGTTCCGCGGCGAGGCCAAGGTCGCGACCTGGATCTTCGGCATCGCCTATCGCTGCCTGATGAAGACGCTGCGCGACCGGCCCGGCGTGCCGGAATCGACCACCGCCCAGGCCGAAGGCACGAGCGACGACGCCGAGCAGGTCGAGCTGAGCGACTGGGTGCGCCGCGGCCTGCTCGCGCTGCCGACCGAGCAGCGGATGACGCTGGAACTGGCCTACTACCTCGGCCAGTCCTGCGAGGAGATCGCCGCGATCATGGACGTCGCCGTCGGCACCGTGAAGGCGCGCCTGTTCCACGCGCGCCTGCGTCTGCGCAATACACTGCCGGCGCTCGGCGGCGAGGATTCACCCCATGCGCATGCGGCGCGAGGATGACCCGATGAACACGTCCACCCAGCTCCACCGCCAGATCTGGGACCTGATCCCCTGGATCGTCAACGGCAGCGCCAGCGCCACCGAGCGGCAGGCGGTCGAGGACCATCTCCGGCAGTGCGCCGACTGCCGCGACGAATACGCGTTCCAGAGCCGGCTGCATGCCGGCATCGCGACGGAGACGATGGATGTGCCGGATGCGGGCGGAGCGCAGGCGCAGGCCGGACTGCGCCGGTTGCTCGCGCGCATCGACCTCGAGAACGACGCGGCTCGATCCGGCCGGGTCGATTCTGGTGAACCGCGCAAGCGCCGCTTGCTCGATCGCGTGCTGATCGCGGCCGTGCTCGTGCAGGGGATAGGCCTGGCCCTGCTGGTCCCGCTGCTGTTGCAGCGCGGCGATACGAGCGCACGCTACCAGACCCTGACCAGCGCACCCGTGCACGCCTCGCAGGCGGTCATCCGCCTGGTGCCGGCGCCGACGCTGACGCTTGCCGAACTGCAGGCGATGCTGGCCGCCGAAGAACTGCGGATCGTCGAAAGCAATACCGGCGGCTCGATCTACGGTCTCGCGTTCGATTCGGATACCGCCGCGGACACCGCGCGTGCGGTCGAGCGCTTGCGTCGCTATCCCGGCATCCTGCTGGCCGAGCCGATCGGCCGCGCCGCGCTGCGCTGATGAATCGCCTGCCCGTCCGTTCGCCGACAGCGGCCGGCCGGATCGGCGGCCGGGTCGTCCTGTGCCTCCTCGCCCTGCTCGCTGTCACCTCACCGGCGCTCGCGACGCCGCCGCAAAGCCAGCTGGCACCGGAGCGCCTGCTGATCGTCGCGATCGCCGAAAGACCCGACCCGCCGCCGTCGGTCGGTTCGACCCCGCGCGGCTATGCCGGCCTGCCCAATTACAGCGGCAGCCTGCGCAGCGTCGCCAGCGCAGCGCGACTGGCGAAGGACTACGGCCTGCGCGAGGTCTCGGCCTGGACGATCACGTCGTTGCGGCTGCGCTGCATGCTCTACGAACTTCCGCCCACGGCCGACCACGATGAGATGCTGACGCGGCTGCGCCGCGACGATCGTGTACGCCTCGTGCAGCCGTTGCAGAGCTTCGACACCTTGACCGCGCCGCGAGCGGCCGCGGTGCCGGACACGGCAGCGGCCGCTCCCTACAACGATCCCTACATCGGCCTGCAGCGCGGCTTCGCCGCGATCGGCGCGGACCAGGCGCAGCGCTGGAGCAGCGGCACCGGCGTGCGCATCGCATTGATCGACAGCGGCGTCGACGTCGGGCATCCGGACCTGCGCGGGCGCATCGCGCTGGAACGCGATTTCGTCGGCGATCCGGACGCCCCCGCCGCGGAGGACCGGCACGGCACCCAGGTCGCCGGCGTGATCGCCGCGGTCGCCAACAACCGTATCGGCATCGCCGGCGTCGCGCCGGACGCCCACCTGTACGCATACCGCGCCTGCTGGAGCACGCCGGACGGTGCCGCGGCGCGCTGCAACTCGTTCACGCTGGCGCTCGCGCTGGATGCCGCCATCGGCGCCAGCGCACGGATCATCAACCTCAGCCTCGGCGGTCCGGCCGACCCGCTGCTCGAACAGCTCGCGCGCCATGCGATCGAGCACGGCGCGATCGTGGTCGGCGCGCTGCCGGCCAGCGGGCGCCTGGACGGTTTCCCGCTGAACGTGCCCGGTGTCATCGCGGTCGCCGACACCGACGATCCGCCGTCCGCGGAACGGATGCTGCGCGCGCCGGGCCGCGAGATCCTGACACTCGAACCCGGCGGCCACTACGACTATGCGTCCGGCAGCTCGCTCGCCGCGGCCCATGTCAGTGGCTCGATCGCCTTGTTGCTGCAACTGGACCCGCGATTGCGCGCATCCGACGCCGTCAGGCTGCTCGACGACGCAAACGACGCGACGGCGTCGATCAACGTCTGTGCGGCGGCGCAGGCCTTGCAGGGTTCCGGCGATCGCTGCCGGGACACGGCACCGCCGGCGCGCCGGCACGCCCAGCGCTGACAGCATCCCTCCGGGGCGCCGAACCGCCCAACCGCCGCGCCCCTCGAAGGCCACCGGGCCGGCCAGACCAAGGCCTGACGGCGCTTTTCGAGCAGCGGCGGGACCCGATCGGCCGGCCGGTCGGCCGGCGCGGACCGGCACCGGCGGTGCGCGGCGAGCGCCCCGGTCCACCGTCCGGCTCCGCGCCGGACCCGGCGCCCGACCGGCCGTATTCCCGGCCACCGGCCGAGGCAACCCGTTGGCCCGCCGGCGGTACTCAGAGGATGGACCTTCGTCCCCCTAGGAGATCATCGATGCGTCGCTACCCTCTTCTCATGACCGGCGCCTTCGCGCTCGCCGCCGCCGCTCCCGCGTTTGCCGGCAACCATACGGTGACCGCGCGACCGAACATGACCTTCGACCCCCCGTCGCTGACGATCGCCGCCGGCGATACGGTCACTTTCGTCAACGGCGGCGGCTTCCACAACGTCGAATCCGATCCGGATGCCGTGACCCCCTTCCATTGCTCGACGGCCTGCGGCGCGAGCCCGATCGGCGATCCGAGCAGCGCGATCTGGCAAGCGACCGTGACGTTTCCCGACGCCGGAACGGCACGCTACTTCTGCAGCCAGCACGGCGGCCCCGGCGGCGTCGGCATGGCCGGCATGATCATCGTCAAGGCCTCCGACGTGATCTTCGCGAGTGATTTCGAGAACCCCCCGGGCACCTGAAGCCGGCTGCGCCGATTGCAGTTCAGCCGCGAGCCTGCGGCGCGCGACGCCGGTGCCGTCCCGCGGTCGCATCACGGTCCGCACCAAAGAAAAACGCCCCTTTCGGGGCGTTTTTCGTATCCGGGCGAGGTGACGTCAAGGACGCCGCGCCAGCTCCGGGTCCTCGCGCGTGACCGGCATCAGGTCCTTCTTCGAGACACCGAGCAGCAGCAGGATCGGGTTGGCGAAGAAGATCGACGAGAGGATGCCGATGAAGATACCGATCAGCATGATCAGGCCGAAGTTCTCGAGCACCGGGCCACCGAGGAAGTACAGCGTGCCGACCGCCAGCGCCGTGGTGACGCCGGTCATGATCGTGCGCGACATGGTCGAGTTGATCGAGCGGTTCAGCACCTCGATCGAGTCGGCCTTGCGCGTGGACCGGAAGATCTCGCGGACGCGGTCGAAGACGACGATCTTGTCGTTGATCGAATAGCCGACCACCGACAGCACCGCGGCCAGGGCCGGCAGGTCGAACTCGCGCTGCGTCAGCGCGAAGATGCCGAGCGTCAGCAGCGTGTCGTGCGCCTCGCTGGCGACCGCCGCCACCGCGAAGCGCCATTCAAAGCGGATCCACAGGTAGATCGCGATGCCCAGCGCGACCACGATGACCGCGATCAGGCCGTCGGTCCGCAGCTCCTCGCCGACCTGGGGGCCGACGAACTCGCTGCGCTTGATCGTCACATCGGCGCGGCCGGCCTTGAGCGCCGCCAGCACGTCGTTGGCGATACGGTTGTGCGCCGCCTGGGAGGCACCGCCTCCCGCACCTTCGGCGGCCTTTTCGTCATCGCGCGGTGCGAAGCGGATCGCGAACTCGCGCGTGCCGCCGAGGCTCTGCACGACCGGGTTCTCGAAGCCCGCATTGGTCAGGGCCGTACGCACGTCGGCCACCTCGGCCGACTCCTGGTAGGCCACCTCGACCAGGGCGCCGCCGGTGAAGTCCAGGCCGTAGTCGAGGCCGCGCACGAAGATCACGCCGGCCGACAGGACCATCAGCAGGCAGGAGATCACCAGGCTGGCCTTGCGCCAGCCCATGAAGTTGATGTTGGCGTTGGGATTGAAGAGTTCCATGATCGCTCTCGACTCGGCGCTTTAGACCGAAAGGGATTTGAGTCTGCGACCGCCGAGCGTCGCCTGGACCAGGGCCCGCGTCACCGTGACCGCGGTGAACATCGAGGTGAGGATGCCGATCGCCAGCGTGATCGCGAAGCCGCGCAGCGGGCCGGAACCGAACGCCATCAGGCCGAAGGCGGCGATCAGGTGCGTCACGTTGGCGTCGAGAATCGTGGCCCAGGCTTTTTCGTAGCCGGCACGGATCGCCGCCAGCGGCGTGCAGCCGTTGCGGATTTCCTCGCGGATGCGTTCGCAGATCAGCACGTTGGCGTCGATCGCCATGCCGAGCGTGAGCACGATGCCGGCGATGCCCGGCAGGGTCAGCGTCGCCTGGAACAGGCTGAGGATCGCCACCAGCAGCACCAGGTTCAGCAGCAGCGCGAAGTCGGCCATCAGGCCGAAGAGCCGGTAGTAGAACGCGACGAAGACCACCACCAGCGCCAGGCTGATGAGCACCGCATGGATCGCGGTACGGATGTTGTCCTGGCCGAGGCTGGGGCCGATGACGCGCTCCTCGACGATGTCGACCGGCGCCGCCAGGGAGCCGGCGCGCAGGAACAGCGCCAGGTCCGAGGCTTCCTTCATCGAGCCGATGCCGGTGGTGTTGAACTTGTTGGAGAACACGCCGCGGATCGTCGCCGCATTGATCACTTCCTCGGTGATCTTGGGCACCGTCACTTCCTTGCCGTCGACGATCTTCGTCTCGGGGATGCGCTCGATGTAGACCGTGGCCATCCTCCGGCCCACGTTCTCGCGCGTGAAGTCCAGCATCTTGCGGCCGCCGGCCGAATTGAGCGTGATCGAGACCGCCGGCTCGCCGGTCTGCGGATCGGGCGAGCTGGACGCGTCCACGAGCTCGTCACCGGTAACGATGACGCGCTTCTTGAGCACGATCGGCGAACCGTCACGGTGACGGTACAGGCGCGAATCCGGCGGCACCTGGCCGGTGCGCTGCGCCTCCATCGGGTTGGTGTTCTCGTCGACCGCACGGTACTCCAGCGTCGCGGTCGCGCCGAGGATCTTCTTCGCCTCGGTCGTGTCCTGCACGCCCGGCAGCTCGACGACGATGCGGCTGTCGCCCTGCTGCTGGATCACCGGCTCGGCGACGCCGATCGCATTGATGCGGTTGCGCAGCGTGGCCACGTTCTGCTTGATCGTGTTCTGGGCGATCTCGACCAGGCGCTCGCGCTTGATGCGGGCGATCAGGGTGTAGGAGTCCCCGACGACCGGGCCGTTCTCCAGTTCGAGCTCGGGCGAGGAGGCCGTGATCGCGCTGAAGGCGGCGTTGCGGTCTTCCTCGCTGCGCAGCTGCGTGACCAGCCCCTGCGCGCCGCGGCCGACCGACTTGGCGCGGATGCCCTTCTCGCGCAGCGCGGTCTGGATGTCGCCGACGTAGCGCAGCTCCTGGGTCTCGAGCACGTTCTTCTGGTCGACCTGCATCAGGAAGTGGACGCCACCCTGGAGGTCCAGGCCGAGCGGCATCGCGTTGGCACCGATCGCCCGCAACCAGCCCGGGACGGTGGAGGCCAGGTTCAGCGCGACGACGTAGCGGTCGCTGTCGCCCTTCTCCGCGAAGTCGGTCTTGATCGTATCGGCCGCCTTGTTCTGCAGGTCGAGCGTCGACACGCGCACCATCAGGCGCTCGCCCTCGATCGTAATGCTCTCGAACGAGAGCTTGGCCGCCTCGAGGACGCCCTGAACGCGCTCCTTGAGCGCATCGTCGATCGTGGCGCCGCGGTTGGCCGAGACCTGCACCGCAGGCTCCTGCAGGAAGATGTTCGGTAGCGAGTAGAGCAGACCGGCGAAGATGACAAGCGCCACCAGCCAGTACTTCCAGCGTGGAAAATCGTTCATTCGTATGGACCGATCGGAAGCCGCGACCACCCGTCGCGGCGCGGGGAAACGCGGACGATCAGGACTTGAGCGTGCCCTTGGGCAGAACCGCCGCGATCGCCTGCTTCTGCAGCTTGACGCTGACGCCCGGAGCGATCTCCAGCGTCACGTGCGATTCGGCCAGGTCCTCGATTCGCCCGAGCAGCCCGCCAGTGGTCAGCACCTCGTCGCCCTTGGCCAGGGCGGCGATCATCGCGCGCTGTTCCTTGGCCCGCTTCATCTGCGGCCGGATCAGCATGAAGTAGAAGATGCCGAACAGGATGATCAGCGGCAGGAACGACATCAACGGGTTGGGAGCGGCGGCGCCGGGCGCAGCCTGGGCAAAGGCGGAACTGATCAGGAAATCCATGACGACTCCAGTCTTCGGACGCGGCGGGAAACCCGCCGGAAAAAGGTCGTGGATTATGCCACGCGCGGTCGCAGCCCGCACCGCGGGCCGCCGCGCTCCCGCCGGACGGCCCCGACCGGCCTCAGCGCATCAGGATCCGCCGCGGCTTGATCGGCAGGCGGCCGCGCCAGTACTGGATCAGGACGAAGCCGACCGCCATGCCGCCCAGGTGGGCGAAATGCGCCACGCCCGACTCGGTCCGCGTGATGCCGAAGACCAGCTCCATGGCGCCGTAGAGGATCACGAACAGCCAGGCGGGCATCGGGACCGGGATCAGCAGCGCCATCACGCGCGCCTGCGGGTACATCATGCCGAAGGCCAGCAGCAGGCCCATGACCCCGCCGGACGCGCCGAGCGTGGGATAGAACCCGCCGGTGAAGAAGCTCACGACGACCAGCTGGGCCGCCGCCGCGCCGATCACGCAGACCAGGTAGTAGATCGCGAACGGGCGCGACCCGAACAGCCGCTCGATCGGGCCGCCGAACATCCACAGCGCCAGCATGTTGAAGGCGATGTGGGCGAAGCCGCCGTGCAGGAAGCCGTACGTGACGACCTGCCAGACCTCGAAGCCCACGCGCAGCGCGACACCGTTCTCGATGCCGTAGACCTGGTGCGGACCGAGCGGCCAGAGCGCGAAATGGATGATCAGCCAGTCGCCCAGCCACTGCTGGAGCACGAACAGCGCGACATTGACGGCCAGCAGGGCGCGGGTGACGGGAGGCAGGTCGGAAAGCATGAAGGCTCCAGAAGGGCCGCCCGATTCTCGCACGCCGGCGACGGCCGGGCTCAGCGATCGCCCGGCGGTGCCCAGAGCAAGGCGTCCAGGTCGCCGCGGCCCCAGCCGAACCGGCGCAGGTCGACCTTGCCGCGGACGACCGCCACGCCCTCGGCGCGCAGGCGCCGGGCCTGCTCGCGGAAGGCACTACTGCCGGCCGGGAACGCGATCCGCCCATCCGACCGCAGCACGCGCTGCCAGGGCAGGCCCGGCTCCGGTCCCGCCTCGCCGAGCACCCGCCCGACCAGCCGCGCCCGCCCCGGCAGCCCGGCGCGGGCGGCGACCTCGCCGTAGCTGCTGACGCAGCCGCGCGGGATCGCCGCCACCACGCGCCGGATGGCGTCGTGCTGGGACGAATCGATCGCAGACATCATGGCGATCGCACGTTAGCATAGCCCCGGGTTTGCCAAGGGGACACGCTGGTGCAGAGTTTCGAACAGATCCGCTCGCATGTCGGCAGCCGCCACATGCTGCGCACGAACGACCCCTACCTGGTCAGCTTCGACATCGACGTGGCCGCCGAGCGCCACCAGGGCATCTACCTGACCGAGGTCGAGGACGAGGACGGCGCCAAGTACCTGCGCATCTCCACGCCGGTCGGCCCGTTCACCGGGCTGGACCCAGTCCGCTGCCTGCGCTTCAACTGGGAGCAGCGCACCGGCTTCCTGGCGCTCAGCAACCTGGACGGCTCGCCCTACCTGCACCTGTGCGAGAACCGCCCGTACACGGTGCTCGACGCGGCCGAGCTGGACCGCGTGATCGCCGAGATCGCCGGCCTCGGCGATCACCTGGAGAAGGCGATCTACGCCGAAGGCGAGGACATCCTCTGACGGCCGGCGGCTCCGGCCGGCTGTCGAGAAACAGCCGGCTGGCGCAATCCGGGGAGGAATCGCTCGCGGGTCCGCGGCACGGCGGCTGATCTGCGGAACCGGTAGCGCGGCCTTGCCGCGACCGGCGCACTTGACCTAAGGGCAGGACGGCCCTTGCCCGACGACGCGCTAGCGCAGCCAGGTATCGACGAGCCGGACCAGCAGCCAGGCCAGCGTGGCGGTGACCGGGATCGTCAGGATCCAGGCCCACACCATGCGCTCGACCACCGTCCAGCGGATCGCATTGGGACGCTTGGCGGCGCCCACGCCCATGATCGCCGAGGAGATGTTGTGCGTCGTGGAGACCGGGATGCCGAAGTGCGAGGCGGTGATGATGACGCTCGCCGACGCGGTTTCCGCGGCGAAGCCGTTGATCGGATGGAGCTTGACCAGCTTGTGGCCGAGCGTCTTGATGATGCGCCAGCCACCGGCGGCGGTGCCGGCGGCCATCACCAGCGCGCAAACGATCTTGATCCAGGTGGCCACCTCGAAGCCGCTGGCCGCATCCTGCTCGATCCGCAGGAACGTGAGCCAGCCCGGCAGGTCGTTCAGCGTGCCGGCCGCGGTCGCGCCGGCCAGCGCCAGCGCGATGATGCCCATCGTCTTCTGGGCGTCGTTCATGCCGTGCGAGAAGCCCATCGCCGCGGCCGAGAAGATCTGCGCCTTGCCGAAGAACGCGTTGACCACGCGCGGGCGACCCAGCCGCTTGATCGCGCCCTGCCGCGAGGCGATGAAGTCGATCAGCGTGAACAGTGCGCCCATGACCAGCAGGCCCAGCACGAAACCGGCCAGCGGCGAGGTCAGCATCGGCACGACGACCTTCGGCAGCAGCCCCTTCTCGCCCCACCAGTGGGTGCCGCCCTGGGCCCAGATGATCGCCGCCCAGTCGTTGTGCGCGGCCGCCAGGGCCGCACCGCACAGGCCGCCGACCAGGGCATGCGAGGAACTGGACGGCAGGCCCCACCACCAGGTGATGAGGTTCCAGATGATCGCGCCGAGCAGGGCGCAGATCAGGATCTCCGGCGTGACCGTCACGACGTTGGTGTCGATCAGCCCCGAGGCGATCGTCTTGGCGACCGCGGTGCCCATCAGCGCGCCGACGAGGTTGGTGCCGGCCGCCAGCAGCACCGCCTGGCCCGGGCTCAGGACCTTGGTGGCGACGACGGTCGCGATCGAGTTGGCGGTGTCGTGGAAACCGTTGATGTACTCGAACGCCAGCGCCGCCAGCACGACGACCAGGACCAGTGTCAGATCCATGGCGGTCAGGAGTTCTTGAGGACGATCTGGTAGGCGACGTTGCCGACGTCGCGGCAGCGGTCGATGGCCTTTTCGAGCAGTTCGAACAGATCCTTCAGCAGCAGGATCCGCACCGGCTCGTACCGTCCGTCGTAGAGTTCGCTGTAGAGCTGGAGCATCAGCCGGTCGGCTTCGCCCTCGATCGCCTGCAGGCGATCGTTGAGCGACTTCATGACCTCCAGGTTCATGCCCTTGCGCAACTGGCGGACCATCTGCGTGATGACGTCGCCGGCCTTCTCCAGCAGCACCGCGCGCGAGGCGAAGTCGACGTCGCCCAGCCGGTCGACCTCCAGCGAATAGCGCTCGGCGAACTTGGAGATCGACTTGGTCGTCTTGTAGAGCACTGCCGAGAGCGCCTCGATGTCCTCGCGATCGAGCGCGGTCACGAAGGTGTTCACCAGCTCCTGGCTGATCTGCTCGGACAAGGCCTTCTCGCGCCGGCGCGCCAGCGAGAACTCGTCCAGGCTCGGCGAGGCGTTGCGGTTCTGGAGCAGGTGGACCAATGCCGAGGCCGCATCGCGTGCGGCGTCGGCGCTGGCCTCGAGCAGGCCGAAGAACTTGTCGCCTTTGCCGAAGATCGTTTGCAGGGAAAACATGCAGGAAGGCTCTTTCGGCGCCGGGGGCAGCCGCGCGATGGATCGGGAAGATGACGGATATGTTACAGCATCGATCCGCCGCGTCGCCGGCCCTGCGACCGCGCGTACCGGCCGCACCCGCTCCGGTCGCCCGGTGCGACCGCCCTTCCCCGGCCCGAGCGCGGCTGTCCGGCTACTTCCCTTCGCGCGCGATCCGCGCCATCCGTTGCGCTTCGCCGAGGATGCCGCGCAGGATGCGCAGCTCGCGCTGGTCCGGCTCGGCGCGCTGGAACAGCCGGCGCAGGCGCTGCATGATCGTGCGGTCGGACCGGCCCTTGTGGAAGTCGATGTCGGTCAGGGTCTGCGCCAGGTGCGCGTAGAACCCTTCCATCTGCTCGCTGCTCGCCGGCGGATCGCCCGCCGCGGGACTGACCGGCGCCGCCGGCGACACGCGCCCGGGCAATGCCATCCGCAGTTCGTAGGCGATCACCTGCACGGCCTGGGCGAGATTCAACGACGAGAAGGCCGGATCGGACGGGATTGTGATCGCCTGATGGCAGCAGATCAGCTCGTCGTTCTCCAGGCCGGTGCGCTCGTTGCCGAACACCAGGGCCACCTCGGCGCCCTCCCCGACCGCGTCCAGCGCCACCCGCGCCGCGGCGTGCGGGTCCAGCTCCGGCAGCGGCACGCCGCGCCGGCGCGCGGTAGCGCCCAGCACCAGCCGGCAGTCGGCGATCGCGGCCGGCAGCGTGTCGGTGACGACGGCCGCGTCCAGCACGTCGGTGGCGCCGGCCGCCAGCGCGACCGCCTCCGGGTGCGGGAATGCATGCGGTGCGACCAGGTTCATCCGGGTCAGCCCCATCGTGCGCATCGCGCGGGCAGCGGCACCGATGTTTCCGGGGTGGGAAGGCCTGACCAGGACGATGCGCAGGCGCGAGGCGAGGGTCTGGGCGTGATCGGGCATCGGTTCCATCAAGTGAAGGGCAAGGCGGAACGGGCCGCCGGTGGGAGCCGGCCGGTGCATCTGCTACCCTAGCGGGTCGCCGCCCCGGCGTTCTTTCTCAGCCCGAGCCATGCCAAGACCCGCCGTGAACGTGGCGGTACGCGCTGCGCGTGCCGCCGGCCAGGTGATCCTGCGCCACATCAATCGCATCGAGAACCTCGACGTCGTCGAGAAACAGCGCAACGACTACGTGTCGGAGGTCGATCGCCAGGCCGAGGCCGAAATCATACGCGAACTGCGCCGGGCCTATCCCGATCACGCGGTGCTCGCCGAGGAAAGCGGCGCCAGCGGAAGGTCGCGCTACACCTGGGTCGTCGACCCGCTGGACGGCACGCACAACTACCTGCGCGGCTTCCCGCATTTCTGCGTGTCGATCGCCCTGCTGGAAGGCAAGGAGCCGGTGCACGGCGTGATCTACGATCCGCTGCGCGGCGAGCTCTTCACCAGCAGCAAGGGCGACGGCGCATTCCTCAACGATCGCCGCATGCGCGTCAGCAAGCGCGAGAGCCTGGCCGGCGCCCTGCTGACCACCGGCTTTCCGTACCGCCAGCGCAAGCACCTGCGCACCCAGATGGCGATGACCGAGACCCTGCTCGGCGAGGCCGAGGACATCCGCCGCACCGGTTCGGCCGCGCTGGACCTGGCCTACGTGGCGGCTGGCCGCATCGACGGCTACTTCGAGATCGGCCTGAAGCCCTGGGACATGGCCGCCGGCTGCCTGCTGGTGCGCGAGGCCGGCGGACGCTACTGCGACTTCACCGGCCGCGACGGCCTGCCCGACAACGGCAACCTGATCGCCGGCAACCTCAAGGTCGCCGACGGCATCATCAAGACGATCGCCAAGGACCTCACGCCCGACCTCGCGCGCTGACGCCGCCGGCAATTGCCGCCGGTGCTCGCCGGCGGCGGTTCCGGGCCCTGAAGCAATCTCCGCCGCGCCGCGGCTTCGCGCGCGTGCCGCTTCGATTCGTAACCCGCACCACCTCGTGCCCGGCGGCGGCGATCGCCGAAGGCCGCGTTCGCAGGGTCATCGCCCCCGCCCAGCCCCGCCGGGTCGAAGCACACCCGCCAGGCACGGCCGCCCGTCGTGGCGGACCCGGCGCCCTCGTTCATCCCGCTTTCGGTTCCCGGAAAAGAAAAAGGCCCGGCTTGCGCCGGGCCTTTTCGACAAGCTTGGATCGGTCAGGACTTACTGGCCCTGGACCTGCAGCTCCACGCGACGGTTGCGAGCGCGGCCTTCCTTGGTGTCGTTGGTGTCGATCGGGTTCGACTCGCCGAAGCCCTTGACGCCGCTGATCTGGCTCGCGCTGACGCCGTTCGCGGTCAGGTAGTCGTAGACGGCCTGGGCGCGACGCTCGGACAGACCCTGGTTGTAGGTGTCCGAACCGATCGAGTCGGTGTGACCGTCGAGCTCGACCACGGTCTCCGGGTAACGCTTCAGCACGTCGACCGCCTGATCGAGGATCGCGACGGAGTCGGCCGTCGGCTCGCGCAGGGTCGGGACGATGTTCTTCTCGCCGACCTTCGGACGGTCGAACTTGAAGTTCACGCCACGCAGGTCGATCACGACCTTGGCCGGTGCGGGCTCTTCAGCCGGCGGCGGCGGCGGCGGCGGCGGCGGCTCGGCAGCCGGCGGCGGCTCCGGAGCCGGTGCACCACCGAAGTTGTAGACCAGGCCGATCGTGGCCAGGCCGTCGGTGAAGCCGGTGTTCTTCTTCACGCCCGGGAACTGGCCCTGCAGCGAGTTGTTGTCGTTGTCGTAACGGGCGGCGATTTCACCGCGCAGCGCGACACGATGCGAGACGTTGTACTGGACGCCGCCGCCGACGGTGGCGAACGGATCCCAGCCGCTCTTCTGCACGCTCTCGGCATAGGCGGCATGGCGCAGGAAGCCGACGCCACCAAGGACGTACGGACGCCAGGCCGAACCTTCCTGACCGAAGAACCAACGCGCGGTGGCGCCGAGGCTGACCGACTCCCATTCCTTGCCGGGACGGGCCGAGTCGTTCTCGTAGTCGGCGTTGTTGATGCCGTACTCGAAGTCGACCGCCAGGTTCGGGGTCGCCCAAACGCCGACGCCGAGGCCGCCGTACAGCGACTCCTTGGTGTCGCGGTCGCTATCGGGGATCACGGCGCCGATACGCGGCGTGATGTACCAGTTGCCGTAGTCCTGGGCCTGGGCGACGGTGGCCGCTCCGCCAAGCGACAGTGCAATCAGCGCATACAAGGCTTTCTGCTTCATTATTTGGAGTCTCCTGATCGTTGGTTCTTGCTTGGCGTCCTGAAGGTGCGCTCCGATTGGACGCGAATCGCAGTGCGCACTCTACAACAAATCCTAGGGGAACAGAACGTGTTTTTAACGATTTATTACGGGTCCCTGGGGGGCACAGTCTAGACGGACGTTTCAAGCTGAACCAGCATATGTAAAAACGGTATTAAGCCCGCAGTCAGTCGGTCGTCAGAGCGCGAAAAGGTCCAGGAACCGGTGCAGCGGCATCCGGTCCAGCGCGGCCGGATCGGCCGTGGCGGCCAGGATGCGTGCGGACCGGGCGGCCGGCAGGTGGCCCGCCAGCGCGTCGCGGAACTTGTTCAGCAGGACCGGAATGCCCTCGTGGCGGCGCTTGCGGTGGCCGATCGGGTAGTCGATCGACACCTTCTGGGTGCTCGAGCCGTCCTTGAAGAAAACCTGAACCGAGTTGCCGATGTAGCGCTTCTCCGGATCGAAGTAGTCCTTCGTGAACTGGGGGTTTTCCTTCACCGTCATCTTGTCGCGCAGCGCGTCGATGCGCGGGTCGGCGGCCACCGCGTCGTTGTAGTCCTCGGCGGTCAGGCGTCCGAAGATCAGCGGCACGGCGACCATGTACTGGATGCAGTGGTCGCGGTCGGCGTAGTTGGCCAGCGGGCCGGTCTTGTCGATGATGCGCACGCCCGCTTCCTGGGTCTCGATCTCGATGCGCTCGACCTGGTCGATCCGGCCGGCGACCTCGGCGTGCAGCTGCATCGCGCACTCGACCGCGGTCTGCGCATGGAACTCGGCCGGGTAGCTGATCTTGAACAGCACGTTCTCCATCACGTAGCTGCCGAACGGGCGCTCGAACTCGAAGGACTTGCCCTTGAACGCGACGTCGTAGAAACCCCAGGTCTTCGCGCTCAGCGCCGACGGATAGCCGACCACGCGCTTCTCGACCGCATTGATCGCGTGGATCACCGCGCGGCGGCAGGCGTCGCCGGCGGCCCAGCTCTTGCGCGGGCCGGTGTTGGGGGCGTGGCGATAGGTGCGCAGCACGCCGTTGTCGATCCACGAATGCGAGACCGCGGTGACGATCTCCTCCTTGCCGCCGCCGAACATCGCCGTGGCGACCGCCGTGGAGGCCAGGCGCACGAGGATCACGTGGTCGAGGCCGACGCGGTTGAAGCTGTTCTTGAGCGCGTAGCAGCCCTGGATCTCGTGCGCCTTGATCGCGAACGTCAGCACGTCGCGGACGGTGAGCGGCGCGGCGCCTTCGCGCTCGGCCTTGCGCGACAGGTAGTCGCCGACGGCGAGGATGGTGCCGAGGTTGTCGGACGGATGGCCCCATTCGGCGGCCAGCCAGGTGTCGTTGAAGTCGAGCCAGCGGATCTGCGTACCGATCGCGAACGCCGCCTGCACCGGATCGAGTTCGTGGCTGGTGCCCGGTACGCGCGCACCGCCCGGCAGCGTGGCGCCCGGCACGACCGGCCCGAGATGCTTGACGCACTCGGGGAACTTCATCGCCAGCATGGCCGTCGCCAGCGAGTCGAGCAGCATGTAGCGCGCGGTGTCGTAGGCCTCCGGCGAATCGATCGTCGCATCGGCCACGTAGTTGGCGATGTCGACCATCGGCTGGTCGGGATCCGGCCGTGCGGCCGAGCGGATGTCGTGTCCGGACATGATGGGTTCCGTAGCGGTGGTGGGGAGGCGCGGCGGCCGCGCGAACGCGCGGTACGAAGCCGCGCATTGTGCCAGATGCGTCCGTCCCGGGCATCGGCGCGGTACCGCCGGCGGCGCATTCGGCGGCTGCCGGCAACAGTCTTTTCCGCCGCCGCGGCTCGATCCGGCCGCCCGGCGAACCCATCTTGACCGCCAGCGCCGCCCCGCGGCCGACGAGACCCGCCATGACCACCGCTCCGCTTCCCAGCCTGTTCGTATCGCACGGATCGCCGATGCTGGCGATCGAGGATTCGCCGGCCGGCCGCTTCCTGGACGGCCTGGGCCCGGCGATCGGCCGGCCGCGCGCGATCCTCGTCGCGTCCGCCCACTTCGAAAGCCCGGGACCGGCGCTGACCCGCGGCGAGCGGCCGGCGACGGTCCACGATTTCGGCGGCTTTCCGGCGGCGCTGTACGCGCTGCGCTATCCGGCCGCCGGCGCGGACGAGCTGGCCGCGCGCGCGGCGGACCTGCTGGCGCGCGAGGGTTTCGTGCCGCGTGACGATGCCGGCCACGGATTCGACCACGGCGTCTGGGTGCCGTTGCGGCGCATGTATCCCCAGGCCGACGTGCCGGTGGTCGCACTGTCGGTCGATCCGCGGGCCGATGCGGCCTGGCACTACCGCGTCGGGCGCGCGCTGGCGCCGCTGCGCGACGATGGCGTGCTGGTGCTCGGCTCGGGCAGCTTCTCGCACAACCTGCGCGAGCTGGACTGGCGCGCCGGCGGCACCGCGCCGGCCACCTGGATGACCGGCTTCACCGATCCGCTGCGCGACCGGCTGCTGGCCGGCGACGTGGCCGGCGTGCTCGACTGGCAGCGGCTTCCGCATGCCCTGCGCAACCATCCCAGCCCCGAGCATCTGCTGCCGCTGTTCGTCGCGCTGGGGGCCGCCGGCGACACGCCGCGGGCGCGGCTGCTGCACGATTCGGTCGCGCTGGGTTCGCTGGCACTGGACGCGTTCGCCTTCGACGGCGACTGACGTTCAGCGGGGCACCTCGCGCACGCCGGCCAGCGCGCCGTCCAGGCCGCGTTCCCAGGGCGGATGCTCGCCGAACTCGGCGCTCAGGAAGTCGACGAAGGCGCGCACCCGCGGCGGAACCAGCCGCCGCTGCGGCATCACCGCACTGATCGCGGTGGCGGCGATCGGATAGTCGGGCAGCACCACCTCCAGCCGGCCGGCGCGCAGGTCGTCGGCGACGTGCCACAGCGAATGCACCGCGATGCCCTCGCCAGCCACGGCGGCGTCGCGCAGCAGCTCACCGAAGTTGCTCTCGAAGCGCCCCTGCACCCGGACGACGGTCTCGCCGCCTTCCGGCGTGCCGAACCGCCAGCTGTCCTGGCGGCCGCCGCTGCCGAACAGCAGCAGGCATTCGTGTTCGCCGAGCGCCTGCGGCGTCCGCGGCCGCCCGCGCCGTGCCAGATACGCCGGCGCGGCGCACAGCACGCGGCGGTTGGCGGCGATCCGCCGCGCGACCAGGCGCGAATCCTCCAGGGCACCGATGCGGATCGCGAGGTCGAAACCCTCGCTGACCAGGTCGACGACCTGGTCGCTCAGGTGGACGCTGAGCCGCAGCCGCGGGTGCCGCGCGAGGAACCGCGGCAGCAGCGGCGAGACGTACTGGCGCCCGAACGAGGCGGACAGCGTCACCCGCAGCGTGCCGGCCACCGCCGCGCCGCTCTGGCGCAGGCCGCTGGCCAGCGATTCCAGGTCCTCCACCAGGGCCCGCCCCTGCGCGGCCAGCACCGCCCCTTCCGGGGTGGCGTGCAGCCGCCGCGTGGTCCGGTGCAGCAGGCGCACGCCGAAATCGCGTTCCAACCGCTTCAGGCGCTGGCTGGCGACGGCCGGCGACAGGTCCAGGCTGCGCGCAGCCGCGCTGATCGAGCCCGAATCGAGCACGCGCAGGAACAGGGCGATGTCGCCGACGCGGTCCATCCGGCCTCCATTTTCAATTTTCTGTTGAAACTGATTCGCGATCATGCCGGTTTCCGCTCAATCTGCAAGCGCCTAGCCTGGGCGTCTCGTCTTTCCTCCGGACCCCGATCCCGTCATGAACACCCCGCTTGCGGCCACCCGGCCACGCACGCCGCCCGCCCTGTATGCGCTGACCGCCGGCGCGTTCGGCATCGGCGTCACCGAGTTCGTCATCATGGGCATCCTGCTGGAGGTCGGTACCGACCTCGGCGTCTCGATCCCGGCCGCCGGCCTGCTGATTTCCGGCTACGCGCTCGGCGTGCTGATCGGCGCACCGGTGATGACCGTGCTGACCGGGCGCTGGCCGCGCAAGACCGCCCTGCTGGCGCTGATGGGCATCTTCACGCTCGGCAACCTGGCCTGCGCGCTGGCACCGAACTACGAACTGCTGATGGCGGCGCGGGTGCTGACGGCGTTCGCGCACGGCACGTTCTTCGGCGTCGGCTCGATCGTCGCGACCAGCCTGGTACCGCCGGACCGGCGTGCCTCGGCAATCGCGATCATGTTCACCGGCCTGACGGTGGCGACGATCCTCGGCGTGCCGTTCGGCACCTGGCTCGGCCAGGCGTTCGGCTGGCGTGCCACTTTCTTGGCGGTCACGGCGATCGGCGTGGTCGCGCTGGCGGTGCTGGCCCGCTACGTGCCGCGGGAAACCGCACCGCCGGAGCCGGGCGACTGGCGCGCCGACCTGCGCGCCCTGGCGCGGGGACCGGTCCTGCTCGGCCTGTTGACGACGGTGCTCGGCTTCGGCGGGATGTTCGCGGTGTTCACCTACATCGCGCCGATCCTGACGCGCGTGACCGGCTTCGGCGAAGCGGCGGTCTCGCCGATCCTGCTGGTGTTCGGCGCCGGCCTGGTCGCCGGCAACCTGGTCGGCGGCCGGCTGGCCGACCGCCGGCTGGTACCGGCCCTGCTCGGCAGCCTGGCCCTGCTGGTCGTGGTGCTGGTCCTGATGGGCTTCGCCCTGCACAGCCGCTGGCTGACCGTCGTCTTCGTCGGCCTGCTCGGCTTCGCGGCGTTCGCGACCGTGCCGCCGCTGCAGCTGTGGGTGCTGTCCAAGGCCGAAGGTGCCGGCCAGAGCCTGGCCTCCAGCTTCAACATCGGCGCGTTCAACCTCGGCAATGCGCTCGGCGCGTGGCTGGGCGGCTGGACGATCGACCGCGGCCTGGGCCTCGAATCGCTGGCCTGGGTGGCCGCGCTGGTGCCGCTGGCGGCCCTGCTGGTGGCCGGCTGGGCCCTGCACCAGGACCGGCGCGCGCCGGCGCCGGTGCTGTGCGTCGGCGAGGACGGATGAGCGCCTCGCCCGCGCGCCGCCCCGCCCCGATGCGCCCCGTTCCGATGCTTCGCTTCACCGATCTTCGCCAGGCCACTGGACGCGCGTCCCGGCCGGTACCACGATCCCTACCGCCGCTTCGAGAGGACTCCCGATGAAAGCCGTCGCCCTGACCCGCTACCTGCCGATCGACGACCCCGCTGCGCTGATCGACGTCGACCTGCCCGTGCCGGCCGCCGCCGGCCACGACCTGCTCGTGCGCGTGGAGGCGGTCTCGGTCAATCCGGTCGACACCAAGCTGCGCGCACCCAAGCCGCAGGTGGAACCGCAGCCGCGCGTCCTCGGCTTCGACGCCGCCGGCGTCGTCGAGGCCGTCGGCCCCGAGGTCACGCGTTTCAAGCCCGGCGATGCCGTCTACTACGCCGGCGACGTGACGCGGCCCGGCAGCAACGCGCAGTTCCAATTGGTCGACGAGCGCCTGGCCGGCCGCAAGCCGGCCTCGCTCGACTTCGCCCAGGCCGCCGCGCTGCCGCTGACGACGATCACCGCCTGGGAACTGCTGTTCCAGCGCATGCCGTTCGACGCGCAGGACGGCGGCACCGGCAAGACCCTGCTGGTGATCGCCGGCGCCGGCGGTGTCGGCTCGATCGCGATCCAGCTCGCCCGCCGCGCCGGCTTCACGGTGATCGCGACCGCCTCGCGGCCGCAGACGGTGCAGTGGTGCCGCGACCTCGGCGCGCACCACGTGATCGACCACCGCCAGCCGCTCGCGCCGCAACTGGCGGCCCTGGGCTTCCAGACGGTCGACGCCGCGATCAACCTCGCCGATACCGACCGCTACTGGGACGCGCTCGGCGAGCTGCTGGCGCCGCAGGGCCATGTGGGCCTCATCGTCGAACCGGCCGGCGCGCTGCGCATCGGCGATCCGTACAAGGCCAAGTGCATCGGCATCCACTGGGAGATGATGTTCGCGCGGCCGCGCTTCAAAACCGCCGACCAGGGCGAGCAGGGCGCGATCCTCGAACGCGTCGCCGACCTGGTCGACGCCGGCGCACTGCGCAGCACGCACACCCAGACGCTGACGCCGATCAACGCCGCCAACCTGCGCGAGGCGCACCGGCAGCTGGAATCGGGCAGCACGATCGGCAAGCTCGCCCTCGCCGGCTGGTAGCGGCGCGGGCTACAGCAACGGCAGCGCGAACAGCCCCGCGCCGAGCACGAACGCCGCCGTCAGGCCGTGCACGAGCGGATGATCGATCCGCAGGAACACCAGCTGCTCGATCGTCCGCCCGACCCAGAACAGCGCCATCAGCAGCAGCAGCGCGCGCCCCAGCGGCGTCCCGGCCAGTTCCTCGGGGAAGACGAAGCAGACGATGCCGATGCCGAGGAACACGTGGATCAGCCGCAGGTTGAGGATCTGCACGATCGCCCGCGTCGGTCGCCCGACGCGGGCCAGTTCGGTCCGCCAGCGGAACAGCCGCCAGAACGCCGCGTGGAACAGCGCGAAGGCGATGCTGTGCACGCCGCATAGGTAGATCACCCCGTTTACGCTCACGACGCCTCCCGTGGCCGGTCCTGACGCGAGCGCCCTTGCCACCGGCACGCCCGGACAGGCATCTTAAACGCTCGTTTGAATCCGTGGATGGCACCGTGGACTACCCGCACCTGTTCGCCCCGCTCGATCTGGGTTTCGCGGTCCTGCCCAACCGCGTGCTGATGGGCTCGATGCATACCGGCCTGGAAGACCGCGCCCGCGACTACGCGCGGCTCGCGGCGTACTTCGCCGAGCGTGCGCGCGGCGGTGTCGGGCTGATGGTGACGGGCGGGATCGCACCCAATGTCGAGGGCTGGCTCAAGCCGTTCGCCGGGCGCCTGTCGATGCCGTGGCACGTGGCGCGGCACCGCCGGCTGACCGGCGCGGTGCACGCCGAAGGCGGTCGCCTCTGCCTGCAGATCCTGCACGGCGGCCGCTATGCCTATCACCCGCTGTCGGTCGCGCCGTCGCGGATCAAGTCACCGATCACGCCGTTCACGCCGCGTGCGCTCACCGCCCGCGGCGTCGAGCGCACGATCGACGCATTCGTGAGCTGCGCCAAGCTGGCACAGGATGCCGGCTACGACGGCGTCGAGGTGATGGGTTCGGAAGGCTACCTGATCAACCAGTTCCTGGCCGCGCGCACCAACCGGCGCGACGATGCCTGGGGCGGCAGCGCGCAGCGGCGCATGCGCCTGGCCGTCGAGATCGTCCGCCGCACGCGGGCGGCGGTCGGCGAGGCCTTCATCATCATCTACCGCCTCTCGATGCTCGATCTGGTCGACGACGCGCAGAGCTGGGACGAGATCGTGCAGCTGGCGCGGGCGATCGAGACCGCCGGCGCGACACTGATCAATACCGGCATCGGCTGGCACGAGGCGCGCGTGCCGACCATCGTCACCTCGGTGCCGCGCGCGGCGTTCGCCGCGCTGACGCGCAAGCTCAAGGGCGAGGTCGGGCTGCCGCTGGTCGCGACCAACCGCATCAACATGCCCGAGGTCGCCGAACGCCTGCTGGCCGACGGCAGCGCCGACATGGTCTCGATGGCGCGACCGCTGCTGGCCGACCCGGACTGGGTCGCCAAGGCACGCAGCGGACGCGGCGACCGCATCAACACCTGCATCGCCTGCAACCAGGCCTGCCTCGACCACGTGTTCGAGAACCGCACGGCGAGCTGCCTGGTCAACCCGCGCGCCTGCCGCGAGACCGAGCTGGCGATCCGGCCGGTCGCGCAGCCGCGGCGCTATGCCGTCGTCGGCGCCGGCCCGGCCGGCCTGGCGGCGGCCGCGACGCTGGCCGAGCGCGGCCACCGCGTGACCCTGATCGAGCGGGCCGGTGCGATCGGCGGCCAGTTCAATCTCGCCAAGCGCATCCCCGGCAAGGAGGAATTCCACGAGACGCTGCGCTACTTCGGCCACCGCCTGGCCGATACCGGCGTCGAGATCCGTCTCGGCACGTCCGCGACCGCCGCCGCGCTGCGGACCGAGGGCTTCGACGCAGTGGTGGTGGCCACCGGCGTGGTGCCGCGCCGGCTGTCGATTCCCGGCAGCGACGATCCGCGCGTGCTGAGCTACCTGGACGTGCTGCGCGACGGCGTGCCGGTCGGACCGCGCGTGGCGATCGTCGGCGCGGGCGGCATCGGCTTCGACGTCGCCGAGTTCCTGGTCGAGCCGGCGCCGTCGCCGACCACCGACCTCGCGCGCTGGACGCGCGAATGGGGCGTGGACCTGGATCACGCCGCGCGCGGCGGCCTGGCGCCGGCACGGCCGGAGCCGCCGGCGCGTGCGGTCTGGCTGCTGCAGCGTACGCCGGGCGCGCCGGGCCGGCGCCTCAACAAGACCACCGGCTGGGTACACCGCGCGACACTGAAGGCCAAGCGGGTCACGCTGCTCGGCGGCGTCGCCTACGAGCGCATCGACGCGGACGGCCTGCACATCCGCGTCGGCGAGGAGAAACAGGTACTCGCGGTCGACCACGTCGTCGTCTGCGCCGGCCAGGAGCCGGACCGCCGTCTCGCCGACGAGCTGATCGCCGCGGGCGTCGCCACCCATGTCATCGGCGGTGCCGACGTGGCGGCCGAGCTGGACGCCAAGCGCGCGATCGCGCAAGGCACGGCGCTGGCGAGCACGCTGTGAAGCGGTGACTCAGGCAGGGCGCAGATCGAGGATCGCGCCGCGCAGTCCGCTCGCCGCATCGGTCAGCAGGAAGGCCGCCGCCGCGCCGGCTGCGTCGGGCGTCGGCAGGCTGAGCGTGTCCTCGCCGAACCAGGCGGTCCGCCGCAACGCCGTGCGCATCGGCGCCGGCAGCAGGCCGTGGATGCGCACCGGCCCGGTGTCGGTTTCCTCGTGCAGGATCGAGACCAGGCCGGGCAAGGCGTGCTTGGCGACGCCGTAGCCGCCCCAGAACGCCTTGCCGATGGTGGCCGGGTCGTCGAATGCGAAGACCACGGCGGCCCGCTCGCGCTGGCGCAGCAGCGGCAGGCAGGCCTGGGTCAGCAGGAACGGCGCGGTCAGGTTGACCTGCTGCGTGCGCAGCCATTCCTCGGGCTTGATCTGGTCGGTCGGCTGCAGGCCGGCGAACTGCGCGGCCGCATGGACGATGCCGTCGAGCCGGCCGCATTCGCGCTCGACCGTGTCCGCCACCTGGCCGTAGTCGTCCGGGCTGGCGCCGGCCAGGTCCAGCGGATAGATCGCCGGCTGCGCGCCGCCGGCGGCGGCGACCTCGTCGTAGAGCTTCTCGAGCGCGCGCACCTTGCGGCCGAGCAGCACCACGGTCGCACCCGCACCGGCGCAGGCCAGCACGGCGGCACGTCCGAGCCCACCGGTGGCGCCGGCGACCAGGACCACGCGGCCGTCCAGCGCAGCAGCGGCCGGCGCCGCCGCGGCGACGCGCGCCAAGGCAAGACGGCCGATCACGCTTTCTGCAGGTCCTTGACGATGCGCTCGAGCTCGCCCGACTCGTAGAGTTCCAGCGTGATGTCGCAGCCGCCGATCAGCTCGCCGTGCACGAACAGCTGCGGGAACGTCGGCCAGTTGGAGTAACGCGGCAGCGTCGCCCGGACTTCCGGGTCTTCCAGCACGTTGACGGCATGGAAGTCGGCGCCGACGGCCTTGAGGGCCTTGACGGTGCGGCTGGAGAAGCCGCACATCGGGAACTGCGGCGTGCCCTTCATGTAGAGCACGACCGCATGTTCGGCCAGGGTTTTCTTGATGCGTTCGGTGGTTTCCATCACGGATCCGGAAAGGGCGCAGGCATTCAGCGCCAGATGGGCATTCTACCCGTTCCGCACAAGGCCGGGCCGCGGCGGCGCGGGGCGGCCTTGCGCGGAAGGTCGCAGCCCCCCGCGAAGGGCAACGGCGGCGAAACCACCCGACACGGGCATCCCCCGGAGCCGCAGCGGCGGGCGTTCACGCGAAAGCGTCTCCCGCCACCCTGCTAGACTTCCGAGTCCTTCCCCACCCATCGGCAGGAGACACTGCATGGCCATCGAACTTCCCCCGCTTCCCTGGGCCCGCGACGCGCTGGCGCCGCACATCTCGGCGGAAACGATCGACTACCACTACGGCAAGCACCACCAGACCTACGTCACCAACCTCAACAACCAGATCAAGGGCACCGAGTTCGAGGAGCTCTCGCTGGAGGACATCATCCGCAAGTCCAGCGGCGGCATGTTCAACAACGCCGCGCAGATCTGGAACCACACGTTCTACTGGAACTGCCTGTCGCCCACCGGCGGCGGCGAGCCCGGCGGCGTCCTGGCCGACAAGATCAACCAGGCCTTCGGCGACTTCGCCAAGTTCAAGGACGAGTTCACCAAGACCTCGGTCGGCACGTTCGGCTCGGGCTGGGGCTGGCTGGTGCAGCGCCCGGACGGCAGCCTGGCCCTGGCCAGCACGTCCAACGCCGGCACGCCGCTGACCGGCACCGATCGCGCGCTGCTGACCTGCGACGTCTGGGAGCACGCCTACTACATCGACTACCGCAACGCGCGGCCGAAGTACGTCGAGGCGTTCTGGAACCTCGTCAACTGGGATTTCGTCGCCAGCCAGCTGGCCTGACCTTCGCGCAGCGCGGCCCGCGCCGGCCGGCGCGCCGCGCCCGCGCTGTCATGCGACTCCTCGCCGTCCCCGGCCCGTGCCGGGGACCGGCAACCCGATCCGAGGCGCCTGTGCCACCGTGCCCGCAGGTAACCGGCCGTGCGTGCCCGGCTGCGGCGGTCGCCGCCCGGCCGTCGTCGGTGCCGGAGCGGCCCCTTCACGACAGGACGCGCTGGACCGCGCGGCGCGCCGCCTCGAACGAGAAGTGCTCGCGCACGTTCAGCAGGCCGTTCTCCGACAGCCGCGTCCACAGCGCCTCGTCGCCGTACAGGCGCACCACTTCGTCCGCGAACGCGTCCGCGTCGGCCGCGACCAGCACTTCGTCGCCGGCCTTCACGTGCATGCCCTCGACGGCGATCGGCGTGGCCACCACCGGCAAGCCGTAGCTCATCGCCATGTTGACCTTGCCCTTGACGCCGGCGCCGTAGCGCAGCGGCGCGACCGAGACGCGGCAGCCGTCCATCATCGGCTCCAGGTCCGGCACGTAGCCGTGCACGACCACCGCCTCGCCGGCGAGCGCCTCGACCGCCGGCGTGACCTTGCTGCCGACGACGTGCAGCCGCACGTCCGGCAGCCGTGCGCGTATGCGCGGCAGCACCTCGCCGACGAACCACAGCACCGCATCGGCATTCGGCGGATGCTCGAAGCCGCCGACGAAGACCAGGTCGCGGCGCTCGCCCCACGGCCGGCGGCAGCCGAACACCTCGTGCACGTTGGACAGGATCTCGACCCGCACGCCGGGGGCGTCGACCGCCAGCAGCGCGCGCTCGGCCGGACTGACGACCAGGGTCACGTCGCATTCGCGCATCAGCCGCAGCTCCTGCGTGCGCGTGGCCGCCGCGTGCCGCGCGAGGTCGTCGCGCTGCTCCAGGTCGGCGGCACGCTGCTCGCGCAGGTAGTGCAGGTCCACCGTGTCGAAGATCAGCCGGGCGCGCGGCGCGTGCAGCCGCGCCAGCCCGACATAGCTGCTGGCGACGTAGTGGCGTGACAGCACGATCGCGTCGAACTCCGCACCGCGCGCGCGGAACCAGGCCACCGGGTCGGCGACGTACGGGTGGTACAGCGCCTCGACGCCGAGCGCCTGCAGCGCCGCGGTGTAGCGCGGCACCCAGGCGCGGTTGTCGGGCAGGAAGCTGACCTGGTAGCCGAGGTCGCGCAGCACGCGCATCAGGTTGACCATGCGCAGCGAGCCCGAGTCCTGGTCCGGCGCGGGCGTCGTCGCGTCGACGATCAGCACGCGGCCGCGGGCGCGATGGCTGGCGGCGCGCCCGATCGGCGTGCCCGGCGCCGGCTGCTGCGCGAGCGCGCCGCGCCACTTGTCGTGGAACGTCGCCTGGTTGACCACCTGGTAGCGCTTGATGCCGGTGGCGGTGTCGGTGCCGGAGGTGATCCCCTCGAAATGGACCACGGTCGAGGCCGGCTCGTAGAACACCCGGTAGCCGGCGGCGCGCACGGCGAACGCGAGATCGGTGTCCTCGTAGTAGGCCGGCGCGTAGCGCGCGTCGAAGCGGCCGAGCCGCTCGAACAGCGCGCGCGGCAGCATGATCGCCGCGCCGGAGCAGTAGTCGGCCTCGCGGCGGAACGCATAGCGTGGATCGTCCGGGTCGTCGAAGCGGCCGTAGTTCCAGCCGGAGGCGTCGTCGAAGACGATGCCGCCGGCTTCCTGCAGGCGGCCGTCCGGATAGACCAGCCGGGCGCCGACCAGGCCGGCCTGCGGCTCCTCGGCGAAGCAGCGCAGCAGCGCCTCCAGCCAGCCCGCCGTGACCACCGTGTCGTTGTTGAGGAACAGCACGTACTCGCCGCGCGCCGCGGCAGCGCCCGCGTTGCACGAGCCGATGAAGCCGAGGTTGCGCGCGTTGCGGATCGCCTGGATGCCCTGGATCTGCGCCAGCTTCTCCGGGGTGTCGTCGCTGGAGCCGTCGTCGACGACGATCGTCTCGAACGGCGTATCGCCGGCGTGCTCGGCCAACGAACGCAGGCAGGCGACCGTGTAGGCGATCTTGTTGTAGACCGGGATCACGATCGAGACGCGCGGCGCCGCCGCGCGCGGCACCGCGAACGGTGCGAAGCGGCCGTCCGGCGCGGCGTACACCTGCGCACGCCGCGGCGGCGGCGGTGCGCGGAGCTCGCGCGCGATGCGCGTCAGCGTGCCCAGCACGCCGCGCCGCGCGATACTGCCGCGCACGCGCCCGAGCAGGCTCGACAGGCGCGCCCTGCGGTAGCCGAGCGCCGCGCGCAACGCGCGCAGGCGCGCCATCGCGGTGCGCAGCGGCGCGGTGATGCGCCAGGAGGTACTGGCCAGCATCTGTTCGTGCACCGGCCGGATGCGTTCCAGCTCCTCGTTCAGCGCCAGCGCCCAGCGCGTGCGCGCGTCGAACTCGCCGCGCAGTGTCGTCAACTCGCGGTCCAGGCGGTGGCCCCAGTCGCCGCGGCGGGCGCTTTCCTCGCGCGTGGCAGCCAGGTCCGCCGCCAGCGCCCGGCCCTGCCGCGCGGCCGTGGCGAGGTCGCGGGCAGCCGCAGCGGCGGCCATCCGGTCTGCGCCGAGCAGGCCCGGCCGGTAGCGCAGCGGCGGCCGGGCGGCGGTCGGCATCACCTCGGCATAGGCCCGGCTCATCGCCGCCAGGTCCGGCTCGCGCTGCCCGGCCAGTGTCGAACGGACCGTGTCGAGCCGTCCGCGATCGGCCTGCAACGCGTCGATGCCGGCGATCACGGCGGCCGGCTCGGGTGCGGCCAGGAAGCCGTCGACGCCGTCGACGATGCGCTCGGCCAGCGCGCCGATGCGCGTGGCCAGCACCGGCACGCCGAGGCTGCGCAGTTCCGAGAGCATGTAGCCGAAGGTCTCGGCCACGGTCGGCAGCAGCAGGGC
This sequence comes from Dokdonella koreensis DS-123, assembly GCF_001632775.1. Lineage (NCBI taxonomy): Bacteria > Pseudomonadati > Pseudomonadota > Gammaproteobacteria > Lysobacterales > Rhodanobacteraceae > Dokdonella > Dokdonella koreensis. The sequence continues at coordinate 3,475,977 of NZ_CP015249.1, forward strand.
CGCATCCGGCGCGATCCGCGCGATCAGCTCCGGCAGTTCGTCGCGGCGGTAGTCGAGCAGGATGTGGACGCCGTGCTGGCCGAACAGCGCGTGCGCATCGGTGCCGGCGCCGATCAGGAACAGCTCGGCCCGTTCGCGCAGCGCCGGCAGCACTGCCTGCAGCAGCTCGCCGCCCTTGCCGTGCCGGATGCGGCCCGGCAGCAGCAGGCGCAGGCGCCGGCCCGGGGCCCGGACCGTGGGCTCGGGCGGCGGCGACGGCCAGGGCGCGATGCCGTGCGGGATCACCGCGGACGGCAGCGCGCGCAGCTCCGGTGCCAGGCGCAGGTCGTCGGCCAGGGCCGCCCGGCTCGGTGCGACCAGCCGTACCTGCGCGGCACCCAGCGCCGCGACGCAGGCGTCGCGCAGCCGCGTCCAATGGTCCGGGTCGCGCGCAATGAACTCGTAGTCGGTCGCGGCGGCCAGGTCGGCCGATCGCTGCGCGGCGTCGAAGGCCAGGCGCGGATCACCGAAGTCCCGGTGCAGCACCGGCCAGAGCGGATAGTGGTCGTGGACGATGCGCACGGTCGGCAGGCCGGTGCGCAATGCGTCGAGGCTGTGGCCGATCAGCGACGAGACGATGATCGCGTCGACGCCGTAGTCGGCCAGGATGTCGCCGAGGATCGCCCGGTAGCCGGCATCGGCGAGCGCGGTATCGGCGATCGGCTGCGGCAGCGCGACACGCCGCAGCGGCGGCCCGGCCAGTGCGCCGTCGTGCAGTTCCAGCCACTCGCCGGGCATGCGCCGGGCGGCGCTGCCGCGGGCGATCAGCACCAGGTGGTGCGCGCCGTCGAAGCTGGCGGCGAAGTCGCGCACCCAGCGCTCGGCGCCGCCGCCCCAGCCATGCAGGACGTGCAGCAGCACCGGCCGCTCGTCCAGCGCCGCACGGCCGGGCGTCGCACCGGCGTCGAGCGCGGCGCGGACCTGCTCGCGCAACGCCGCCAGCGGTGACGGCGGCAGCGGATCGCGCGGGTCGGTATCGGCCGGTGCACCCGTGAGCGGCGTGCCGGCGGCGGCGACATAGGCGTGGTCGAGCACGACGCAACGCAGGCCGGCAGCGGGCGCGGCGTCGATCCACCCGGGCTGCGACAGATCGAGCCGCGCCAGCGCGGCGCCGCGCCACGCCGAGACCGGCGCGGCGGCCACCGGCCCGTCGAACGCGCCGCGCGCCGAGTAGGCATAGCACACCGCGTCGATCCGTGCTGCGGGCGCGACGCTTTCCGTGCCGGCCGGCAGCGGCGATCGGGCCGGCACCACGTTGTCGAGCGGAACGGCGGCCAGCACGTCCTCGCACGCGAGCGCGCGCAGCAGGCGATCGATCACCCGGTCCGGCAACTCGGCATCGGTGCGCACCAGCACCAGCGATTCGCCCGGAAACGCGGCAGCCAGCGCCGGAATGAACGGCAGCGGATCGGTACCGGCGGGCAGGCCCGAAAGGCGCACCGCATCGGCTCCGCCGGCCTGTGCCGCCCAGGGGCCGACCAGCACCGGCGCGACCCCGTGTGTCAGGCCGGCCAGCAGGGACGGTGCCGGCGGGACGGACCCGAACAGGCAGAGGCGGAAACTCGGAGTGGAAGTCATGGACGCCAGCCACGGAGCGACCGGCGATTATCCGGGATGGCGCCGCGCGATGTCACTTTGGCTACACTGGCCCGGATTCCGCACTTCTGGACGATGCTTGCTCTCCGGCCTGTTTTCCGTCATCGCGTGGGCTTGGCGCTGGCTGCGCGCTCCGTTCCTGCTGGCCCTGGGCGCAGCGATCGGCTTTCTCGGCCCTTACCTGTTCATCCTCGACCGGCAGGTGCGCAGTCGCTTCGACGACCTGTCCTGGCAGATTCCCAGCCGTGTCTACGCACGGCCGCTGGAACTGCGCCAGGGGCTGCCGCTGGACCCCGAGACCCTGGTGATGGAGCTGGACGCGGCGCGCTATCGCGCCGAGGCGGGCGCGCGGCAGGCCGGCACCTATGCGCGCGACGGCGCACGCTTCACGATCGCGCGGCGCGGCTTCGTATGGCTCGACGGCCGCGAGCGCGAGCGGCGCATCGCCGTGACGCTCTCCGGCGGCCGGGTCGGTGCACTGGCCGATGCCGACAGCGGCCAGGCGATCGGCCCGGTGCGCCTGGAACCGGCCCGCATCGCGACGCTCTACGGCAGCGAGCAGGAGGAGCGCCGCATCCTCAGCCTCGGCGAGGCGCCGCCGCTGCTGGTGGCGGGCCTGCAGGCGGTCGAGGACCGGGACTTCAAGAGTCACCACGGCATCGACAGCGCGGCGATCCTGCGCGCCGGCTGGGCCAACCTGCGCGCCGGCCGCGTGGTCCAGGGCGGCTCGACGCTGACCCAGCAGTTGGTCCGCAACCTGTTCCTCGACCGCAGCCAGAACCTGCTGCGCAAGGCCAACGAGGTACTGATCGCCCTGCTGATCGAGGCGCGCTACGACAAGCGCACGATCCTGGAGGCCTACGTCAACGAGGTGTTCCTGGGCCAGCAGGGCGGCCAGGCGATCCACGGCTTCGCGGCCGCCAGCGAATTCTGGTTCGGCCGCGACGTGCGCACGCTCGGCGCGGCCGACATCGCGCTGCTGGTCGGCCTGGTGCAGGGGCCGAGCTACCACGACCCGCGCCGCTATCCGCAGCGGGCGATGACGCGCCGCAACCGCGTGCTCGCGCAGTTCTTCGAGACCGGCCTGATCGACGAGAAGACACTGACCGCGGCGCAATCGCAGCCGCTCGACGTCTCGGCCGCCGGCGCGCTGCCGCGCAACCGCTACCCGGCCTTCCTCGACCTGGTCCGCGCGCAGCTGCAGCGCGACTACCCCGATGCCGAGCTCGACAGCGCCGGCCTGGCGATCCACACCACGCTGGCGCCCTCGACCCAGCTGCTGGCCGAGGCGGCGATCGGCAAGGCGTTCGCCACGCTCGGCACGCGCGCCGACGCGGTCGAGGCCGCCCTGGTCGTCACCGGTGCGCGCGACGGCGACGTGCAGGCGCTGATCGGCGGCCGCAATCCGGCGGCCCCGGGCTTCAACCGCGCGCTGACCGCGGCGCGGCCGATCGGCTCGCTGGTCAAGCCGTTCGTGTTCCTGGTCGCCTTGGCGCAGCCGCAGCGCTACTCGCTCGCCTCGCTGATCGAGGACGCGCCGGTCGACATGCCGCAGCGTGACGGCAGCCGCTGGCAGCCGAAGAACGACGACGGCCGGCTGCACGGCGCGGTGCCGCTGGTCGACGTGCTGGCCAACAGCTGGAACCTGGCGACCGTGCACCTGGGCCTGCGTGTCGGCGTCGATCGCGTGCGCGGCCTGATCGAGTCGTTCGGCCTGGGCCGTACGATCAATCCCAACCCGTCGCTGCTGCTCGGCGCGGTGGAGCTCAGTCCGCTCGACGTCGCCCAGCTCTACCAGTACTTCGCGGCGGACGGCCACGCGGTGCCGTTGCGCGCCCTGCGCGGCGTGCTCGACGCGCAGGGCCGGCCGCTGGCCCGCTACGAGGTCAAGAGCGGCACCGGCGACTACGTCACCGCCTCGCGCCTGGTCACCCATGCGCTGCAACAGGCCGCGCGCGACGGCACCGGCCGCGCGATCGGCGAGGCCGGCCTCGGCCACCTGCGCGCGGCCGGCAAGACCGGCACCAGCGACACCCAGCGCGATTCGTGGTTCGCCGGCTACACCGGCAGCCAGCTCGCCGTCGCCTGGGTCGGCCGCGACGACAACAAGCCGACCGGCCTGTACGGATCGACCGGCGCGCTGCGCATCTGGATCGAGCTGTTCCGGCGGCTGCCGAGCACGCCGCTCGATCCGCCGGACGGCGGCCTCGAGACGGTCTGGATCGATCCCGAGAGCGGACGCCGGACCGAAGAGGCCTGCGCGGGCGCGCGGCCGATGCCGTTCGCCGCCGGCTACGCGCCCACCGAAACCCGCGGCTGCGCATTCGATCGTCTGCGACAATGGCTGGGCAGCGACCGCACCTCCTCCGACGAACCCAGCCGATGAAGACGCCCAATCACCTCCGACCGCTTCGCCTCCCGCTCGCCGCCACCCTGGCCGCGCTCGCCGCCGCCTGCGCGCAGCCGCCGCCCAAGACCGAGGCACCGCCGCCGCGCCCGACGCACGATGCGGTGGCTGCCGTCCGTGCCGCCGGCAAGGGCGACGATTCGGTCATCCAGGTGCAGCCGTTGCGCGACCCGGCCGTGGACGGCTTCCTGCGCGAAGCCGAGACGGCCGAAGCCCAAGGCCGGCTCGACGCCGCCGCCACCGCCGCCGGCCGCGCGCTGAAGCTGGCGCCGGAGGCACCGGAGATCCTGCAGTACCTGGCCGAGATCGAGCTGGCGCAAGGCCACCTGCAGGCCGCAGAGGAGCACGCCATGCACAGCTATCGCCTCGGTCCGCGCCTGGGCGGCCTCTGCGCACGGAACTGGCAGGTCCTGGTCGAAACGCGCCTGCAGCTCGGCGATCCGGAGCGACGTGCCGAAGCCGAACGCCAGGTCAAGGAATGCCGCAAGGCGCCCCCCACCCGGATGTAGCGGGGCACGGCTTGACCGGACCGGACACGAACGCCGCCCGCGCCGCCGCGCCGGCCGCCGCCGACCTGCTCGGCCCGCACGGGCCGTTCGCCGCCGAGGTGCCCGGCTTCGCGGCGCGCGCGCAGCAGCAGGCGATGGCGTCCGCCGTGGAGGAGGCGATCGCCGAGCGCGAGATCCTGATCGCCGAGGCCGGCACCGGCACCGGCAAGACCTTCGCGTACCTGGTGCCGGCGCTGGAGTCGGGCCGGCGCGTGATCGTCTCGACCGGCACCAAGGCGCTGCAGGACCAGTTGTTCCACCGCGACCTGCCGCGCGTGCGCAGCGTGCTGGGCGCGCGGCTGTCGGCGGCGCTGCTCAAGGGCCGCGCGAACTACCTGTGCCTGTACCGGCTCGACCAGGCGCACAAGGACGGCCGCTTCGCCTCGCGCCAGCAGGTCGCGCAGCTGCAGGCGATCCGCGCCTGGTCCTCGCGTACCGCCAGCGGCGACCGCGCCGAGCTGGCCGAGATCGCCGAGGACTCGCCGCTGTGGCCGCGCGTGACGTCCACCACCGAGAACTGCCTCGGTACCGATTGCCCGCTGTTCAACGACTGCTTCGTGGTCAAGGCGCGCCGCGCCGCGCAGGAAGCCGACCTGGTGGTCGTCAACCACCACCTGCTGTTCGCGGACCTGGCGCTGCGCCAGGAGGGCTTCGGCGAGATCCTGCCCGGGGCGCAGGCCTTCGTGCTCGACGAGGCGCACCAGATCCCGGAACTGGCCGGCCAGTTCTTCTCGACCAGCCTGTCGGCGCGCCAGGTCGGCGAGCTGGCGCAGGATGCGCTGGCCGAATGCGCCAACGTCACCGGCGCGCTGGCGGTGATCCAGCCGCTGGTCGAGCCGTTCGCGCCGCTGTTGCAGCGGTTGCGGCTGGCGATCGACGCGCTGCCGGCGCGCGGCGCGCTCGCGCTGTTCATCGGCGCAGCCGACGTCTCGGACGAACTGGACCGGCTCGACCAGGCCCTGCACGGCCTGACCGACGGCCTCGAGGCGCATGCCGAGCGCAGCCGCGGCTTTGCCGCGCTGCACGAGCGCGCCGGCGAGCAGATCGCCCGCCTGCGGCAGGTGCGCGACGCCGGCTCGCGCGACTTCGTGCACTGGTACGAGACCACGCCGCACGGCTTCGCGCTGCACGCCACCCCGCTGGACCTGTCCGCGCCGCTGCGCGAACTGCGCGCACAGAGTCGCGCCGCCTGGATCTTCACGTCCGCTACGCTTTCGGTGGCCGGCCGCTTCGACCACTTCGCGCGCCAGCTCGGCCTGGACGATCCGCACACGCTGTCGCTGGAGAGCCCGTTCGACTATGCGCACCAGGCGCTAGCCTACCTGCCGCCGGGCCTGCCCGATCCGTCCTCGTCGCTGTATACCGACCACGTCGTCGATGCCGCGCTGCCGGTGCTCGAAGCCTCGCAGGGGCGCGCCTTCCTGCTGTTCACCTCGCACCGGGCGCTGCGCCGCGCCGCCGAGCGGCTCGCCGAGCACGCCCGCTGGCCGCTGTTCGTCCAGGGGAGCGCGCCGCGCCACCAGCTGCTGGAGGCGTTCCGCGCGTCCGGCAACGGTGTCTTGCTCGGCGCCGCCAGCTTCTGGGAAGGCGTGGACGTCGCCGGCGAGGCGCTGTCGTGCGTGATCATCGACAAGCTGCCGTTCGCCGCGCCCGACGACCCGGTGCTGACCGCGCGCCTGGAGGCGCTGCGCGATGCCGGCGCCAATCCGTTTGCCGAATGGCAGATCCCGGCCGCCGTGATCGCGCTCAAGCAGGGCGCCGGCCGCCTGATCCGCGACGTCGGCGATCGCGGCGTGCTGGTGCTCTGCGATCCGCGGCTGCTGTCGCGGCCGTACGGCAAGCTGTTCCTGCGCAGCCTGCCGCCGCTGCCGCAGACGCGCGACATCGCCGACGTGCGGCGGTTCTTCGCCGACGCACCCGCACCCGCCCAGGAAACACCGTGACCGTGTGCCCCGCGCCGGCGGCCCTTGCGCCGTGGCCGCCCGCAGCCCCGGCGATCCGCCGCCGGCGTCCGGCATCCGCGACCACCGCCGGCCGGTCGCCGGCCTCCGGCTATCGCGGGGAACGCCGATGAGCACCGCCTGCGTCTTCTGCGACATCGTCCGCGGCGAAGCACCGGCCAGCCTCGTCTGCGAGGACGCCCTGACGCTGGCCTTCGTCGACCTGCGCCAGTTCCATCCCGGCCACACGCTGGTGATCCCGCGCCGGCACCTGGGCGACGTGCGCGAGCTGGATGCCGCCACCGGCGCGGCGCTGATGGCGACCGTGGCGCGCGTGACGCGGGCGGTCGCGGCGGCCTTCCCGAACCAGGGCCTCAGCCTCTGGCACTCGATCGGCGAGGCGGCCTTCCAGGAAGTGCCCCACCTGCACATCCACGTGCACCCGCGGCTGCCGGACGACGGCCTGCTGCGGATCTATCCGCAGCCGCCGGCCACGCCGGAGGCCGGCACGCGCGACGCCTATGCCGCCGCTCTGCGCGCGCACCTGGACTGACACCGCGCTGCGCACGCAGTGCGTCGAGAAACGACTGCCCTGCCCCTGCCCGGCTCGCGCGGCCGCGGCAATGCGGTACCACCAACTGCGCAACTCGACGGCTGCGCCGTCGCCCCGCGAGCGATCCGTCCCCGGGATCGCGCCGGCAGGCGCGTTCCCGGCCGCCTGTCAGCGCACGACCGCGATGCTGCGCGCGTCGTCGCGCCAGCGCGGGATGCGACGGATCGCCGGCAGCACCTCCTCCACCGTATCGACGAGATGCCACATGCCCAGGTGCTCGGGATTCATGAAGCGCTGCGCGACCACCTGCTCCATGAACGCCTGCAGCGGTGCGTAGAAACCCTGCGTGTCGACCAGTACGATCGGGTTGAAATAGAGCCCCAGCCGCTTGAGCGTGATCGCCTCGAACAACTCCTCCAGCGTGCCGCAGCCGCCCGGCAGGGCGACGACCGCATCCGAATCGGTCAGCAGGCGGTGCTTGCGCTCGCGCATGTCCTCGACCACTTCCAGCGAGGCCAGGCCCGGGTGCTGCCACTCCACCTCGGTCATGAAGCGCGGAATGATGCCGATGACCTGGCCGCCGGCCGAGAGCGCGCCGTCGGCCAGCGAGCCCATCAGCCCGACCGCGCCGCCGCCGTAGACCGTGGTGCAGCCGGCCTCGGCCAGCTGCCGCCCGAGCGCGAACGCGGCCTCGTGGTAGACGCGGTCGCAATGCTCGCTGGAGGCGCAGTAGACGCAGACACGCATGTTCGTTCCCATGACAGAATGCGCGCGGATTCTACGCCTTCGCGTGGAAGGCCCCGCACCGGCGCGACGTCCCGAACGGAACCCGCTCATGGCCTCGATTCCCCTGCTCAGGACGCTGGTGACGGTCAAGCGCCACCCGTCCGCCTTGTTGCTGTTCGTGCAACTGCTCGGCGTGGTGCTGTATCCGGCGATGGAACACGCCGCCGCCGGCCGCGCGGTGTTCGGTGCGTTCGGCATCCTGGTGCTGGCGCTGGCGCTGTGGGTCATCAACCGCAGCCCGGCGATCAACTGGATCGCCTGGCTGCTGGCCGCGCCGGCGGTGGCGCTGTCGCTGCTCGCCGGCACCGGGCTGGGGCCGCCATCGCTGGCGACGGCGGCCCAGGTGCTCGAAGGTGCGCTCTACCTGTACGCCGCCGGCGGCCTCACCGCCTACATGCTGCGCGACCATCGCGTCACCGGCGACGAGCTGTTCGCGGCCGGCGCCACGTTCACGCTGCTGGCCTGGGCCTTCGCGTTCGCGTACCTGGTCTGCCAGCAATGGTTTCCCGGCAGCTTCATCGCGGCGACGGCGCCGGACGCCCCGCGCAGCTGGATGGAACTGCTGTTCCTGAGCTTCAGCACGCTGTCGGGCGTGGGCCTCAGCGACATCATCCCGGTGCGCGCGCAGGCGCGCGCCCTGGTGATGCTCGAGCAGTTCGCCGGCGTCATGTACATCGCCCTGGTCGTCTCGCGCCTGATCGGGCTGGCGACCACGCGGGCGATCGCGCGCCGCGACGCGGACGGCTGACCCCCGCCGGCCGGCCTCAGGCGTCGATCCAGCCGCGCGCGACCGCCACGGCGAGATCGGCCGGCGTATCGAGGTCGAACCCCAGCGCATCGGCCTGCACGCGCTGCGGCGGCGCGGCCAGCCAGAGCCGCTTGAGGCCGCCGTCACCGCTCAAGTCCATCGCCTGGGCCAGCGTCGCCGCGGTGACCCGCGCGGGGATGCCGAACGCCGGCCCGTAGCCGGTGACGACGTCGCCGCCGTGCACGCGACCGGCCTGCAACAGCGCCTCCAGGTGATCGGTCCCCAGGCGCGGCTGATCGACGCCGACGATCAGTGTCGGCCCCGCATGGGCGGCGAGCGCGCATGCGGCGACGCGCAGCGAGCCGGACAGGCCGGCGTCCGGCATCGGGTTGAACCAGGTCACGACCGGCAGTCCGGCGATCTCGGCGGCGACCGCCGGCGCATCGGCCGCCAGCACCACGCCGACGAGGACCGGCTGGGTCGCCAGCACGGCAGCGACCGTGCGGCGCAGGAGGCTGACGCCGTCGACACGCAGCAATTGCTTGGGGCGCCCCAGGCGGCGGCTGCGGCCGGCCGCCAGCACGATCGCGGCGTGATCAGCCGCCGCCATGGCGCCAGGCGTGCAACTGCGCGGTGATCGCCAGGGCGATGGCTTCCGGGCCGCGGCCGCCGAGGTCGAGACCGACCGGCGCATGCAGGCGCGGTTGCAGCGCCGCGGCGGCCGCCGGGCCGAGCAGGCGCAGCAGGTCGTCGCGGCGCGCCGGCGGACCGAGCAGGCCGATCCACGGAATCGGCGCCGCCGCCAGGTGCTCGAGCGCCTCGCGGTCGAGCTCGAAATCGTGGTTCATCACCAGCGCGGCGTCGTGCTGCGCGTCGGCCAGCACCGTGCCGGGCGGCACCTGCAGGTGCCGATCCGCGTGCGCGGCCGCCGCATCCCAGCGCGGGCGGCGCTCGGCGACGTCCACGTACCAGCCGAGCTGGCGCAGCCACGGCAGCAGCGTGGCCGATTCCGGCCCGGCCCCGAACACGAGCAGGCGCGGCGCACGCGCGATACGCAGGTGGCGGTCACCGTCGAGCGCGGCCACGGCCGCGGGTTCCCAGGGCGGCATCCAGCGCCCGCCGACCTCGCCGGCGCGCACGATCAGCTCGCCGGTCGCCAGCAGGGCCACGTCCAGGTCGCGGGCCTGCCGCGTCCAGGCCTCCAGCGGTGCAGCGATGCCGGCCACCAGCGTCAGCGGCACCAGTGCGATACGCACGACACCGCGGCACCCGATGCCGCTGCCGACGAGAAGATCGGCGTCATCGCGCGTGTCGTACTCGACGACGCCGGCCTGGCGCGCGGCGAGCTGGGCGCGGGCGCTGGCCTCCAGCGAGGATTCGAGGCAGCCGCCGCTGATCCAGCCGACGCGCGCGCCCTCGGCGACGCACAGCAGCGCGCCCGGCTTGGCGTAGGTCGACCCGTTGGTGTCCACGACCAGGCCGAGCACCGCCGGCACGCCCGCATGTGCCGCCGCCAGCAGGGCCTCCACCACCGCGCGCGGACCGCCGGCGCCCGTGCCGGATCGAACGGCCACCGGCAGGCCGGCGGTCCCGTTCGCATCGCAGATCACGGCCATCGGCGCGCCTCGATGCGCTCAGCCGGCAGCCGTGCCGGTCGCGTTCCAGCCGGCCAGCTGCGTGTCGATCGGCAGGCTGCGGATGCGCCGGCCGGTCGCGGCGAACACCGCGTTGGCCAGCGCTGGCGCGACCGGCGGCAGGCCCGGCTCGCCGACGCCGCCGAGCGGCACGGCATAGTCGTCGGCACCGACCGCATGCACGTGGATCGCGCGCGGCGCGGCGTCGATGCGCGGCAGCAGGTAGTCGTGGAAGTTGCTCTGCACGGCACGGCCCTCGGCGAAGCGGATCTCGCCGATCGTCGCCAGGCCGATGCCCTGGATCACCGCGCCTTCCATCTGCGAGCGCACGCGCTCGGGATTGACCTGCGGCCCGCAGTCGATCGCGATGTCCACGCGCGGGATCACGATCGTGCCATCGTCGGCCACCTCGACCTCGACGACCACCGCCGTGTAGCTGACGAAGCTGCGGTGGGCGGCGATCCCGAGGCCCTTCCCGCGCGGCAGCGCGCGGCCCCAGCCGGCCGCCTTGGCGACGACCTCGGCCACGCGGCGCAGGCGCCCGGCATCGAGCGGGTACCTGGCCGGGTCCTCGCCGTAGTTCGGCGTCTTCATCGTGGTCGGATCGACCCGGCGTGCCGGGCCGATGAAGTCGAGCAGGAAATCCTTCGGGTCGCGGCCCGCCGCGTGCGCCAGCTCCGCCACCGCCGACTGCGTGGCGAACGCGTGCGGGATGTTGTAGACCGAGCGGAACCAGCCGATGCGCGTATGCGCCGCGGCCTCGGGATTCTCAATGCGGTAGTTCGGCACGGCCGTGGCCAGGTCGGTCAGGCCCTGGCCGAGCTCGAAGTCACGCTGGTGCTTGGGATCCGGACCGAACAGCGAGCCGATCGACGGCGCCGCACTGCGATGCAGCCAGGCCAGCGGCTTGCCGTCGGCGTCCACGGCGGCCTCGATGCGCTCCAGCGAGACGGTGTGGAAGTAGTCGTTGACGATGTCGTCTTCGCGCGTCCAGGTCAGCTTGACCGGCTTGCCGTCCATCGCGCGCGACAGCAGTGCGGCCTCGGCGATGAAGTCCGGCTTGGACTTGCGGCCGAAGCCGCCGCCGAGCAGGGTCTGGTGGATCGTCACGCGCTCCTCGGGCAGCTTAAGCAGGCCCGCCAGCAGCGCGCGACCGGCCTGTGGTGCCTGCACGCAGGCCCAGGCCTCCGCGGCATCGGCGCCGACGCGCGCGACCGCGGCCGGCGGCTCCATCGGCGCATGCGCCAGGTGCGGGACGTAGTACTCCGCCGCGATCTTGCGCTCGGCCTTGGCCAGGGCGCCGTAGGTGTCGCCGCGGTCGTAGACGAGTTCGCCCGGCGCGCGCGAGGCGGTCTCCAGCGCCGCGCGGTAGGCGGCCGAGTCGTAGCCGGCATTGGGGCCGTTGTCCCATTCGATCGTCAGCGCCTTGCGACCCTCGATCGCCGCCCAGGTGTTCTCGGCCACGACGGCGATGCCGCCGAGCGGGAAGAACGCCGACGGGATCGGCGCGCCGTCCAGCGGCACGACCTTGAGCACGCCGGGCACCTTCAGTGCCGCCGCCGCGTCGTGGCGCTTGACCTTGCCGCCGTAGACCGGCGGCCGCGCGACGACCGCATAGACCATGCCGGGCAGGCGCGTGTCGATGCCGTACTGCGCCTTGCCGGTCACGATGTCGCGATTGTCGATCAGGCCGACCTTGCCCTTGCCGATGTAGCGGAACTGGGCCGGCGTCTTGAGCTTGAGCGCCGTGCCGGTCGGCACCGGCAGCGCGGCGGCGTCCGCCGCGAACTCGCCGTAGCCGGCGCGCCGGCCGCTGGCCGCGTGCGAAAGCGTGTGGTTCTGCGCGACGACCTCGGCGGCCGGCACCTTCCAGCGCGCCGCCGCGGCGGCGACCAGCATCTGCCGCGCGGCCGCACCGGCGCGGCGCAGCGGCTCGAAGTTGTGGCGGACCGAGCGCGAGCCGTCGGTGTTCTGGTTGCCGTACTTGGTCTCGTCACCCGGCGCCTGCTGCACCTTCACGCGCGTCCAGTCGGCCTCCAGCTCGTCGGCGACGATCAGCGGCACGCTGGTGCGCACGCCCTGCCCCATCTCGGCGCGATGGTTGATGATCGTGACCGTGCCGTCGGCGGCGATCGCGACGAACAGCCGCGGATCGTCCTTGAGGCCGCCGGGCATGCCGTCGCCGCCGTAGCGGCGCGGCGGGTCGGCGGCGATCGCCGGTGCCACCGCCAGCACCAGCGCGCCGGCACCGAGGCCGAGCAGGAAGGCGCGCCGGCTGACATTGGTGACCACGCCAGCGCCGGTGTCCGTCACGGACGCCGCCGCGTCTTCCGCGGCGTACCGCGGCGTCATCCCGTCGGGCGTCATGCGCCACCTCCGGTCTTTTCCACCGCCAGGTGGATCGCCGCGCGGATCCGCGTGTAGGTGCCGCAGCGGCACAGGTTGCCGACCATCGCCGCATCGATGTCGGCGTCGCTCGGCTTGGGCTTGTCCTTCAAAAGGGACGCGGCCTGCATGATCTGGCCGCACTGGCAGTAGCCGCACTGGGCCACGTTCAGTTCGGTCCAGGCCTGCTGCACCGGATGGCTGCCGTCGGCCGAAAGGCCTTCGATCGTGGTGACGGTGCGGCCCTGTGCCGCGGAGACCGGCGTCACGCAAGCGCGCATCGCGACGCCGTCGAGGTGGATCGTGCAGGCGCCGCACAGCGCCATGCCGCAGCCGTACTTGGACCCGGTCAGGCCCAGCACGTCGCGCAAATACCACAGCAGGGGCATTTCGGGATTGCCGTCGAAGCGCTGCTCGCGGCCGTTCACGGTCAACGTGACCATCGTCCACCTCCGGTTCGTGGGTCGACCGGACCCGGGTGGATCCGCGTCATGCCTTCGTACGAGGCTGGTCCACGCCGGCCGGTGAAACCGCACGGGACCGCCGCCGACCGCCGGGACACGCAGACACGCGCCGGCAGCAGCGGCCACCCGAGCATAGCCAGCCCACCTGCCGATTAAAATACCCAGGAGTATCGATTTGCAGTGCGGCGGCTGCGCCTTGCACGCAGCCGCCGGCGGGCGGCGCCTATTCCAGGCCCGGCGCCACCGCGAACGCGCATTCGGTCTTGGCGCGGACATCGGCCACGCTGACGCCCGGCTGCAGCTCGATCAGCTTCAGGCCCTTGCCGCGTTCCACCTCGAACACCGCCAGATCGGTGATGATCAGGTCCACGACCTGCTTGCCGGTGATCGGCAGCGTGCATTCGTTGCGGATCTTCGGCGTGCCGTCCTTCGCGTTGTGCTCCATCAGCACGACGACACGCTTGACGCCGCTGACCAGGTCCATCGCGCCACCCGGCCCCTTGACCATCTTGCCGGGCACCATCCAGTTGGCCAGGTCGCCGGTCACCGAGACCTCCAGGCCGCCGAGGATCGACAGGTCGATATGGCCGCCGCGGATCATCGCGAACGAGTCGGCGCTGGAGAAGAAGCTCGCGCCGGGCAGCGCGGTGATCGTCTGCTTGCCGGCGTTGATGAGGTCGGCGTCGACGGCCGCGTCATCCGGGAACGGGCCGATGCCGAGCAGGCCGTTCTCCGACTGCAGCGTCACGTCCATGCCGGACGGGATGAAGTTCGCGACCAGGGTCGGGATGCCGATGCCGAGGTTGACGTAGTAGCCGTCGCGCAGCTCGCGCGCCGCGCGCTGCGCCATCGCCATGCGCAGCGGGCTTTCCTTGCCGGTATTGGCGCCGGCGACGGTGCGGAACTCGATGCGCTTCTCGTACTTCTCGCCCTGGATGATGCGGTCGACGTAGATGCCCGGCACGTGGACCTGGTCCGGCTCGAGCGTACCGACCTCGACCAGTTCCTCCACCTCGGCCACGCAGACCTTGCCGCAGGTGGCGATCATCGGGTTGAAGTTGCGCGCGGTCTTGCGGAACACCAGGTTGCCGAGCGCATCGCCCTTCCAGGCCTTGATCAGCGCGACGTCGGTGCGGATGCCTTCTTCCAGCACGTACTCCTTGCCGTCGAAGACGCGGGTCTCGCGGCCCTCGGCCAGCTTGGTGCCGAACGCGGTGCGCGTGTAGAAGCCCGGGATGCCGGCACCGCCGGCGCGCAGGCGCTCGGCCAGCGTGCCCTGCGGCACCAGTTCCAGCTCCAGCTCGCCGGCGAGGACCTGCCGCTCGAACTCCTTGTTCTCGCCGACATAGGACGCGACCACCTTCTTGACCTGGCGGGTCTTGAGCAGCGGCCCCATGCCGAAATCGTCGACGCCGGCGTTGTTGCCGACGATCGTCAGCTCGCGGGTCCCGGCTGCGAGCAGCGCGCCGATCAGGTTCTCCGGGATGCCGCAGAGGCCGAAACCGCCGGCGGCGATGGTCATGCGGTCGAACAGCAAGCCGTTCAGTGCCTCCGCCGCGTTTGCATGGACTTTGTTCACGCGCTGCCTTCGTCGTGCTGGGAATGGGTGCGCAAGTTTCGCTCGAATCGGCGCCGGCCGCCATGCGCCGCGCATGGCGCCGGCCGCAAACCCCGGCGGCGGCGGCGGCACGTTGCAGGTTCCGTCCCCACACCGGAGGTGTTCCATGCACGTCGCCCGCGCCCTGCCGTCCCTCGTCCTGCTTTCCACGCTGTTCGCCGTCGCCACCGCGCCCGCCGCCTTCGCGCGGCCCGCCCGCCTGATCGACCTGACCGTCGTCGACCGCGATACCGGCCAGCCCCTGGCGCCGCATTACAAGGAGGGCCGCGCCCACGTCGCCGGCGTGCCGGGCCACCGCTATGCGGTGCGCCTGACCAATCGCAGCGGCGCCCGCGTGCTGGCCGTGCTGTCGGTGGACGGCGTCAATGCGGTGACCGGCGAGACGGCCAGCCCCGACCAGGGCGGCTACGTGCTCGGCCCGTGGGAGTCGACCCAGATCCTCGGCTGGCGCAAGAGCCTGGACGAGGTCGCGCAGTTCACGTTTACCGCCCTGCCCGACAGCTACGCCTCGCAAACCGGACGCCCGGCCAACGTCGGCGTGATCGGCGTGGCCGTGTTCGAAGAACGGCAGGTGCCGATCGAACGCAAGCGCACACCGCAGGTCTCCGCCGGCGAAGCGCCGGCCGCCGCTCCGGCCGCACCGCGCGAGGAAGCCGAAGCCGCCGACGCGGTACCGCAACGCGCGCAGGCATCGGCCGCGCGGCCGGCCGAGCGGCTCGGCACCGGTCACGGCGAGCGCGAGACCTCGACCGTCACGCAGACCCGGTTCGTGCGCGCCAGCAGCCGGCCGGCCGAGCAGGTCGCGATCGGGTACGACAGCTACCGCAACCTGGTCGCCCGCGGCATCATCGTCCGCCCGGTCGCCGAGCGCGAACCGGTGCCGTTCCCGGGCGCCTTCGTGCCCGACCCGCCGCGACGCTGAAACGCGCTCGTCGCCTGATCCGGCCGGGTCGGCCGCCGGCCGCTGCAAGCACTGGAACAGACGCGCCGGCCATCCGGACCAGCGGCGGAACGCAGCCGGTGTTCATCGCGTTGCGGCGGCGCGGCTCGGCCCGGGTCGCCGTGCGGGCTACACTCGGCCGATGCATGCGTCTCCCTCGGTTTTCCGCTTCGGTACCTGCCGCCTGGATCTCGCCGCTCGCGAACTGCATCGCGACGGCCAGCTCGTCCCGATGTCGCCGAAGGTGTTCGACTGCCTGGCCTGGCTGGTCGAGCACCGCGATCGCGCGGTCGGCCGCGACGAACTCGGCGCCGCTGTCTGGGGCAAGGCCGATGTCACCGACAACCAGCTCGACCAGCTGATCCGCAGCCTGCGCCGTGTCGTCAACGACACCGGCAGCGACCAGGAGGTCATCCGCACGGTGCCGCGCTTCGGTTACCGCTGGGTGGCCGAACTGCGGCCGGACCTGCCGGACGCCGGGCCGGTCGAGGCCGTGCCAGCCGCACCGCCGCTGCCGGCGCCGTCGGGGCCGGTCACCGGGTCGTCACGGACGAGGCGCCGCCTGGGCGTGATCGGCGGCCTCGTCGTGCTCGTGCTGGTGGGCGTCCTGCTGCCACCCCTGTCCCGGCTGATTCGCGGCGACCGTGAAGAACCGGTTTCCGCGCCCGCCGCTTCGGCCGCGCCGGGCACCGCGCTCGAACCGGTGCCGGGACCGGCGCGCCTGGCGGTCCTGCCGGTCCGCATCGACGGTACCCTGGACAGCGAATGGGCCTGGCTGCGCCTGGGCCTGATGGACCTGATCGCCACGCGCCTGCATGACGGCGGACTGGCCGCCGTGCCGAGCAGCAACATCGTCGCGCTGGCGAAGAACGATGCCGTCGAGGCGGTCGATCCCGCCACCGTGCGGGCAGCCACCGGCGCGCGCCTCATCGTCGCGCCCTCGCTGCGCAAGACGCCGACGGGGTGGCGCCTGCACGTCGAGGTGAAGGGCACGGACGGCGACACGCGCGAAGTGGAAGTGCACGCCGCCGATGCGATCGCAGGCGCGCGCGCGGCGGCGGATCGCGTGCTGGTACTGCTCGGCCGCACGCCCGGCACCGACGCGCCCGGCGCCACCCTCGACGAGGAAACGCTGATCCGGCGCGTCGACGCGGCGATGGACGGCCATGACGACGACACCGCCCGGCAGCTGCTCGGCGCGATCCCGCCGGCGCTGGGCGACTCGGCACCGCTGCGCGTGCGCAAGGCCGAGCTGGAAGTCGCCGCCGGCCGCACCGAGGCGGCACGCACGCTGCTGCAATCGGTGCTGGACGATCGGGCACAACGCCCGCTGGATGCGGAGACGCACAGCCGCGCGCTGTTCGGCCTGGCAGCGCTGGACTTCCTCGATAACCGCAACGACGCGGCACGCGACCGCCTGAACGAAACGATCCGGATCGCCCAGCAGGCACATCTCTCGTTGATCTACGGCTCCGCCATGCGCAGCCGCGCGGTCCTGCATGCGGTCGAAGGCAACGACGCGGAGGCCGATGGCGACTTCGCGCAGGCGCGGATCGCGATGGAACTGGCCGGCGATACGCTGGGCCTGGCGGAGCTGGAGGCGTCGCAGGCGGGAACCCTGATCGCACGCCATCGCTTCGCCGAGGCGCAGGCCCTGCAGGACCGGGCGATCGCGCGCCTGGAGCGCTTCCCGCCGGGCGACGTCCTGCGTGCCGCGTTCGGCAACAAGATCTACCTGCACATGGCGATGCTGCAGCCGCGCGACGCGCTCGCCGTCGCCGGGCATGCGCGGCTCGTGCTCGGTACCACCTGGGACGCGGACTGGTCGGCGCGCCTGCACGAGGTACGCGCCCTGATCGCCAGCGGCCGGCTGGACGAGGCGCAGCGCGATCTCGATGCGGCGGCAGCGGCCATCGATCCGGCGCGCCAGGCGGACCTCTACTCGGCCCTGCTCGCGAACCAGGCGCAGCTTGCGCTGGTGCGCGAGGACTGGACCGCCGCCGTCGCCCTGGCTACGCGCGTGACCGAACTGCGCGCCGCACCGGCGCTCTCGGCGCCGCACTATGCCCGCGGCCACAGCGGGGGCTGGAGGGTTCTCACGCAGGCGCTGCGCCGGCAAGGCGCGATCGCCGAGGCGG